>JBNLVK010000057.1:0-62614 GCA_050618055.1 Myxococcota bacterium
GCGTGGTCGTGCTCGCGCCCTACCGCGCCGCCGCCTGGACGCGCCTCGGCTTCCCCGACGCCACCGCCGACGCCGACGAGAGCGGGATCGTCGTGGTGCGCGGCGGGCCGGCGGCGCCGCGTCCGAACGTGGTGGTGGTGATCGCCGACGACCTGGGCTTCGCCGACCTGGGCTTCCAGGGCAGCCGCGAGATCGCGACGCCGAACCTGGACCGGCTGGCGCGCGAGGGCGTCCGCTTCAGCGACGCCTACGTCACGTCGCCGCTGTGCGCGCCGACCCGCGCGGCCCTGCTCACCGGCCGCGACCCGAACCGCTTCGGCTACACGACGGCGACCGGAACCTTCAGGAGCAGGTCCGCAACGACACGGGCGTCCCCACCAGCGAGGTGCTGCTCTCGCAACGGCTCCGGCAGGCCGGCTACGCCACGGCCGCCGTCGGCAAATGGCACCTGGGCGTGCGCCCGCCCTACCGGCCGCTGCGCCGCGGCTTCGACTCCTTCTTCGGCTTCCTGGCCGGCACCCACGCCTACTTCGACTGGGGCCCCGGGCTGTACGGACCGGTCTTCCGCGACGACCGCCGCGTCCGGGGCGAGGGCTACCTGACCGACGCGTTCGCGGAGGAGGCGGAGCAGATCATCGAAGGAGCGGGGGACGCGCCCTTCTTCCTGTACGTGGCCTTCCACGCGGTGCACGCCCCCTTCGAGGCGCCGGAGCGGCACCGCGACACCTACGCACACCTCGAGCCGCCGGAACGCGCCGCCGTGGCCGCCATGACCGCCGCCCTCGACGACGGCGTGGGACGCATCCTCGACGCCCTCGATCGCACGGGCCGCGCCGACGACACGCTGGTCTGGTTCCTGAACGACAACGGCGGGCTGCCGCCGGTGTCGAGCAACGCGCCGCTGCGCGGCGGCAAGGGCGACCTGTTCGAGGGGGGCATCCGCGTGCCCTTCGTGCTGCGCTGGCCGGCGCGGCTGGCACCGGGCACGAGCGACCTGCCGGTCAGCGTGCTCGACGTGTTCCCGACCGTCGCCGCCGCGGCCGGGCTGCCGGAAGGCGACCGCCCCCTCGACGGCGCCGACCTGCTGCCGTCGCTCGCGGGCGGACCGCCGCCGGCGCGCCCGGCGCTCCACTGGCGCTACGACGCGAGCCGGGCGATCCGCCGCGGCCCCTGGAAGCTGCTCGAGCGGGACGGCGAGGCGCTGCTCTTCGACCTGGCACAGGACCCGGGCGAGACCCGCGACCTGGCGGCCGAGCACCCGCGCCGCGTGGCGGAGCTGTCCCGCGACCTCGACGCCTGGGAGTCAGAGGTAGCCGAGCGCCCGTAGGTTGGCCTCGACCTCCGGGTCGAGCGGCGGCGTCTCGCGCGGCTCGGGCTCGCGGACCAGCTCGCCGACCAGCGCCTCGAGACGCGCACTCAGCTCGGCCACCCGCTCCGGCTCGTCGGCGGCGCGGTCGCGCAGCTCCTGCGGATCGCGGCGCGTGTCGTAGAGCTCGCGGGTCCCGTCGGACGCCCAGATCAGCTTGTCGTCGCCGACGCGCAGCGAGCGCAGGCGCCGCTGGTACGGCGCGATCGCCGTCCTCGCCCGGGAGCGTGTCGGGAAGCGCTGCGAGAAGACGTCGGGCCGGTAGTACTCGGCGACCAGCGGCCGGTCGTCGGGTAGCGGACCGGCCAGCAGGTCCCGTCCCACCACGCGCGCGTCGGCGGGGGTCACGCCGGTCGCGGCGGCGATGGTCGCGAACACGTCGGCGAGCTGCACCGGGTCGCTGCGCCGCTTTCCGCCGGCGCCGCCCGGCGGCCGGATCACCAGCGGGATGCGCAGCGTCGGGTCGTAGAGCGAGAAGGAGTGGCCCAGGTGCCCGTGCTCGCCCAGGTGCTCTCCGTGGTCCGACGTCACCACGACCAGCGCGTCCTCGAGCCAGCCGCCGGCGGCCAGGCGGTCGAGCAGGTCGCCCAGCACCGCGTCGGTGTAGGAGAGCTCGGCGTCGTAGAGCGCCGAGCGCGTCGGTAGCACGCGGTTGCCACCCTTCGTGCGGCGCAGGTACCACTGGATGGCCGACACGTTGCTGCGTCGCAGCAGGCCGTGGGGCGTCGCCGGGTCGAGGAAGCGGTCCCGGTGGGCGTCCGGGGGCTCGTAGGGCCAGTGGGGCTCGATGTAGTTCACGAAGGCCAGGAAGGGTCGCTTCGCGTCCCGCTGCGCCAGCCAGTCGGCGACGGCCCGGTTGGTCGGGTGCGTCGCCGCGTCCGTCCCGCCGGCCGGCGCCTCCTTCCAAAGCGGCACGACCCGGTCGAAGCCGCGCACCAGGTCGGTCGACTCGGAGACCCAGGCGTTGTTGCTGAAGGCGGCGGTCTGGTAGCCGGCGCGCCCGAGCAGGCTGGCCAGCGTCTCCAGCGATCCGTCCAGCCACACGTGCTCCTGGGTCGCGCCGTGGGTGGCCGGCAGCAGCCCCGTGAAGAGCGAGGCATGGGAGGCGACGGTCCAGCACGAGTTGGCGTAGGCCCGCTCGAAGACCAGCGCGTCCGACGCGAAGTCGGCCAGCCGCGGCGAGGTCGGGGCTTCGTGGCCGTAGAGCGAGAAGCGGTCGCCGCGCGCGGTATCCAGGACCACGAGCACGACGTTCGGTGTTCCAACCACTTTGGTCGGACCACCGCACGCCCAACACGCAAAGGCCGCGATCAAGCAATGGAAAACGCGAAGGGTCCGGCTCATCCGGCGAGAGACTGGCACGTCCGAACCGGCGCGGCCAACGCTTGCCAGGCACCGCTCGCCCCGTGATAGGATGCGCGCCGGTATACACATGTCCGGGTCGCATCGGGTTTCGTTCCTGGGAATCGGATCGATCGTGCTGTCGGGACTGCTCTGGCTCGGCTGCACCACGGCCCCGGACCCTCCGCGCAACGTGCTGCTCGTGAGCGTCGACACGCTGCGCGCCGACCACCTGGGCCTCTACGGCTACGCGCGCGAGACGTCGCCCACGATCGACCGGCTGGGCGCCGAGGGCGTCGTCTTCGAGCACGCCGTCGTGCAGTGGCCGGTCACGACGCCGAGCATGGCGAGCATGTTCTCGGGCCAGTACCCGCACGTCACCGGCATCGTGATCGCCGCCGGCGACAACGTGCTCCCGGATCGCCTGCACATGCTGGCCGAGGGCTTCCGCGACCGCGGCTTCCGCACCTCGGCGGTGGTCGCCAACGGCGTGCTCGGACGCCACAACAACTTCGACCAGGGCTTCGAGACGTACCACGAGCTGTGGAAGTCCTCGCAGGCCGCCGATCCCGCGGCGCGCACCACGGCCGGCAACGTCACCGACGTCGCCCTGGAGGAGCTCGCGAAGCTCACCGCGGGCGGCGAGCCCTTCCTGCTGTGGGTCCACTACATCGACCCCCACGCGCCCTACCAGCCGCCGCCGGGCTACGCCGAGCGCTACCTGGGCGACGCGCTCTACCGCGAGACGACGGTGGCCGTGAACCCGGACGACGAGCCCTGGGGAGGCATGCCGCGGCGCCTGTTCGAGCGCTCGGAGCGGGAGCGCAACCTGGCGCGCTACGTCGCCGCCTACGACGGCGAGATCCGCTACGCCGACGAGCAGCTCGGCCGGCTGGTCGAGCGGCTCGAGGCGCTGCCCGCCGGCGCGGAGACGCTGGTGGCCCTGGTGTCGGACCACGGCGAGAGCCTGGGCGAGCACGGCTTCTACTTCAACCACGGCCACGTTCCCTACGAGGAGCAGGTGCGCGTGCCGCTGGTGCTGCGCTGGCCCGACCGCCGTCACGCCGGACTGCGCGTCGGGCAGCCGGTGGAGGTGCGCGGCCTGGCGCGCACGCTGCTGGCGGCGGTCGGAGCGCCGGCGCCGGACAACCCCTTCGAGGGTGCGAACCTGCTGGCGGCCGTGGGGGAAGGCGACGGCGCGGCGCTGCCGGCGCGCGTGTTCAGCGAGGCCGGCTCGGAGGCCACCCGCCGGCGCCGCAGCTACACGCTGGCCGTGCGCCGGGGCGACCTCAAGCTGGTGCTCCCGCGCACCGACTGGGCGCGCGAGCGCCACGGCGGTCGCGACGTCGAGCTCTACGACCTGGCCAGCGACCCGGCGGAGGAGCGCGACCTGGCGCCGCAGCGCGCCGACGAGGCGGCGGCGATCCGGCAGGAGCTGGTCGAGTGGTTCCACGCCCGGGAGCCCTGGCCCATCCGTCGCCGCCACAGCCCCGCGCGCGCCGACGCCTTCACCCAGGCGGCGCTCCGCGAGCTCGGCTACGTCCGGTAGCGCGGCACGCGGCGCGGCGAGGTCAGGGCCAGCAGCACCAGCATGCCGGCCAGCCGGTGGTGGCCCAGCAGGAAGACGTCGAAGGTGGGCATCCACAGCATGGCGAAGACGGCCGCGAAGACCGCCACGCCGCGATCGCGGCCCCGCTCGCCAATCGCCAGGATCGCCAGCGGCAGCGCCATCACGAAGTGGTGCTCCCAGACCGACGGCGACAGCAGCAGGCCGAAGGCCAGCACGTCGGCGGTGTGCCCGGCGAAGACGCGCGCCTCGTCGGCGGCGGCCTCCAGCGATCGCCGCACGCGCTCGCGCAGCACCAGCCGGGCCAGCAGCCAGAGGGCGAAGGCGGCGGTGCCGAGCCGCACGCCCCAGACGACGAAGCCCCCGCGACCGCTTCCGCCCAGCCAGAGCCGGTCGAGGTTGTAGAACAGGCTGTGCAGGCTGGCGTTGCGGAAGGCGATCTCGCCGGGGAAGTCGGCGCGGAGCAGGTCGGCGTACTCCTGCCAGAGCGCGAGTCCGCCCGGACCCAGCGACGAGAGCCCGAACACCGCGACGAGCACCACGCCCCCCGCCAGCACCGCGCGCCAGCGGTCCGCGGCGGCCAGCGCCAGCGCCGCCAGCAGCGGATAGAGCTTCACGTGCGCCGCCAGTGCCAGCGCGGCGCCGCCGAGCCAGGGCCGCGCGCGCGCCATCAGCAGACCGAGCAGCGACAGGTCGAGCACCCACAGGTTCACCTGACCGTGGCGCAGCGTGCGAAAGACCGCGTTGTCGAAGACGAGCAGCGCGCCGACCAGCACGGGCGACCACCAGGCGTCGAGGCCGACGACCCGCGCGAAGCGCAGGCACAGGAAGTACGCGGCGACCACCAGCAGCCACTGTGCGCACTGGTAGAGGTAGAAGACGTGGTCCCAGACCCGGTCGCGCGGCAGGTCGGCGCCCAGCGCGCGCGCCGTCGCGCCCACCGCCCGGTGGGCCCATGCGAAGGCCTGGGCGGTCGGCGGCGGGTAGAGGTAGATGAGTCCCACCCGGTAGGGGCTCTCGTCCGCCAGCAGGGCGCGTCCCGCGTACTCGTAGCAGTCGTAGTCGAAGCGCCGCTGGGCGTACTCGCTGGTGAGCGTCAGGAAGTGGAGCGCCAGCAGGAACGGCGCGGCGAAGGCGATCCACTCGCGCGCTCCCGCCGGACGCCGACGGCGCAGCTCGACCCACGCCACGCCCGCCACCAGCAGCCCGCCGGACAGTCCCAGCAGCTCGAAGGGCAGGAAGCTGCGCCCGTAGGACATGGACACGAAGGCCGGGCTCCACCCGGCCAGCACGAGCGGCAGCACGACGGCCAGCAGCGAGGCCAGGCCGTACACGAGGGCGCGCGTCACGGCCTCTGGTATACCTCGTCCCGGGAGAAGATGATGGCTCGACGCCTGTCCGCGCTCCTCGCATGCCTGGCCGCCGCCGCGGTCCTGGCCGCCGTGGCGCCCGCTGCGGCGGACTGGCGCGACGCGCGCAGCTGGCAGCGGCTGCGGGTGGGGATGTCGCAGGCCCAGGTGCTGCGCATCCTGGGCGAGCCCGGCCGCGTCACCCACTACTACGCCTTCGAGCGCTGGGAGTACCCGGACGCGCTGGGCAGGCGCGTGAACTTCGACGAGAAGGGCCGGCTCGTCGCCTGGGGCGACCACGCGCGCTGACGCCCGCCCACAGCGTCGAATTGGCCCCCCGCCGGAGAACGGGCAATACTCGGCGCGACCGGACCTCACCTTTCCGATCGGCCCCGTCGCCTCCGGCGTGCGCCGGAGACGACGATGCTGCGACTGCTGGCGAAGGGCTTCCTGCGTCTCACGGGCTGGCGCGCCGAGGGCGAACGACCCGTGGCGCGCCGCTACGTGGTGATCGCGGCGCCCCACACCTCGAACTGGGACCTGGCCTACCTGCTGGCCTTCGCCGCCGTCTTCGACGTGCGCCTGCGCTTCATGGCGAAGCACCAGCTGTTCCGCGGACCCATGGGCTGGGTGATGCGCGCCGTCGGCGGTGTCCCGGTGCGGCGCGACCGCCGCAACGACCTGGTCGGGCAGATGGCCGACCTGCTGCGCGACAGCCCGGAGATGGCGCTCACCATTCCGGCCGAGGGGACGCGCGGCTACGTCGCCCACTGGAAGTCGGGCTTCTACCACATTGCGCGCCGCGCCGAAGTGCCGATCGTGCTCTCCTACCTGGACTACGCGCGCAAGCGCGGCGGCTTCGGTCCAGCCATCCTGCCCACCGGCGACGTGAGCCAGGACATGGACGAGATCCGCGCCTTCTACTCGGACAAGCAGGGACGCTTCCCGGAGCTGTTCGGCGAGGTCCGGCTGAAGGAGGAGATGTAGCGGCGCCTACTCGGGCGTGACGCGCGGGATGTCGCCGATCGTGTCGCCGGGGAAGACGCCGTTGCGCTCGAACCAGCCGCGGTTCATCTCCAGCGCGTAGCGCGCCGGCGCCCCGCTGGTGACCGGCTCGAGCGATCCCGGCTCGAGCGGGGCGATGCGCAGGATGCGTCCACCCGCGTCGGCGAAGGCGATCGACAGCGGCAGCGGCGTGTCCTTCATCCAGAAGCTCAGCACCTTCTCCTCGGGGAACACGAACAGCATGCCGTGGTCCTGGGGCAGCGATTCGCGGTGCATCAGCCCCTGGCGGCGATCCGCCGCGGTGGCGGCGATCTCGGCGGTGATGCGCTCGTTGCCCACCACCAGCGGCTCGACCGGGAGCCGCGCCCCCGGCACGCCCTGGGAGCAGGCCAGCGCCCAGAGCAGCGCCAGCAGCAGCGCGCCCGGCCTCATTCGCCCAGCAGGGCCAGTCCGCACTCGGGGCACTCGTCGGCACTGGCGGCGACCGCCTCGCCGCAGGCCGGACAGCTCTCGTCGTCGCCGCCGCCGGCGTCCTCGGGCATGTCCGGGATCTGACGCTTCATGAAGGCGGCGTCCACCTCGGCGGCCGCCGCCGCGTCCGCCTCGCGCACGTACACGCCGTAGGGAAGGTTCGCCCCGGGCCGCCGGACCGTTCCATCCTCCTCGTCGTCCGCGGCCACCTCGATGCGGTGCGCGATCCCCGCCTCGGACAGCTCGACCGACAGCCCCTGGCACCAGCCCACCGCCGCCGCGCGGATGCACACCAGCTCCGACGCCGGCGGAAGCTCCGCGACCGACGCGTCGCCCAGCGCGCTCTCGGAAACCAGCGCCACGTCGCAGTCGCCGCAGCGGGTCGCACTCCACAGGTACTCGGCGCGACACTCGGGACAGAAGACCGGATCGGGCATGGAACTCCTCGCAGGGGCAGCGCGCCACCTTGACCGCGGCCGCCGGCCTCCCCCAGGATAGGCGAATGAAGCTCCTCTGGTTCCACCTGATGCCGTACACGCGTCTGCCCGAGGACTTCGCCGAGACGCACCCGTCGGTGTGGATCGACATCGACTCGCGCCTGTTCGACCCGTCGGCGGCGCACGCGATGTACAACGAGTTCATCGACGAGCTGGAGCACGCCGCCGAGATGGGCTTCGACGGCGTGTGCGTCAACGAGCACCACCAGAACGGCTACGGCCTGATGCCGTCGCCGAACCTGGTCGCCAGCACGCTGGCGCGCCAGACCCGCGACGCGGCCATCGTGGTCATGGGCAACTCGCTGGCCCTCTACAACCCGCCGGTGCGCGTGGCGGAGGAGATGGCCATGCTCGACTGCATCTCCGGCGGACGCCTGGTGGCCGGCTTCCCGGTCGGCACGCCCATGGACACCTGCTTCGCCTACGGGCAGAACCCGAGCCAGCTGCGCCAGCGCTACCACGAGGCCCACGACCTGATCCTGCGCGCCTGGCAGGAGCCGGAGCCCTTCGCCTGGAACGGCCGCTTCCACCAGCTCCGCTACGTGAACGTCTGGCCGCGGCCGGTGCAGAAGCCCCACCCGCCGGTCTGGATCCCGGGCGGCGGCTCGGTCGAGACCTGGCAGTGGTGCGCCGAACGCGACTACGTCTACTCCTATCTCTCCTACTTCGGCTACAAGCAGGGCAAGGCGACCATGGACGGCTTCTGGGCGGAGATGAAGCGCCTGGGCAAGGAGCCGAACCCGTACCGCGCCGGCTTCCTCCAGTTCGTGGGCGTGGCCGAGACCCGCGAGGAAGCAATGGAGATCTACCGCGAGCCGGCGGAGTACTTCTACGGCCGCTGCCTGCACGTCGACGCGCGCTGGGCGACGGCGCCGGGCTACGCGTCGGAGTCGACGCTGCGCGCGCGCGTGCAGTCCCAGGTGGCGCAGGCCGCGAAGCGCGCCGGCGAGAAGCGGGGCGGCCACGGCGGTCCGTCCTTCGAGGAGATCGTCGACAAGGGCTACGTGGTCGTCGGCAGCCCGGACGAGGTGGCCGACCAGCTGCGGCGCGTCGCCACCGAGCTGAACGTGGGCCAGCTGATGCTGCTGCTCCAGTTCGGCGACATGGACCGGGCCACCACGTTCCACAACACCGAGCTGTTCGCCAAGCGGGTGCTGCCCCAGCTCCGCGACCTGTTCGACGACGCCTGGGAGAACCACTGGTGGCCGCGACCGCTGCCCGCCGAGGCCCGCGCGTGAGCGACCTCACCGAACGGCGGCTTCCGCTTCCGCGCGACGTCGAGGCGCGCGTCTGGGAGAAGGGCGAAGGCGAGCCGCTGGGTTTCCTGGGCGGACTGCGCGGCCTGCCCCGCTGGATTCCCTTCCTCGACCGGCTGGCCGAGTCGCGACGCGTGGTGGCGCCGTCGCTGCCCGGCTTCCCGGGCGGCAGCGGACACGCGCAGCTCGACGACCTGCCCGACTGGGTCGCCACCACGCTCGACCTGCTGGAAGGAGCGGGGCTCGAGGGCGCCGACCTGGTGGGCGCGTCGGTGGGCGGCATGCTGGCGGCGGAGGTCGCCGCGTTCTCGCGCGCCACAGTGCGGCGCCTGGTGCTGATCGCGCCGCTGGGGCTCTTCGACGCGTCCGAGCCGGTGGCCGACCTGTTCGCGCTGCGCCGCTCCGAGGTGGCGGCGCGGCTCTCGTCGCGTCCCGACGCCTACGCGGCGCTGCTGGCCGCGCCCGACGGCGCCGACCCGGTGGAGTGGTCGATCACGATGACCCGCGCCGAAGAGGCGGCGGCGCGGCTTCTCTGGCCCCTGGGCGATCGCGGTCTGGCGAAGCGCCTGCACCGCGTGCTGGCGCCCACCCTGCTGGTCACCGGCACCGAGGACCGGGTGCTGCCCGCCAGCTACGCCAAGCGCTTCGTCGACGGACTGGGCGGCCTGGTGAGCCACCGCCCCATCGAGGGGGCGGGGCACATGGTCGAGATCGACGCGCCGGAGGCCGCCGCCGACGCCTGCCTCGCCTTCCTGGGGAAGTGAGGGCGGCGTGAAGGCGCTCGTCCTCGAAGGCGACGAGGTGCGCCTGCGCGACCACCCGGAGCCGGAGCCGCGCCCGGACCGCGCGATCGTGCGCGTGCACATGGCCGGCGTGTGCAACACCGATCTCGAGCTCGTGAAGGGCTACATGGGCTTCCGCGGCGTGCTGGGCCACGAGTTCGTGGGCGTCGTGGAGGACGGTGCGGACGCCTGGCGCGGGCGGCGCGTGGTGGGCGAGATCAACTTCGCCTGCGGGCGCTGCGACTTCTGCGCGCGGGGCCTGGGCCGCCACTGCCCGACGCGCAGCGTGATGGGCATCCAGGACGCGGACGGCGCGCTGGCCGAGTACGTGAGCGTCCCGCTCGCCAACCTGCACGCCGTGCCCGACGCGCTGCCCGACGAGCGCGCCGTCTTCACCGAGCCGCTGGCCGCGGCCTTCGAGATCGTCGAGCAGGTGCCCGTCGAGGCCGGCACGCCGGCGCTGGTGCTGGGCGACGGCAAGCTCGGGCTGCTGGCCGCCCAGGTGCTCGACCGCGCCGGCGCCCGCGTGCGCGTGGTCGGTCACCACCCGGAGAAGCTGGCGATCCTCTCGCGGCGCGGCATCGAGACCGTGCTCGAGCGCGACTGGCGTCCCGAGCCGACGCCGCTGGTGGTCGAGGCCACCGGCACGGCGGCGGGCTTCGCGGCGGCGCTGGCGACGACGCGTCCGCGCGGCACGCTGGTGCTGAAGAGCACGGTCGCCGAGCACCCGGGCGTGGACCTGGCGCCGCTGGTCGTGAACGAGATCCAGGTGGTGGGCTCGCGCTGCGGCCCGTTCGCCCCGGCGCTCGAGGCGCTGGCCGGCGACGCCGTCGACGTGGCGTCGCTGGTGAGCGACCGCCTGCCGCTGGTCCGCGCCAGCGAAGCCCTCGCCCGCGCCGCCGAGCCCGGTGCGCTGAAGTGGCTGGTCGAGGTGGCGTGAGGTCCAGCTCCCACGACGTCTACGACCTGATCGCCCGCGTCTACGACCAGCCGGAGCACCTGGACGTGACCGAGGCCTTCTTCCGGGCGACGGCTCCGCTGGTGAAGGCGCGGCCGCGCGGCACCGCCGTGCTCGACGTGGCCTGCGGCACCGGCGTGCTGGCCGACCGGCTGGCGCGCCGCCGCGTGCCGGTGGTCGGCGTGGACGACTCGCGCGCCATGCTGGCCATCGCCCGCCGGCGTTGCCGGCGCCACGGCGCACGCGTCCGCCTCCAGCAGGACGACCTGCTGCGCTTCCGCGCGCCGCGGCGCTGCGCGGTGGCGCTGGCCTGCGGCGACGTCTTCAACCACTTCCTGGCGCGGGGTCCGCTGGTGCGCGCGCTGCGCTGCATCCGCCGAAACCTGACGCCGGGCGGCGTGCTGGCCTTCGACGCCACCACGCGCCACTTCTACGAGCGCTACTGGGACGAGCGCGACTATCTGCTCGAGGGCGACGGCGGCGACCTGGCCATGTGCTGCAGCTGGGACCCGGCGCGGCAGGTCGCCAGCGCGCGCATGATCGCCTACGCGAAGACCGGCTCCGGCAGGTCCGGCGGCTGGACGAAGGCCGAGACCACCCTGCGCGAGAAGCTCCACGGCGACGCCTTCCTGCGCGGCGTGCTGGCCGAGGCCGGCTTCCGGCGCGTCGAGCGCCGGCCCTGGAGCCCCTGGCCCGACGTGGCGAGGAAGGAGCGCGCGCTGTGGACGGCGCGCGTGCCCGACGGAGCGCATGCCCGCCCGTAGGCGCCTGCGCGTCCTGGTCCTCACCCACCGCGACCTCTACGCCCGCGACTCGACCGAGGGTCTCACCGAGGCCCAGGTGCTGCCGTGGCGCACCGAGTTCCACGTGGTGCGCGGGCTCGAGACGCTGGGCCACCGGGTGGTCCAGCTCGGATTGCACGAGTCGCTGGCGCCGCTGCACGCCGAGATCGCGCACTTCGAGCCCCACGTGGTCTTCAACCTGCTGGCCGAGCTGCGCGGTCAGGGCGGCTACGAGCCCTTTGTAATCGCCGCGCTCGAGACGACCGGCGTGCCCTTCACCGGCTGCAACGCCGAGGGCAACCTGCTGTCGCGCGACAA
Source organism: Myxococcota bacterium (assembly GCA_050618055.1). Lineage (GTDB taxonomy): Bacteria > Myxococcota_A > UBA9160 > UBA9160 > SMWR01 > CALDCK01. The sequence goes on from JBNLVK010000057.1 coordinate 11,693, forward strand.
GGCGCTGGCCAAGACGCTGCTGGCGGCCCACGACGTGCCGGTGCCGGCGTTCGCCGTGTTCGAACGCGGAGCCCGGGCGATCGACACCGACCTGCCCTTCCCGCTGATCGTGAAGCCGGCGGCCGAGAGCGGGTCCGAGGGCGTGTCGCGCGCGTCGGTGGTCCGCAGCCGGACCGCGCTGCGCCGGCGCGTCGCCGCGGTCCACGAGCGCTTCGGCGACGCGGTGGCCGAGCGCTACGTGGAGGGTCGCGAGCTGACGGTCCCGTTGCTGGGCAACCACCGGCCGCGCTGCCTGCCGGTGTGGGAGACCTTCTTCGACCGGCTTCCCGAGGGCGCGCCGCGCATCGCCACCTCGCGACTCAAGTGGAACCTGGACCACCGCCGCGCGCTGGGCGTCCACTCCGGTCCGGCGAAGCTCCGGCCCGCGGTGCGGCGACGGGTCGAGGGCGCGGCGCGAACGGCCTGGCGCGTCCTGCGCCTGTCGAGCTCGGCGCGCATCGACTTCCGCCTCGACGGGGAGGGGCGCCCCTTCCTGATCGACGTGAACGCGGCCCCCGACTTCGACTTCGAGGAGGACTTCGCCCGCTCGGCGAAGCACGCCGGCATGCCCCCGCTGGATCTCCTCCAGCGCCTGCTCGACCTGGCCCTGCGCTACCGGCCGCGCTGGGCGGACTGAAGCGCTCAGTCCTCGATCTTCGCGGCCAGCACGCGCTCGAGGCGGGCCTCGCTGCGGCGCAGGTGGATCGACTTGCCGCCGTGGACCATCACCAGGCCCGGCTTCGCGCCCTTCGGCTTCTTCACGTTCTTGATGGGGACGACGTGGACGTCGGCGCGGCTCGCCTTCTTCTGCTTCGAGTAGTGGACCGCCAGCTCGCAGGCGTCGAGCACGGCGTCCGACGGCGGATCGTCGCGGCCTTCGGTGCGCAGGATGACGTGGCTGCCGGGCGCCCCGTCCAGGTGGAAGAACAGGTCCTTGCCGCGGGCCAGCCGCGTGGTGAGGTGGTCGTTGGCGGCGTCGCTGCGTCCCACCCAGATCTCCAGGTCGCCGGCGGTGCGGTAGCGGCGTGGCACGAACTTCGCGGGCACCTCGCGGCCGCCCACCTTGAAGGGCTCGGGCCGCGCGCGCTGCCGGGGCGCCGGACCGGGCGCGAAGCGGCCCAGCAGGCGCGCCACCTCGGGCCGGGCGGCCAGCGCCTCGAGCGCGTCCGCGCCCTCGCCCGCCTGCTCGAGGTCGCGCTCCAGCGCGGCGACGTCGGCGCGCGACGCGCGCACGCCCTCCAGCTGACCGCCCCCCTTGGTGAGCGTGCGCAGCGCCTTGCGGTAGCGCTTGAACAGCCGCTCCATGTTCTCGGCCGGCGTGAGCGTGGCGTCGAGGGCGATGCGCACGTCCTCGCCGCTGTCCCAGTCGCGCACGACCACGCTGGTGTCGCCGCGCGCGACGTCGGACAGCACGCTCTTCAGCAGCTCGCCGTGGCGCTCGCAGACGGTGGCGGCCTCGGCGTCGGCGAGCTCGCGCTCGAGCTTCTCGAGCTTGCGATCCAGGTTGCGGGCCTCCTTGCGGATCGCCTGCCCGACGCGGCGGGCCAGCTCGGACTGCTCGCCCTCGGCCTCTTCCGCCGCGTAGCGGCGCTCGACCGCGGCCAGGAACTCCTCGTCCGGGACGTCTGCGAAGCGGTCGTCGCCCTGGCGGCGGGGGGGCGACTGGGGCGACCGCCAGGGCTCGCCGAACGCCAGCTCCGACCGGGTCTCGGCCAGCGGACGCACGGCGGCCACCACCCGGCCCTCGCCGTCGAGCACGTAGAGGTTGCTCCGCCTGCCGAAGATCGAGAGCAGCAGCCGGTAGTCGCCGTCCTCGGCGCGGACGTCGTGGGCCAGCTGCCGGTCGCCGTCGACCTGGTGCACGCCCTCGACGCGACCGCCCACCAGGTGGGCGCGCAGGTACTGGGTGAAGGCGGGTGGCGCGCTGCCGCCGCTCTTCTGCGGCCGGTCGGCCAGGCCGACGCGGGCCGTCGCCGGGTGGCAGGAGAGCACCAGGGCGCGACGCCCGCGCGCGCCCTCGGGTCCGCCGTAGAGCTCGAGCACGACGCGCTGGCGTTCGGGCTGCACGGCCGCCTGGATGCGGCATCCGGTCGCCTCCTGCGACAGCACGCGGACGGCGCGCTCGAGCTCGATCCAGTTGAGCATGGCCCTACTTCTGACAGCCCGGGCAGAAGTGGGTGCCGCGCTGTCCGATCACGATGCGCCGGATGGTACCGCCGCAGCGGCGGCAGGCCTCGCCGCGGCGCGCGTAGACCCGGCGCTCGCTCTGGTAGGCGCCGTCGCTGCCGTCCGGGGCCACGTAGACGCTGATGCTAGATCCCCCCGTCTCGATCGAGCGCTCGAGCACCCGGCGCAGGCCCTGGGCGATGGCGTCGCACTCCTTGCGGGTCACCCGCGCCGCGCGGCGCGACGGGCGCACGCCGGACAGGAACAGCGCCTCGTCGGCGTAGATGTTGCCCACGCCGGCCAGCACCGACTGGTCGAGCAGCAGGCCCTTCACCGCCACCTGCCGCTTGCGGGTCGCCGCGAACAGGTGCTCGCCGCTGACGTCGAGGGCGTCCGGACCCAGGCGCGCCAGCCGCGGGTGGGCGATGCCGGGTGCGAGCAGCAGCACCTTCCCGAACTTGCGCACGTCGCGCAGGTAGACCTCTTCGCCCTCGTCCTCGAAGGACAGGCGCAGGTGGGTGTGGGCGTCGGGCCGGAAGGCGGGCTGCTCCTCGGGCGCCAGCGCCTGGCGACCGGTCGACGACAGCAGGCGCAGGCTGGTGGCGCCGGCGGCGAAGAGCTGGCCGGTCATGCCCAGGTGCACCACCAGCCGGGATCCGCCGTCGAGGCCGGCGATCAGGTACTTGCCCTGGCGCGACAGCGCCTCGACCCGGCGGCCGCGCAGGCCGCGGCGCAGGCGGTCGGGCGGCGTGACGAAGAAGTAGCTGTCGGCGGTCGTGCGCACCCGGCGGATGCGACGCCCCACCAGCAGCGGCTCGATCCGCCGCCGCGTGACCTCGACCTCGGGCAGCTCCGGCATCGATCCTGGGTAGCGCCGCGCCGGCCCCGGCGCCCCCGCCCGCTCCCCGCGGGTGCAAAACCCCTCATTCGCTACCGACAGCGGGAGGATGGGCTCCAGACCTGCCGCCGTCCTGCCGATTTCCCTCGGCGTCCGATCCAACACTCTGGGGTGCCGGCCGGACTGCAGCCGACCGGCACCCCGCCCTTCCCCTCCCTTCCTCTTTGCCGGGTGAACCGAAATGTCCCAGGGCCACAAGCTCTTCTCCGACAAGCTCGACCGCGTCACGTTCTCCGCCTACTTCCTGGGCGCCGTGGTGCCGCTGGTCGCACTGGCCGTCGTGGTCGAGCGCTTCGTGCTGCCGGGCCTGAAGGACGGCCACTACGCCATGGGGCTGGTCGCCCTGGTGCTGTTCGCCGCGGTGCTCAGCCTGGGATCGTTCTTCGTGCTGCGCAGCATGACGCGGCGATCCCTCGAGCGGATGGATCGGGACAACCGCCGGCTGTCGGCGCTGCTGCGCGCCTCGGGCGTGCTGGCTTCGGTCGAGCACGTGACCGAGGCGACCGAGCGCGCCGCCCGCTTCGCCCTGGAGCTGGCCGACACGCCGAACGCCTACCTCTTCGTGCGCGGCACCGGCGACGCGCGGGCGTCGCTCGCCGCGACCGCCGGCGACGGCGCCGAGAAGCTCTACGAATCGCTCGAGTCGAAGATCGCGGCCATGCCGCCGCTGGTGCTGGAGTCGGGACGGCCGCTGGTGCAGGGCTCCGACGGACAGGGCTTCGCCGCGCTGGCGGTGCCGCTGCCCGGCGATCCGAAGCCGATCGGCGCCATCGTGGCCATCCGACCGGCTCCCGCCCGCGACTTCGGCGCCGAGGAGACCGACGGCCTGTCGACCCTGGGCGCGCTGACCGCCGTGGCGCTGCACAACGGCGACCTGCGCGACGCCCAGCGCAACTTCTTCGCCCACGTCACCGACATCCTGGTGAGCGCCCTCGACGCCCACCTCCAGTTCCACCAGGGCCACGGGCAGCGCGTGGCGGCGCTGGCGAACCGGGTGGGGCGCACGCTCCACCTGGACGACGTCGGCATGCAGCGGCTCCACTTCGCCGCGCTGCTGCACGACATCGGCATGCTGAAGATGGATCGCACCCAGCAGATGAACCCGAAGACCTGCGACCGCCACACGATCATCGGCTCGCGCATGCTGGGTCGCATCCGCCTGTGGAAGGAGATCGCGCCGATCGTCCACCACCACCACGAGTGGTGGGACGGCTCGGGCTACCCGGACGGCATCGCCGGTGCGGCCATCCCGCTGGAGGCCCGCATCATCGCGGTCTGCGACGCCTTCGACAGCATGACCAGCCAGTCGAGCTACCGGGACGCCCGGGGCCCGGAGGATGCGGTGGCCGAGCTGGTGCGCTGCTCGGGCACCCAGTTCGATCCGGACGTGGTGGAGGCCTTCCAGGGCCTGGCCCAGGCGGGACAGCTGGGTCGAGCGCGGCCATAGGCCGCGCGCGGAGCGAGGCGAAGCCGAGCGGAGTCCCAGAAGGCTGAAGCTTGACCTGCGCCCCTCGGTCATGTTAACGATCGTTCGTTCATCATGTCCGCCGCCCTCCCCACCCCCGCCGCCGGCACGGTCACCCGAGATCGCATCCTGGACGAGGCCGAGGCCCTGTTCGCCGAGCACGGCTACGCCGGAACGTCGGTGCGCGACATCGCGGGCGCCGTGTCGCTCACCCCCGCCAGCCTCTACAACCACTTCGACGGCAAGGAGGCGCTCTACACGGCGGTGCTGGAGCGGGGCATCCGGCCGCTGGTGGAGCTGATGCAGGGTCTGGCCGCCGCCGAGCCGCGCGGGGAGGCGGTCGACGCGCTGCTCGAGCGGGTCATGGAGCACCTGGCGCGGCGACCCCACCTGCCCCGGCTGATCCACCACGAGGCCGCCACCGGCGGAGCCCACATCGGCGGGGTCATGCGCGACTGGATCCGGCCGCTGATCGAGCAGGCCCGGGTGCAGATGCAGCGCGTGCCCGAGAGCGGCTGGGAGCCCGAGGAGTACCCGCTGGTGATCGCGGCCTGGATCCACATGGTGCTCGGCCACTTCGCCCTGGCGCCGCTGTTCCGCGACGTGCTGGGCGTCGACCCCCTCTCCCCCGACGTGCTGCGTCGGCAGACCGGCGTGCTGCGCAAGTTCGCGCGCCAGCACCCCTGAAGGAGACCGCCATGCAGCTTTCCGACGTGGACCTGAACGACCTGGACGTGTTCGAGGCGGGCTGTCCCCACGACATGTTCGAGACGCTGCGGCGCGAGGCGCCCGTCTTCTGGCACGAGGAGCCGGACGGTCCCGGCTACTGGGCCGTCACCAGGTACGACGACCTGAAGCACATCTCGCGCCACCCGAAGGAGTTCTCCTCGGAGCGCATGGGCATCCTGCTGCGCGAGCCCGAACCGGACACCGTCGTCTTCCAGCAGCAGATCATGATCAGCATGGATCCGCCGCGGCACCACCAGCACCGCGCGCTGATCAACAAGGCGTTCACGCCGCGCATGGTCGAGGGCCTGCGGCCACGCATCCGCCGGATGTGCCGCGAGATCGTGAACGCGGTGATCGAGAAGGGCGAGTGCGACTTCGTCGAGGAGCTGGCGGCGCCGCTGCCCATGCTGGTGATCTGCGAGATGATGGGCGTTCCCGAGGAGGACCGGCGCCGCGTCTACGACATCGGCAACAAGATGGTCGGCTTCGACGACCCGGAGTACCACGACGGCAAGACGCTGAAGGAGAAGGCCGAGGAGGGGGACGTCAACCAGTACTCCGCCGAAATGTTCCTGTACGCCAGCAAGCTGCGGGAGAAGGCGATGTCACACCCCTCCGACGACCTGGCGACGGCGCTGGTGAACGCCGAGCTCGACGGACACACGCTCCCGCCCGAGGAGTTCAACTTCTTCTTCCTGCTGCTGCTGATCGCCGGCAACGAGACGACGCGCACGGTCACGACCATCGGCATGATCGGCCTGCTCGACCACCCGGACCAGCTGCGCGACCTGAAGCAGGACATGTCCCTGCTCGACGGAGCCATCGAGGAGATCCTGCGCTTCAGCCCGGCCGTGCACTCGTTCCGCCGCCAGACCACGACCGACGTGGAGCTGCGCGGGCAGAAGATCGGCGCCGACCAGAAGGTGATCCTCTGGTACCCGTCGGCGAACCGGGACGAGGACGTGTTCGAGCGCCCGCAGGAGTTCGACATCCGGCGGTCGCCCAACGAGCACGTGGCCTTCGGCTACGGCGAGCACTACTGCCTGGGCGCGAACCTGGCCCGCATGGAGCTCCAGGAGATCTTCCGCGAGATCCTGTCGCGCATCGATGGCATGGAGCGCACGGCGAAGCCCCGCCGGCTGCGCTCGAACTTCATCAACGGCGTGAAGGAGATGCAGGTCCGGTTCGAGCCGGGCGCGCCGCTCTAGACGTCCACCCCGACGGGGCACGCCACGCCGGTGCCCCCCATTCCGCAATAGCCGGCCGGGTTCTTGGCGAGGTACTGCTGGTGGTAGTCCTCGGCGTAGTAGAACTCCGGCGCCTCGAGGATCTCCGTCGTGATCGCCCCGTACCCCTTCTCCGAGAGCCTGGCTTGGTAGACGTCGCGCGACGCCTCCGCCGCCTTGCGCTGCTCCAGGGTGGTGACGTAGACGCCCGAGCGGTACTGGGTGCCGACGTCGTTGCCCTGGCGCATGCCCTGGGTGGGATCGTGGTTCTCCCAGAAGACGCGCAGCAGGGCGTCGTAGGAGACGCCGGACGGGTCGAAGACGACGCGCACCACCTCGTTGTGGCCGGTGCCGCCGCTGCAGACCTCTTCGTAGCTGGGGTTCGGCGTGTAGCCGGCGGCGTAGCCGACCGACGTGCTGAACACGCCCGGCGTCTGCCAGAACTTGCGCTCGGCGCCCCAGAAGCAGCCCATGCCGAAGCAGGCCAGCTCCATCCCGTCGGGAAAGGGCGGGGCCAGCGGCGCGTCCAGCACGAAGTGGCGCGCGGCCACCGGCATGGCGACGTCGCGGCCCGGCAGCGCGCGATCGGGACTGGGCATCTGGGACTTCCTGGTGAGCCAGCTCATGACCCCTCCTTTCCTGCGCCCCGAAGGATAGCCGGCCGCCCGGATCCTTCCGTTACCCTCCACTGAACGAACCCGAGAGGACCCCTCCATGCGTACCGAGCTCTGCGAAACCCTGGGCATCGAGTTCCCCATCTTCGCCTTCACCCACTGCCGCGACGTGGTGGCGGCGGTCAGCCAGGCCGGCGGCTTCGGCGTGCTGGGGGCCGTGGGCTTCTCGGCCGAGCAGCTCGAGGTCGAGTGCAAGTGGATCGACGAGCACGTCGGCGACAAGCCCTACGGCGTCGACATCGTCATCCCCGGCAAGTACGAGGGCATGGACGAGCTGGATCCGGCCAAGCTCGAGCAGAAGCTGAAGGACATGATCCCGCCCCAGCACCGCGAGTTCGCCGCCAAGGTGCTGGCGGACCACGGCGTGCCGGAGCTGCCGTCCGACGAGCCGCGGCGCCAGGAGCTGCTGGGCTGGACCGAGGCCACCGCCACCCCGCAGGTGGAGGTCGCCCTCCAGCACGAGAAGGTGAAGCTCATCGCCAACGCGCTGGGGACGCCGCCCAAGGACGTGATCGACCACGTGCACGACTCGGGAAGGCTGGTCGCCGCGCTGTGCGGCAGCGCGCGCCAGGCGCTGAAGCACAAGCAGGCCGGCATCGACATCATCATCGCTCAGGGCGGCGAAGGCGGCGGCCACACCGGCGACGTCGGCAGCGTCGTGCTCTGGCCCGAGGTGATCGACGCGGTGGCGCCGACGCCGGTGCTCGCCGCCGGCGGCGTGGGTCGCGGCCGCCAGGTCGCCGCGGCGCTGGCCATGGGCGCCCAGGGCGTCTGGACCGGTTCGATCTGGCTGACGGTCGAGGAGGCCGAGGCGTCGCCGGAGCAGATGGAGAGCTACTTCAGCGCCACCAGCCGCGACACGGTGCGCTCGCGCAGCTGGACCGGCAAGCCCTGCCGCATGTTGAAGAACGACTGGACGGAGGCCTGGGGCGACGAAAACACGCCCGACCCGTTGGGCATGCCGCTCCAGGGCATGGTCGTCTCCGACGCCATGAGCCGCGTCCACCGCTACCCGAAGGCGGCCCAGAAGGTGGCCTTCAACCCGGTCGGGCAGATCGTGGGCTCGATGAACGAGAAGGTCTCGGCCCGCGACATGATCTACAACCTGGTCTCCGAGTACCTGGACGCCACCGAGCGCCTCGAGCGGCTGAACCCGGAGGACTGATCCCTCCATGGCCAACGAGTCCTTCGACGTCATCATCGTGGGCGGCGGAATGGGCGGCCTGAACCTGGCCGCCCTGCTCACGAACGAGGGCAAGCGCGTCCTGGTTCTGGAGAAGTCGGGGCCCGAGGGCCTGGGCGGACGCGCCGCCAGCGGACGCATCGGCGACGCCGCCATCGACAACGGCATCAAGGGCCTGATCCTCACTGGCAGCCAGGACGAGATCTACCGCCGCATCGGCAAGACCATGCCCGAGAACGTCTGCCGCTGGACCAACTCGGGACAGGTCCACATGGGCGGTCAGTGGCGAAGGCTCGACGACATGATCAAGGGCTCGCTGGCCGAGTTCTTCAAGGTCTACGTGAACACCGCGAAGGAGTGGAGCTACGAGGAGATCGAGCGGCTCGACGACGTGTCCGTCGAGCAGTTCGTGCGCGAGAACACCGACGACCCGGGCGTGATCGACTTCTTCCGCTACCTGGGCTGGCTGTTCGGCGGCACGCTGCCGGTCCCCCACGACTACTCGGCGGGCATGCTCTTCTACAGCGTGAAGGCGCAGATCGAGAACCTGGGCCACTTCCCCTCCCAGTCCTACTGGGTGAAGGGCGGCAGCGGTGCCATCGCCGGGCCGCTGGTCGAGGCCATCGAGGAGCGCGGCGGCGAGATCCGCACGAACACGGCGGTGTCCCACATCGTGATCGAGAACGGCCGGGTGCGCGGCGTGGAGATCGAGGAGGGGCAGCGGCGCGTGCCCACCGAGCTGTTCGACACGCGCATGATCGAGGCACCGGTGGTGGTCAGCGCCGTCGCGATCTGGGACATCTTCAACATCCTGAACGAGGAAGACCTCTCGCCCTGGTACGCCGATCGCCTGCGCCACCTGCACCGCAAGACGCTCAACGACGCGACGCTCACCTACGGCCACGACGACCCGGACCTGTGGGACCACAGCGGGCCTCGCTGGGTGCAGGAGGGTCCGGTGACCGGCCGCCCCTGGTGCGCCGCCTCGCTCGAGTTCTCCGACCAGCCCGGCCACTACGAGACGACCTTCTGGATCCAGCTCGGCTGGTGGGAGAAGCCCGACATCTTCCGCATGAAGGAGGCGAGCCACAAGCAGGCGCTGCTGCGCCTGTTCGACGACTGGGAGAAGGACATCCAGCAGCTCTTCCCCGGCGTGGTCGAGAAGGCCCACTGGCGCCACCGCTCCTTCGGCCCGGCCACCATCGCCGAGACGCCCGGCTTCGTGGGCCGCAGCCTGGTGGACATCCGCGCCGAGGGCGTAGAAGGCCTCTACCTGGTGGGCGAGCGCACCAGCGCCGCCAAGGTGATGGGCGTCTACGGATCCGCCCAGGTGGCGCTGGAGGCCTGCGACCTGATCGTGAACCGCTAGGAACACGAGAGCGGGAACACGAAGGCCGGGGACCCGCAAGCGGACCCCCGGCCTCGTCGATACGGCTTTGGGAGCGTCGCCGCTAGGCCGCGTAGCTCCGCTTCGCCTGGATCTTGCCGTTGCGGCCCTTGATCTTGAGCACGCCGCGGGCGCGCTTGGCCAGCGAGCGGCCCTTGCGCACGGCCACGTCCTTCTTCTTGTGCATGCTCTCCGGCGACTTCTTGCCTTCGCGCTGCACCATCCATCCGTCCGCCGAGCTGCGGACCACGTAGGACTTCATCGGCATTGGTTGCCTCCCATCGGCTCCGTTTCAATTGGGGGTGGAGCCGTGGTCACGAAATCGACCGGCCGCGAGGGACCCTTGAGGCGGGGCCGGCGCAGCGGGCCGGCAAGCGGTGTGCAACCCGGCGCGCAAGGCGTTGCCACACCGGAGGGTGTCGGACGCCGGTGCGAACTACGCGCTCTCCGTTTCCCGCGAACGCAGCGCCCGCTCGAGCTCGGCGACCGAGCCGCGCAGCGCCTCCTCCGCGTCGGCGCCGAGCCCGTGGGCCAGTCGCGCCACCGCCAGCAGCAGCGGACCCAGCGGCGCGGCGTCGCCGCCCGACACGACCGCCAGCGCCGCCGCTGCGTGGCGCGACGACTGCTCGGCGCTCTGCACGTCGATGCCGGCGCGTCCCGCGCGGCGCAGCAGCTTGCCGGCGCGCAGCAGCGCCGGCAGGCCCAGCGGCACGCCGTCGGCCACGCCGGTCTCGCCGCGCCGCGCGCGCTCCTGCGCCTTCTGCTGCTCCCAGGCGTCGGTCTGGGCCTCGGCCGTCGCGATGTCGGCGTCGCCGAACACGTGGGGGTGGCGGCGCACCAGCTTGTCGCACACCGCCTCGACCACGTCGCCGAAGTCGAAACGCCCCTCCTCCTCGGCCATGCGCGCGTGGAACACCACCTGGAGCAGCAGGTCGCCCAGCTCGTCGCGCAGGCCGTCGAAGTCGCGGCGGCGGATGGCGTCGTCGACCTCGTAGGCCTCTTCGATGGTGTAGGGCGCGATCGTCTCGAAGCTCTGCTCCACGTCCCAGGGGCAGCCGTCCTGCGGGTCGCGCAGGTTCGCCATGATGTCGAGGAGTCGCTTCACGTCGCTCATGGACGCCGAGGCTAGGCCTCTTCTCGCGGAAGCGCGAAGCTCGGGCCATCCTTCGGATGACCCGAGCGAATGCGCTTGCAGAGAAGAGGCCTACACCACCAGGAGCAATCCCTCGGCCGGCTCGCCGGTGGCCTTCGCCACCGCGTCGACGTAGCGCTGCACCTGGGCGGCGTAGACGTCGCGGCGCGTGCCGAGCTCCACGTCCGTCTTGAAGTCGACCACCGTCCAGCGGCCGGCCTCGCGAAAGGCCAGGTCGACCACCCCCTCGGCCAGGCCGCCGTCGTCGCCGGCCAGGAGCACCGGCGTCTCGCGGCGCAGGGCGTCGCTGGTGGCGGCGCGGCGCAGCAGCGGGTGGGCCAGCGCGGCGCGCGTGGCCTCCACCGCCGCCGCCACCTCCTCCGGGCCGGCACCCACCAGCCGGCCCTGCAGGTGGGCCGCCGCCTCCACCTCGGCGGGCCCGGCGTCCAGGTCGACCACGGCCAGCACCGCGTGAACCAGGGTGCCGAAGCGCTTGCCGTGGGGACGTCCGGCGGCGCCGCGCTCCACCTGCTCCACCGGGATCGACGCACCGAGCGCCGGCGCCTGCTCGGCCAGCTCGGTCACCGACGCAGTGCGCAGCGACGGCTGGGCGCCGCGTTCGAGGCGCGCCGCGCGGGCGTCGCGCCAGCGCTCGTGATCGCGCGTCCCCTTCTCGACCACCACGCCCGACTCGTCGGTCTCGAGGATGCGCGTCTGGCGCAGGCCCACGTCGCCCTGGACGTCGAGCGCGAGCACGTTCGGGTCCCACCAGACCACCGAGTGCAGCCCGGCCCGCGGCAGCAGGCGGCCCGGCCGGACCGGTGTGCGCTGGGGCCGGCGAGCGCCGGCGATCTTCCGGTCGCGCGCGAAGTTGCCGAACGACGGACACCCGGCCGACGGCTCGCCCTCGCCGGCCGACGAGGTCTCCGGGTACACCACCGGGTTCAGCGCCGCGAGCCAGCCCGCCTCGATCTCGTGGTCCCCGACCACCGGCACCACCAGCAGGTCGCGCGCGCGGGTGGCCGCCACGTAGACGAGGCGCACCGCCTCGTGGGCGTCGCGCGCCAGCTCCACGTCGCCGTGGTCGAGCAGGTCCTGGGGCGTGCAGCCGGCCAGCGGCTCGGCCCACAGCCGCCGCTCCGGATCCACGTGGCGCGACGGCTGGTCGCGGGTGGCGCGGCAGGTCGGATCGCACAGCACCACCACCGGGAACTCCAGGCCCTTGGCCCGGTGAGCCGTCATGATGCGCACGCCCTCGGTGCCCTCCTCCACCACCGGCGCGTCCTGGGCCTCGCCGCGAAGGGCGTCGGCCTCCAGCCGCTCGACGAAGGCGCGGAAGCTCTGGGCACCGCGCCGCTCGAAGCGGCGCGCCAGGTCGACCACGCGCAGGCAGTTCGCCAGCGCCTGCTCGCCGGTGGGCCAGATGGCGATGCCGGCGTGGGCGCGCACGCTCTCGAGCAGGCGCGAGACCGTGTCGGCGATCGGCCGGCGGTTGCGCCGGTAGTGCAGGTCGCGCAGGATCGCCAGGCTCTCGGCCCCCGCGCGCTCGTCGCCCTCGAGCGAATCGACGTCGGGCAGCGGCTGGAGCGGGTGCAGCGTACGCCGACCGTGCTTGAAGGCCAGCAGCGCGTCGTCGCCCAGCGCGAAGAGCGGTCCGCGCAGGGTGGCGAAGACGCGCAGCTCGTCGTCGGGCCACTCGACCGCGGCCAGCGCGTTGCGGATCGCCAGCACCTCCTCCCGCTCGTGGAACGACTTGCCCCCCACCAGCACGTGGGGGACGCCGCGCGCCTCGAGCGCGCGCACGTAGGGGCGCGTCACGTCGTCGCCGAAGTTCTTGAAGCGGCGGAAGAGCAGGCAGACGTGGCGCGCCTGGATGGGCTCCTCGGTCTCACTGCCGTCCGGCGCGCGGCCCTTCACGGTCCAGCCGCTCTCGCGTACCAGCCAGTGCACGAAGGCGCCGACCGCCGGCGGCAGCGACTCGTCGACCTTCCAGTTCACCACCGTGCCGTAGTCGCCGTAGGGCCGGGGCGCCGGCAGCGCCACCACGGTGGGGCGATCGTGCACCTCCTCGCGCGCGCCCTCGAGCGCCACGTAGCGGGCCTGGCTGCCGTCGTCGGCGCCCTGCATGAGCGGCTCGAAGGCCGCGTTCACCAGCCCCTGGAGCGACGGCGGAGCCCGGAAGCTGGTGGACAGGAACACCAGCCGCGCGCCGGCCTCGGCCAGCCGCTTCTTGATCGACTCGTAGATGGCCACGTCGGCGCGGCGGAAGCGGTAGATCGACTGCTTCGGGTCGCCGACCAGGAAGAGCCTGCCCGGCAGCGGACGCGCCCGCCGCCAGTCGGTCTCCGCCGGATCGTCCGCAGCCAGCAGCAGCAGGATCTCGGCCTGGAGCGGGTCCGTGTCCTGGAACTCGTCGACGACGTAGTGGCTGAAGCGGCCCTGGAGCTCGCGCCGCGCCGCGGCGTCGCCCACCAGCAGGTCGCGCGCGCGGATCAGCAGGTCGACGAAGTCGAGCACGCCGGCGGCGCGCTTCTGCTCCTCGTAGGCGTCGAGCACCGGGCGCAGGTCGTCCTTCAGCAGCGCCGCCAGGTCGGCGTCGCAGCGGGCGACCAGGTCCTGGAGCGCCGCCACCACCGCCTCGCGGCGCTCGATCACCTCGTCGCGGGTGACGTCCTCGGAGAACATCTTCCGCGGGCGCCCCTTGTAGTGCCAGCCGTAGCGGCGCCCGGCCAGGTCGCGCAGCTCGGCCTCGAGCGCGTCGTGGTCGCGATCGCGCACGCCCTCGCGCAGCGCGTTCTCCTCGAACCAGTTCGCCACCCGCGCCACGTTCTGGGCGAGCCAGTCCTCCGGATCGACCGCGCTGCCGTGGAGCGACGTGAACGTCTCGAGCAGGCTCATCACGCCGTCGATGGCCGCGTCGCGATCGAAGGGCTCGCGGCGCCAGGGCGCGTCGAAGTCGCGGTGCTCCTTCAGCGCCTGCACGGCGCCGCGCAGCGCTTCGCGCGGTCCGCGCGCGTTGGGTCCGGGGGCGCGGCGACGCAGCATGCGCCGCACGCCCTCGGGCGGATCGTCGAGCACGCGCTGGAACCAGTCGTCGAAGGCGCGGTCGAGCAGCGCGTCCGACACCTCCTCGTCGGCGATGGCGAACATCGGGTCGACGCCCGCCTCGACCGGACGCTCGTGCAGCAGGTCGGAGCAGAAGCCGTGGATCGTGCCGATGCGCGCCAGCTCCAGCAGCTCGAGCGCCTTCGTCAGGTTGGCGCGGGCCTCGCTGCCGTCGTCCGCGCCGGCCAGCGCCGTCTCGATCTCGGCGCGCAGGCGCAGCTTCATCTCGCCGGCGGCCTTCTCGGTGAAGGTGACGGCCACCACCCGGTCGAGGCTGCCCTTGCCGCTGGCCAGCAGCGAGACGATGCGCCCGACCAGCGCCGTCGTCTTGCCGGTACCGGCGGCGGCCTCCACGAAGACCGTCTCGTCGAGGGCGTGGCGGATGACCTCGCGGGCGTCGGCGTCCGGGGTGCGCAGCTCGGCCGTCACCGCAGCTTCCTCAGCTCGAGCAGCGGCTCGATCTCGGCGCGCGGCTTGCGACCGGTGCGCAGCTCCTCGTAGGGACCGCACACCGTCTGGTAGTCGCACCAGCGGCAGGCCCCCTCGTCGGGGGCCGCGACCAGGAAGCCCTCGGCCAGCGCCTGTCCGATCGTCCCCGCCACCTTCGCCGCGCTCTCGCGGGCCTGGGCGTCGAGCGGCACCGTGCGCTCGGCGAAGCCGCCGGCCGCGGTGCAGTAGTAGAGCCGGCCCGACTCCACCTGCGCCTCGGGGAAGAGCTTCTCCACCGCCAGCGCGTAGAGCACCGGCTGGAGCGCCTCGCCGCCGGCCACCACGTCGCCCTGGCCGACCCGCACCTTGCCGGTCTTGTGGTCGGTGACGCGGATGCGCCCGTCGGCGGCCTTCTCCACCAGGTCGATGGAGCCGCGCAGCCGCAGGCCCGAGTCGAGCCGCACCGGCTCGTCGGTGGAATGCGGGTCGCGGTCGCGATCGCCCGGCAGCCCGAAGGACAGCTCGAAGCGCCAGGGCACGAAGCCGGAGCGGTCCTCGGTGGCGCGGCGCAGCCACTCGCGCAGGTCGGCGCGCACCGACTCGACGCCGTCCTCCCACACCCGATCGATGGCCGGCGCCAGCTCGTCGCGGTAGCGGTCCGCGACGTCGTCGAGCACCCGGTCCAGGTGCTCGCGCACGACGCCCACGTTCTCCTGCGTGACCGGCAGCAGGCCCGCCTCGCGCAGCGCGCCGAACAGGGCGAACTGCACCTCGTGGACCATGGAGCCGCGCTGGAGCGGCGGCATCTCCTCGATGGGCTCGGGCACCTCGCGGGGCGACAGCCGGTGCACCGCGTAGAGGAAGAACCGGTAGGGACAGGACGCGAAGTTCTGGAGCGCCGTGGGCGAGAAGCTGCGCGCGCCGAGCTGGTGGCGGGCCAGCGCCGCCCGCCCCTCCTCGGACGCCTTGTAGAAGCCGTCGGCCTTCTGCCAGGTGTTCAGCCAGCGGCGCGCGCGGAAGCGCAGCGCCCGGCCCAGGTGCTCGTTGGCGGTGAGCAGGAAGCGCGCCGCGCCCTGGCTCTTCTCCGGGTCCGCGGCCTGGAGGGCCTCGAGCAGGGCCAGGTCGTACTCGGCCTCGTCGATGGCGTCGTCGGGACGCGCCGGCGCGGGCCAGCCGACGCGCGCCGCCGACACCGCCTCGGCGCCGCGGGCCAGCTCGTCGAAGCCGGGCAGGCGTCCGCTGGCGGCGCGCCGCGCCTCGAGCGCATAGAAGGAGGGCACCCGGGGACGGCCCTGGTCGAGGTCGAGACGCGGGTAGGAGAGCACCAGCGCCTGCCGAGCCGCGCCCGCCGCCACGCGCAGCAGCAGGCGCTCGCTGGCGACCCGGTCCTGGCTGGTGGGAAGACCGCCCAGGCGTCCCCGCGGCGCGTCGAGCAGGATGGGCTCCTCGTCGAGCTTCTTCGGGAAGAGCTTCTCCGCCAGGCCGGGCACGAACACCGCGTCGAAGGCCAGACCGCGCGCGGCCTCCACGGGGGCCACGAAGACGCGTCCGTAGCGGGCGGCCGGCGGCGGCGACGCCAGCTCGAGCAGACGGCGCGACAGCACGCCCTGCACCTCGGCGATGCCCACCGGACCCACCGACGCCATGGGCGACAGCTCGGCCAGCACCGCCAGCACCCGATCGGGCCGGCGCAGCGCCCGGGTCGCCAGGCCGGAGAGGCGGTCTAGCCACTCGCCCCAGGCGGCCGACGCGGGCAGCGCCGCCAGCTCGTCGAGCAGCGGCAGCGCGAAGGCGCGCAGCTGCGCCAGGTCGGCCAGCTCCTTCTCGATGCGACCGACGCGCGGATCGTCCGGATCCTCGAGGGCCTCGAGGTCGAGCCGGCGCTCGTGGGCGAGACCGTCGAGACGACGCTCCCAGCGATCGCGGCCGCCGATCACCGCCGCGTCGACCAGCAGCTCCTCCCAGCGGCGCGGCACCCGCACGGCGCCGGACGCGTCCGCGTCCTCCTCCGCCTCCTCCTCCCCGGTGCCCAGCGCCTCGGCCACGGCCGCCGAGACCAGCTCGCCGTCGGGCGCCACCCAGCGCTCGCCCGGCGGCGCCGCCGGCGGCGGTGCGCCCTCGGGAAGGGCGGCGGGCACCTCGCCGAGCGACAGGTACTCGGCGAAGCCGCGCGCCGACAGGTCTTCGGCCGCGCAGCCGAGCAGCGCCACGAAGGCGCGCCCGGCCGGATCGGGGGCGACGGCGCCGCGCGCGAAGTGGGCCGGAACGCCGGCGCGGCGCAGCGCCTCCACCAGGTGGGGACGGTAGGCCTCGGCGGATCGCAGGAGCACGGCGATGCGGTCGAAGGGCGTGCCCTCCTCGGCCAGGCGGTGGATGCGGCGCGCGATCTCCACGCACTCGCGGCTCTCGCCGGGCGCCGACACGATCGTCACCGGTCCGGACGCGCACTCGCCGCTCGGAGCCGACTCCTCGAAGAGGTGGCGCTGGAGCTGGGCCAGCTCGGTGGCGGCGTCCTCGCCCGCGTCTTCCGCCGCCTCGGCAGACAGCGCCGCGCGGAAGGCGGCCTCGCCGGACTCGTCGCCGCCCGGGACCACCGCCAGCACGTCGGGCGCGCGCTCGCACACGGCGCGCACCAGCTCCTGCTCGCAGCGCCAGAAGAGCGGCACGTCGAGCCACAGGGTCGGGCGATCGAGCCAGGCGTGGGGCGCCGGGTCGCGGGCGCGTTCGACGGCCAGGGCGAAGACCCGCGCCCGGTCGGCCAGGCCCGCCTCGCGCAGCGCCGCGTCGTAGGCCGTCTGCACCCGGGCCAGCTCGGGGCTCTCCTTCGCCACCGCCGCCGCGTCGATTCCGGCCAGGCGCAGCTCGGTCACCGCGTCGGCCCGCGCGCGCACCAGCCCCGGACCGCCCCCGGCCTGGGCCAGCCGGCCCAGCGATCCCGCCTCGCGGGCGTCGTGCACGACGCGCGCCATCACCGCCTGCACGACCAGGGCGCCCACCGGCACCGCGTCGTCGCGGGCCAGACCGTCGGCGGCCAGCGTCGCCGCCAGCCGCGCGAACGGAGCGCGGTGCCAGCCGAAGGCGGCGCCCTTCTCCAGCGCCACCTGCCGCAGCAGCTCGTTCGCCGCGTCCAGCGTGTGGGCGACGACCAGCACCTCCTCGGCCGGCTCGCGCTCCCGCAGCCAGGCGCGCGCCCGGGCGAGCCTGGGCTCGGCCGACGGCGCCGCGAGGAGTCGGGAGGACACGGGGGAATGCTACACGCTCGCCGCGGGATCCCGGCAAACCGTGTTCGCCCGGCGGCGTCGCGGGACGCGGGAATGCGTCGGAACCGGCCCTGAAGTAGGGTGGCCGCGTGAAACGCCAGGAGATGCGCAGCCGCCTCGTGGGCGAGAACTTCGAGGTGGTGGTCATCGGCGGCGGCGCCAGCGGGCTGGGCATCGCCGTCGACGCCAGCAGCCGCGGCTACCGCACGCTGCTGCTCGAGGCCCACGACTTCGCCCAGGGAACGTCCTCCCGCAGCACCAAGCTGGTGCACGGCGGCGTGCGCTACCTCGAGCAGCTGAACTTCTCGCTGGTGATGGAGGCGCTGCGCGAGCGGGGCCTGCTCTACGAGAACGCGCCCCACCTGGTGCACAACCTGGGCTTCGTCGTGCCCCGCTACAAGTGGTGGGAGGGACCCTTCTACGGCGTCGGCCTCAAGCTCTACGACGCGCTGGCCGGCAGCCAGAACCTGGCGCCCAGCCGCGGGCTCGACTTCGAGCAGACCGTCGCCGCCATTCCCAACGTCGAGCAGGAGGACCTGCTGGGCGGCATCATGTACCACGACGCCCAGTTCGACGACGCGCGCATGGCCGTCAGCCTGGCGCTCACCGCGGCCGATCGCGGCGCGGTGCTGCTGAACGGCATGCAGGTGGTAGAGCTCATCAAGAGCAGCAGCCAGACCTGCGGCGTCGTGGCCCGCGACACCGGGACCGGCGAGACCCACCGCGTGCTGGCGAAGGTGGTGATCAACGCCACCGGCATCTTCGCCGACCGGGTGCGCCAGCTCGACGACCCCGAGGCGCCGCCCATGACCTCGCCCAGCCAGGGCGTGCACATCGTCCTCGACAGCAGCTTCCAGCCGGGACCCAACGCCATCATGGTCCCGCAGACCGACGACGGTCGGGTGCTCTTCGTGATCCCCTGGCACGACCGGGTGCTGGTGGGCACGACCGACACGCCCATGCCCGAGGCCGAGATCGAGCCCCACGCCCTGCCCGAGGAGGTCGAGTTCATCCTGCGCAACGCCGGACGCTACATGGCGAAGGATCCCACCCGCGCCGACGTGCTGTCGGTGTTCGCGGGCCAGCGTCCGCTGATCCGCGAGGCCGGCGAGGACACCAAGAAGGTCTCGCGGGAGCACGGCGTGTTCGTGAGCAACAGCGGGCTGGTGACGATCCTGGGCGGCAAGTGGACCACCTACCGCAAGATGGCCGACGACACCATGCAGGACGCCATCCTCGTGGGCGGCCTGCGCGCCCGCCCCTGCGCCACCGAAAACCTGCACCTGCACGGCTGGCTCGCCCGCGACGACCCGGACATGCCCGCCGACGACACCATGCGCGCCTACGGATCCGACGCGCAGGCGGTCGCTGCGCTGGCGGAGGAGGACCCGTCGTGGAGCGAGCCGCTGCACCCGGATCTTCCGTACCAGGGCATCCACGTCGTGCACGCGGCGCGGCACGAGATGGCGCGCGGCGTGGAGGACGTGCTGTCGCGGCGCACGCGGGCGCTGCTGCTGAACGCGCGCGCGTCGATCGAAGCGGCGCCGCGGGTGGCCGAGCTGATGGCGGCGGAGCTGGGTCGCGACGCCGACTGGGCCGATGCCGAGGTCCGGCGCTACGAGGCGCTGGCGCGGAGCTACCTGCTCGACGTCTGAGCGTGGTACAAAGCCCCGGTGTCCAGCGCCCCTCCCTCGACGCCGCCGCTCACCACCGCCACCAAGCACTGGTACGCGGTCGGGCAGTTCGCCGAGGGTCTGAAGAACGAGTCGTACTCGGTCTTCCTGCTCTTCTACTACACCGCGGTGCTGGGCCTCGAGGGCGGACTGGCCGGCGCGGCGATCCTGATCGCGCTGCTCTTCGACGGCATCACCGACCCGCTGGCGGGGGTCGTGTCGGACCGCTTCCAGTCGCGGTTCGGACGCCGCCACCCCTTCATGCTGGCGTCGGTGCTGCCGCTGGTCGTGTTCTTCTACCTCTCCTTCGCCCCGCCGCCGGACCTCTCCCAGACCCGGCTCTTCGCCTGGCTGGCCTGCACGGCGGTCGCCACGCGCGCCTCGATGACGCTCTTCCACGTGCCGCACCTCTCGCTGGGCGCCGAGCTCTCGGGCGACTACGTCGAGCGCACCTCGATCGTCACCCTGGCCTACCTGTACACGCGCATCGGACACGCGCTGGCGGGCGGCCTGGCCTTCCTCTGGTTCTTCCGGCCCACCGCCGCCTTCGAAGAGGGCCGCTTCAACCCGGACGCCTACCCGGCGCTGGCGCTGACCCTGTGCGTGCTGATGCTCGTGGCGGTGCTGGCGTCGGTGTGGAAGACGCGCCACCGCATTCCCTACCTGCACCCGCCCGACGACGTCGGCCGCAGCCGCAGCCTGCTCGGCGCGCTGGTGGGCGACATGGTCGAGTCGCTGCGCAACCCGTCGTTCCGCGCCCTGTTCTTCGGGCTGATGCTGAACTTCATCTGCTGGGGGGTCGTGGTGGCGCTCGGGCTGCACAACGCCACCTACTTCTGGTTCGTCAGCAACGAGCACCTGGTGATCTGGGGCATCTTCACCGGCGTCGGCATCTTCGCCGGGCTTCCCTGGTGGGAGAAGGCGGCCGCGCGCATGGACAAGAAGCCGGCCTTCATGTCCGGGCTGGCGCTCTTCACCGTCGCCACCGCCGTTCCGCCCATCCTGAAGATGCTGGGCTTCTGGCCGGCCCAGGGCTCGGCGCTCTACATCGGCCTGTGGTGCTTCTCGACGGGACTCGTCGCCCACTTCGGCATCGCCGCGACGATGGTCACCGGGCGCTCGATGATGGCGGACGTCACCGACGAGGACATGCTGAACCACGGGCGGCGGCGCGAGGGCATCTTCTTCGGCGCCATCTCGTTCTCGGCCAAGGCCGCCTTCGGCGTGGGCAGCGCCATCGCCGGCTACGTGGTGGCGTTCGTGGGGCTCACCGTCGGCCAGGACCCGGCGACGGCCGGGCCCACGATCGTGAACGGGCTGGGCACCACCTTCGTGCTCTCCATCGTGCTGCTGTGCGGCGGCTCGCTGTTCTTCTTCTCCCGCTACGACCTGGACCGCGAGCGCCACGCCGAGATCAGCGCGGCGCTGGCCGCGAAGGGCGCCGCCGAGGGGAGCTCTTCCTGAGCGGTCTGGCGGCCACGCTGCACGCGCGCTTCGCCGAGGCGCTGGCCGCGGGCCACCTGGCGCCGATCGAGACGGAGCTGGTCGAGATCGAGGACGCGGGCGTGCGCTTCGCGGTGCGCCGGGTGACCGGTGCGGACCGCAAGCGCGGGAAGGGCGCCGGGCCGCGTCCGGCGAACCCCTTCCTGCCCTGGGACGAGCACCTCTACGTGGCCGACGTCGGCGGCGACCACGTCTGCCTGCTGAACAAGTACCCGGTGCTCCAGGACCACGGCCTTCTGGTGACGCGCACCTTCGTGGACCAGGAGGCGCCGCTCGACGCGGGCGACCTGGCGGCGGCGTGGTCGGTGCTGGCGGAGACCGGCGGCCTCGCCTTCTACAATGCCGGGAAGATCGCCGGCGCGAGCCAGCGCCACCGCCACTTCCAGGTCGTGCCGACACCGCTGGTGCCGCTGCGCCGGCCCACGCCGGTGGATGCGCTGCTCGACGAGGCGCGCTTCGACGACGCGCTCGGCCGGGCCCCCGGCCTGCCCTTCCTGCACGCGGTGGCCCGCCTGCGCAGCCTGCAGCTCGCGTCCACCGCCGAGGCGGCCGACGCCCTGCAAGGCATGCTGCGCGAGATGTGCCGCGCCTTCGGCTGCGACCGCCCCGGCCGTCCCTACAACCTGCTGCTCACCCGCGACTGGCTGCTGCTCGTGCCGCGCCGCCACGAGTCGTGGGAGGGCATCTCGCTGAACGCGCTGGCCTTCGCCGGGGCGGTGCTGGTGCGCAGCGACGCGGCCTTCGAGCGGCTGCGCGCGGCCGGTCCGATGGCGGCGCTGCGCCACGCGGGCATTCCGGCTGGCTGACACGGGCGCGGACCGCGACCCACGCCGGCACTTTAACGCGTTATACTGCGGCCATGCCCCCCACCCTGGCAGAGACCCACCCCTTCGACCCGGCCGTCCTCGAGAGCCCCTGGGACTACTACCGGCAGCTGCGCGCCGAGGCGCCGGTCTTCCGCGACCCGCACACCGGCATCTTCCACGTCGCCAGCTACGACCTCGTGCTCGAGGTGGTGAAGAACCACGCGGTCTTCAGCAACCGCTTCGCGCCGGCCATGGGCGGCCAGGCGCTGTCCGACGCGGCGAACAGCCTGGGCGACGAGGAGCTGGCGAGCCTGGCGGAGCGCGCCTATCCGGGCGTCGACACCATGCTCACCGCCGACCCGCCGGAGCACAAGCGCTTCCGCGGCCTGGTGAACAAGGCGTTCACGCCGCGGCGCGTGAACGCGCTCGAGCCGGGCATCGAGAAGCTGGCCCACGAGCTGGTGGACGCCTTCGCGCCGAAGGGCGAGTGCGAGATCCTCTCCGAGTTCGCCGTGCTGCTGCCGCTCACCGTCATCGCCGACCAGCTGGGCGTGCCGCGCACCGACCTGGCCCAGTTCAAGCGCTGGACCGACGGCTTCACGGCGCAGCTCTCGGGCATGGCCGACGCCGAGGGCCACGTCGAGGCGATCAAGCGCATCCTCGAGTTCCAGCAGTACTTCGCCGCGCGCCTCGAGGAGGTCCGCGAGGCGCCGCGCGACGACATCATCTCCGACCTGGTACGCGCCCGCCTGGACGACGAGCGCCCCCTCGACGTGGCCGAGTGCCTGTCGATCCTCCAGCAGCTGCTGGTGGCGGGCAACGAGACCACCGCCGCCTCCATCGCCGAGGGCCTGCTGCTGCTCGTCGAGAACCCGGAGCAGCTGGCGAAGGTGAAGGCCGACCCGGGGCTCGTGCCGAACCTGGTGGAGGAGGTGCTGCGCCTCACCACGCCCACGGCCAACATGTGGCGCAAGACGAAGGAAGACACCGAGCTGGCCGGCGTCGCGATCCCGAAGGACTCGATGGTGCTGGTGCGCTACGCGTCGGCGAACCGGGACGAGAGCGTCTTCCCCGACGCCGACCGCTTCGACGTCGAGCGCGCCAACGCCTCGGAGCATCTGGCCTTCGGCCACGGCATCCACTTCTGCATCGGCGCCATGCTGGCGCGCAAGGAGATGAACGTGGCCTTCCGCGTGCTGCTCGAGCGGCTTTCCGGCCTGCGCCTGGCGCCCGGTCACGAGCCGCCGCGCCACAAGCCGAGCGTGCTGCTGCGCGGACTGGACGCGCTGCACGTCGCATTCGAGGTGAAGCCATGAGCGGACCGATCCACGCCTACCTGGTCGCGGGGGGCCGGTACCACGACATCGACTTCGCGCGGGCCGAGATCCTGAAGCTACTGGCCGAGGATCCGGACATCCGCACGCGGGTGGCCGAGGACTACGCGGACACCGACGCCATCGCCGCCGCCGACTGCCTCGTCACCTACACCTGCGACGTGCCCGGATCGCCGGAGCAGCAGAAGGCGCTGGCCGAGTACGTGGCCGGCGGCGGCCGCTGGTTCGCCCTGCACGGCACCAACTCGGTGCTCGACATGCTCGCCGAAGGCGTGGGTGCGCCGCGCGATCACGCCGTGCTGATGCAGACCCTGGGCAGCCAGTTCCTGGCCCACCCGCCGATCGGTCCCTTCCAGGTGACCAACGCCGCGCCGGACCACCCGCTGGTGGCCGGCATCGACGACTTCGAGGTCACCGACGAGCTCTACCTGTGCGAGTACCACGGCGAGCTCCAGCCGCTGCTCACGACCCGCTTCACCGGCACCGCGCCGGGCTTCATCGAGGGCGAGTTCCCCGACGACGCGCCGCGGCTGGTGATGTACCTGCACCCGGTGGGCAAGGGGGAGGTGCTCTACCTGACCCTCGGCCACTGCCGCAGCAAGTACGACATGCGCCCGATCATGGACGAGTACCCGGCGACCGAACGCGGCGCCTGGGAGAGCCCGGTCTTCCACGACCTGCTGCGCCGCGGCCTGCGCTGGGCGGCGCGCAAGGACGCGTCCTAGTCAGACCTCTTCCAGCGCCAGCAGCTCGTCGACGGTCTGGCGCCGGCGGATGAGCCGCGTCTCGCCGCCGTCGCGGAGCAGCTCCGGCGCGTAGGTGCGCGTGTTGTAGTTGCTGGCCATCGAGGCGGCATAGGCGCCGGCGTCGTGGATCACCACGAAGTCGCCGACCTCGGCCGCGGGCAGGTCGCGCGGCACCACGACGCCGCCCTCTTCCTGGGTGAAGACGTCCCCCGACTCGCAGAGCGGGCCGCCCACCACGGTGGGCTCCAGCGCGCCGCCGGCCGGGCGGCCGTCGCGCTTCACCACCGACAGCTCGTGGAAGCTCCCGTACATGACCGGCCGCGCCAGGTCGTTGAAGCCGGCGTCGACCAGCAGGAAGCGGTTCGGGCCCATGCGCTTCACGGCGCGCACCTGCGCCACCAGCACGCCGGCCTCGCCCACCAGGTAGCGGCCCGGCTCGATCTCCAGGCTCACCGGGTGGCCCACGATCTTCGCCACCTGGCCGCGCGCCGCGTCCCACAGGCGGTGCAGGGCCTGCGTGTCGAACGACGCGTCGTCCTCCCGGTAGGGAATGGGCAGGCCGCCGCCGCCGGAGATGGCCTTCACGTCGACGCCCAGCGCGTGGACCTGCGCGACCATCGCCTCGCACACCTCCTTCAGGTGCTCGAAGTCGGTGCCCGAGCCGATGTGCATGTGCAGGCCGACCAGGTCGAGGCGGTACTTCTCGACGTGGCGCAGCGCCTCGTCGAGATACGCGTGCCAGATGCCGTGCTTGCTCCACTCGCCGCCGGTGTTGGTCTTGCGGCTGTGGCCGTGGCCGAAGCCCGGGTTCACCCGGATCCACACCCGGTGGCCTTCGTGGCGGCGCCCCACCTGCTCGAGCATCTGGGGCGAGCCCGCGTTCACCGGCAGGTCCAGCTCGAGCACGCGCGCGAGGGTCGCCTCGTCCATCACGTCGGCGGTGTAGACCAGGCCGGCCGGCTCGCCGGCGCCGTCGTAGCCGGCGCGCACCGCCCGCTCGATCTCGCCCAGCGAGACCGCGTCCACCAGGCAGCCGGCCTCGCGCAGCACGCGCAGCACGTGCACGTTCGAGCAGGCCTTCTGGGCGTAGCGGACGACGTCGAAGGCGGACAGGGACGCCACGCGCTCGCGCATGACGTCCGCGTCGTAGAGGTAGTAGGGGGTGCCGTGCTCGCCGGCGAGGCGGGTCACCAGCGCCGGATCGACCGCCTTCATGGGGGCTCCTGTACAGCGAAGGGGACAGTCTAGGCGAGGAGGCTCCCGGGCCACAGAGGGTGTAACCTGCTGCGCGCCATGCCGCTCCCCGCCTCCCTGCTCGTCGCGAACCGCGGCGAGATCGCCGTTCGCGTGATCCGCGGCGCCGCCGAGCTCGGCGTGCGCACGGTCGCGGTCCACTCGGAGGACGAGGCTCACGCCCTCCACGTGCAGCTCGCCGACGGGGCGCGGTCGCTTCAGGGCGAAGGGGCGAAGCCCTACCTGGACGCGGACCAGATCGTCGCCGCCGCCCGGGAGGCGGGCTGCGAGGCGGTCCACCCGGGCTACGGCTTCCTCAGCGAGAGCGCCGACCTGGCGCGGCGCTGCGAGCGGGCCGGACTGGTGTTCGTGGGGCCGCGCCCCGAGACCCTCGAGCTGTTCGGCGACAAGGCGGCGGCCCGCGGCCTGGCCGACCGCTGCGGCGTCCCGGTGCTCCCCGGCACCTCCGGTCCCACCAGCCTGGCCGACGCCCAGGCCTTCCTCGCCGGCCTGCCGCAGGGCTCGTCGCTGATGGTGAAGGCGCTGGCCGGCGGCGGGGGACGCGGCGTCCACCCGGTGCACGACGCCGGCGACCTGCCCGCTGCCTGGGAGCGCTGCGCCCGCGAGGCCCAGGCCTCCTTCGGCGACGCCTCCCTCTACGTCGAGCAGTGGCTCCCCCACGCGCGTCACGTCGAGGTGCAGATCGTGGGCGACGGCTCGGGCGACGCGGTCCACCTGCACGAGCGCGAGTGCAGCCTACAGCGCCGGCACCAGAAGATCGTCGAGATCGCGCCCAGCCCGTGGCTCGACCCGGCCCTGCGCGAGCGGCTCTTCGAGTGCGCGCTCGCGCTGGCCGGCGAAGCGCGCTACCGCGGCATCGGCACCGTCGAGTTCCTGATCGACGCGGACACCGACGACGGCAGCTTCGCCTTCATCGAGGCCAACGCGCGGCTCCAGGTGGAGCACACGGTCACCGAGGCGGTGACCGGCGTCGACCTGGTGGCGGTGCAGCTGGAGATCGCCGGCGGGGCGCGGCTGGCCGATCTGGGCCTCGCCCGCGACGCGGTGCCGGCACCGCGCGGTCACGCCATCCAGCTGCGCATCAACACCGAGAAGCTCCGCGACGACGGCCTGGCGCTGCCGACGTCGGGAACGCTCACCGCCTTCGAGCCGCCCACCGGCGCCGGCATGCGCACCGACACCGCCGCCCACGTCGGCTACCGCACCAGCACCCGCTTCGACTCGCTGCTGGCGAAGCTGGTGGTGCACTCGCCGTCGCCGCGCTTCGGCGACGCGGTCCGGCGCGCCTACCGGGGGCTGTGCGCCTTCCGCATCGAGGGCATCGAGACCAACCGGGGCGTGCTCCAGAACCTGCTGTGCCACCCGGCCCTGGTGCCCGGCGCGATCCACACCCGCTTCGTGCAGGAGAACGCGGCGGCGCTGCGCCAGGAGGGCGAGCACCCGCACCTGTACGCCGCCGGCTCCTCGGCGCCCGCCCCCGTCCCCGCCGCGACGCCCAATGCGGGCGGCGCCGGCGCGAAGGTCGATCCGAACGATCCGCTGGCCGTGCTCGCCCACGGCAAGAGCGAGGCGGCGGCCCCCGCGGTCGCGCCCGCAGCGGCTCCGGTGGCGGCGCCCGAGCCCGAGGCGCCGCCGGGCACGGTCGCGGTGCGCTCGCCGCTCCAGGGCACGATCGTGAGCGTGTCGGTCGCACCGGGCGACGAGGTCTGGGAGGGCCGGGCCCTGCTGGTGCTCGAGTCGATGAAGATGGAGCACGTGGTGACCGCCGACCGCGGCGGCGTGGTGCGCGCCGTGGGCGTGTCGCCCGGAGACACGGTCTTCGACGGACACGCGCTGGTGTTCCTGGAGGAGGCCGACGTCGCGGCCCGCGAGACCTCCGGCGAGGCCGAGGTCGACCCGGACCACGTGCGCCCCGACCTGGCCGAGGCGCTGGAGCGCCACGCCTACGGCCACGACGCCCGGCGCCCCGAGGCGGTGGCCCGCCGGCGCAAGACCGGTCAGCGCACGGCGCGCGAGAACGTCGAGGACCTGTGCGACCCGGGCAGCTTCGTCGAGTACGGCCCGGTGGTGATCGCGGCCCAGCGCCGCCGCCGCGACCTCCAGGACCTGATCGAGCGCACGCCGGCCGACGGACTGGTCGCCGGCGTCGGCACCATCAACGGCCACCTCTTCGACGAGGCCCGGGCCCGCGCCATGGTCCTCTCCTACGACTACACGGTCCTGGCCGGCACCCAGGGCATGCAGAACCACCGCAAGAAGGACCGCATGTTCGAGCTGGCCAGGGCGTCGCGTCTGCCGGTCGTGTTCTTCACCGAGGGCGGCGGCGGACGGCCCGGCGACACCGACGCCATCGGCATCGGCGGCCTCGACTGCTACGCCTTCCAGTACTGGGGCGAGCTGTCGGGCCTGGTGCCGCTGGTGGGCATCAACTCGGGGCGCTGCTTCGCCGGCAACGCGGCGCTGCTCGGCTGCTGCGACGTGGTGATCGCCACCAGCAACTCGAACATCGGCATGGGCGGCCCGGCCATGATCGAGGGCGGCGGGCTCGGCGTCTTCCGTCCGGAAGAAGTGGGCCCCATGGAGGTGCAGGTTCCCTCCGGCGTGGTCGACGTGGCGGTGGAGGACGAGGCCGAGGCGGTCGAGGTCGCGAAGAAGTACCTGGCCTACTTCCAGGGTCGCGTCGACGACGGCGACTGCGCCGACCAGCGCCTGCTGCGCCAGGCCATTCCGGAGAACCGGCTGCGCATCTACGACGTGCGCCGCGTGATCGACCTGCTGGCCGACAGCGGCTCGGTGCTCGAGCTGCGCCGCGGCTTCGGCCACGGCATGGTGACGGCGCTGGCGCGCGTGGAGGGTCGGCCGCTGGGCATCGTCGCCAACAACCCGACCCACCTGGCCGGCGCCATCGACAGCGACGGAGCCGACAAGGCCGCCCGCTTCATGCAGCTGTGCGACGCCTTCGACGTGCCCATCCTGTTCCTGTGCGACACGCCGGGCATCATGGTCGGGCCCGAGATCGAGAAGACCGGCCTGGTGCGGCACGCGGCGCGCATGTTCGTGACGGCGGCGAGCCTGACCGTGCCCTTCTTCACCATCGTGCTGCGCAAGGGCTACGGCCTGGGCGCCCAGGCCATGGCCGGCGGACGCTTCAAGGCCGGCTACTTCACCGTCTCCTGGCCCACCGGCGAGTTCGGCGGCATGGGCCTGGAGGGCGCGGTGAAGCTGGGCTTCCGCAACGAGCTGGCCGCCGTCGACGACCCGGAGGAGCGCCGCGCCCTCTACGAGCAGATGGTCGAGCGCATGTACCAGAACGGCAAGGCGGTGAACACCGCCTCCCACTTCGAGATCGACGACGTGATCGACCCGGCCGAGTCGCGCACCTGGATCCTGCGCGCGCTGGCCTCCGCCCCGCCCCCCGCCCCCCGCACCGGCAAGAAGCGGCCCTGCATCGACACCTGGTAGGATCGGTCCCGGGAGGGCCGATGAACCGTCGCGAGTTCCTGCGCGGGAGCGGCCTGCTGGCGACGCAGGCGGTGGTGGGGTCGTCCCTGTTCACGCTGGGCTGCGACTGGACCTGGTTCGGCGCGCTGGAGCCGCCCGACGAGAACGGCATCCGCCTGCCGCCCGGCTTCCGCTCGCGGCTGCTGGCGCGCAGCGGAGACGAGGTGGCCGCGACCGGCTTCGTCTGGCCCGGGGCCCCCGACGGCGGCGCGACGTTCCCCTACGAGGGGGGCTGGATCTACGTCTCGAACTCGGAGCTGCTGTTCGGCGGCGGCGTCGGCGCGCTGCGCTTCTCCGAGTCGGGCGAGCTGGCGGACGCCTACTCGATCTGCTCGGGGACGCGACGCAACTGCGCCGGCGGCGCCACCCACTGGGGGACGTGGCTCACCTGCGAGGAGGTCGGCAACGGCTGGGTCTTCGAGTGCGACCCCACCGGCGTCGCGCCGCCGGTGCGCCGGCCGGCGCTCGGCCGCTTCCAGCACGAGGCGGTGGCCGTCGACCTGGAGGGTCGCCTGTACCTCACCGAGGACCGCCGTGACGGGCGCTTCTACCGCTTCCTGCCCAACGCGTGGGGACGCCTCGACGCGGGCGTGCTCCAGGTGGCGGAGCGGTACGACGAGGGACGCGTGCGCTGGCACCCGGTGCCGTTTCCCGCCCCGCCGCCCGGCGTGCCCGCCACCCGTCACCAGGTGCCGGCGTCCACCGCCTTCAACGGCGGCGAGGGCGTGGTCTACGACCGCGGCCGCGTCTTCTTCACCACCAAGGGCGACGACCGGGTCTGGCGCCTGGACATCGACGAGCAGCGCATCGAGCCGATCTACGACCGGGCGACCGATCCGCTGGGCGGCGTACTGTCGGGCGTGGACAACGTGACCGTCAGCCCGGCGGGCGACCTGCTGGTCGCCGAGGACCCGGGCAACCTGGAGATCGTCATGCTGCGCGAGGGACGCGCGCTCCCGCTGCTGCGGGTCGTCGGGCAGACCGGCTCCGAGCTCGCCGGCCCCGCCTTCGACCCGAGCGGTGAGCGCCTCTACTTCAGCTCCCAGCGCGGCAGCGACGGCCGCGGCCTCACCTACGAGGTGAGCGGACCCTTCGAACGGCTCGGCGCCCTCTGACGCCTCCCCTCGGGTGAAGGCCTCCGCTTGTGGCGCGCGGCCGGGCGGGTCCAGAATGGGGCCGCGTCATCCCTGAACGACCCGGGAGGAAGCCACCATGCGGAAGCCGCTGCACGTGCTCGTCGTCGCGATCGTCACCCTGTTCTCGCTGGGCGTCGGCAAGTGCCCGCCGAAGGACACCATCGAGCTGCCGGGCCTGACCGCCCCCGTGAAGGTCACCACCGACCACCAGGGCGTATGGCACATCGAGGCCGAGAACGACTTCGACCTGGCGCTGGCCCAGGGCTACGTCCACTGCCGCGACCGCCTGTTCCAGATGGACGACACGCGGCGGCAGGTCGACGGCACCGAGGCCGAGCTGCTGGGATCGGGACGCCTTCCCGCCGACATCCAGGCGCGCATCGTCGGACTGCACCGGGCCGCGCAGCGCTCCTTCGACGCGGCGCCCCCGCGCTTCCAGGCACTGCTCCAGTCCTACGCCGACGGCGTGAACCACTGCATCGACACGCTGCCGCTGCCGCCCGACTACGGCCGGCTCGAGCTCACCCAGGTGCGTCCCTGGGAGGCGGTCGACTCGCTGAAGATCGGCAAGGCGATCTCCGCCTCGCTGTCCCTCGACATCGACACGGGGCTCACCCAGACGCTGTTCGAGTACATCGGCGCGGGCCTGGTCGGCGGCTTCGACGGGCAGGCCCTGTTCGAGCAGGACGTCTACCGCTCGGCGCCCATGGATCCGGCCTCGACCGTCCCCGACGCCACCAACGGAACCCCCTACGCAGTGCACTGGAGCGCCGGCGACGCGGCGCACCTGGCGCGCGCCTCGAAGGCGGCGCAGCGCGCCCACGAGAAGCTCTCGGAGCACGCGATCTTCGCCCACGCGCTGAACCGGCGCGAGAGCTACATCGGCAGCAACGAGTGGGGCGTGACCGGCAGCGCGTCGGTCGGCGGCAAGCCGATCATCGCCAACGACCCGCACCTCTCGCTGAACGCCCCCTCCACGTTCTGGGAGTGGCACCTGCGCGTGAACGGCGACCCGGACGAGGGCGACATGAACGTCTCGGGCGTGGGCTTCCCGGGCACGCCGGGCGTGATCCTCGGCCAGACCGAGGAGGTCACCTGGGGCGCCACCACCAACCCGATGGACGTCTCCGACGTCTTCGAGGACACGCTCTACGTGGCCCAGCCCGAGTGCCTGCTGATCGGCGCGCTGGCCTGCATCGAGAGCCCGCCGGGCGTGTTCCACGAGGTCGAGCTCGAGCTCGGCGTCACCTACTTCGTGAACGTCATCGGCGACTCGATCGACGACAACCTGGTACAGGCGACCGGGCTGCCGCCGGAGGCCGAGCTGATCGGCACCGTGCCGTTCCGCAGCTTCGGACCCGTCATCGACATCACCGACACCAGCGTGCTCGCGCCGCCCTTCGGCATCACCACGGCGCTGGTGCTCCAGTACACCGGCTTCCACGCCACCCAGGAGCTCCAGACCTTCTCCATCTGGAACCGCGCCCGCGACCTGGACGACTTCCTGACGGGACTCGAGCTGTTCGACGTCGGGTCGCAGAACTGGGCCTACGCCGACACCGACGGCAACCTGGCCTACTTCTCCAGCGCCGAGATGCCGCTGCGCAGCGACCTGGAGGGCGGCGGCGTGACCGGCCTGCCCCCGTTCTTCGTGCGCGAGGGAACGTCGGGCGCCAACAACTGGATCGCGGATCCGGCGCGCACCCAGGGGCAGACCATCCCCTACGCGGTGCTTCCCGCCGACGAGATGCCGCACACGGTGAACCCGGAGAACGACTTCTTCGTGAACGCCAACAACGATCCGGCCGGCACCACGCTGGACAACGACCCGCTCAACCAGACGCGCACCGGCAACCCGGGCGCCATCTACTACCTGAACCCGGGCTACGCGCTGGGGCTGCGCGCGGGGCGCATCACCCGGCTGATCGAGGACGAGATCGCCGCCGGGCGCGTCTCGTTCGACGAGATGAAGGAGTTCCAGGCGAACACCCAGCAGCTCGACGCGGAGCTGCTGCTGCCGTTCCTGCTGGCCGCCTTCGACGCGGCGGAGGAGCCCGGCGCGCCGGCCGAGCTGGCGGCGCTGGCCGCCGACCCGGAGGTGGGCGAGGCCATCGAGCGGCTGGCCAACTGGGACCTCTCCACGCCCACCGGCCTGGACGAGGGCTGGGACGCCAGCGACGTGCTGGGCCACCGCATCCCGCTCTTCCCCCACGGCGGGCGCGACGCGGAGATCGACGCCAGCGTGGCGGCCACTCTCTACAACGTGTGGCGCGGCTTCGCGATCCGGCAGATCGTCGACGCGCGGCTGGCCGACTTCGGCCTGGGGGCGGGCTCGAGCGAGGCGCTGAAGGCCCTGCACCACCTGCTCTCCCAGATGCCGTACAGCGGCGTCGCCGCGGCGGGCATCGACTGGATCCCGGAGCCGGCGGCGCTGGGCGCCGAGGACCGCCGCGACCTGGCCCTGCTGACCGCGCTGCGCACCGGGCTCGATCACCTGGCCTCCGACGCCATGGCGCCGGCCTTCGCGAACTCGACCGACCAGGACGACTACCGCTGGGGCAGGCTCCACCGCATCGTCTTCGACCACCCCTTCGACGACGCGCTCGACGTGCCGCCCCAGGGCGGCTTCGACGACCTCTCGTCGGAGCTGCGCGGGCTGGCCCGCGACGGCGGCTACAACGTGGTGAACGCCTCGGGCTTCTCCGCGCGGGCGACGGGCGTGAACTCGTTCATGTTCGGCGGCGGACCGGTGCGGCGCTACGTGGGCAAGCCGTTCTTCGGCCGCATCGCCGGCGTGAACGCGGTGCCCGGCGGACCGGCCGGCGAGACCACCGACCCGGACGCGACGACCCAGCTCCCGGTGTGGCTGACCGCCGACTACCACCTGGTGAACATGAGCCGCCTGATCCCCGGAACGAAGGAGAAGCTCGTCCCGCCCGCGCCGTAGGCGTGGGTCCCGATCAGGCCAGCTCGAGGCCCAGCCGCAGCGGATCGCCGTCGATGGCGACCTCGCGGACGTGGGCGCCGCTGGGCGGCGGCGCGCCGACGTGGACGTCGCCGGCCAGCGTCTCGCGCGACAGCTCGTCGACGCGGGGGCGCACCGCGTCCAGCAGCGGCTCGGCGCCCTCGAGCGTCAGCCGGATGCGTCCCGAGTACTCGAGGTCCAGCTCCTTGCGGAAGGTCTGGACCCGGTTCAGCACCTCGCGGAAGCGGCCCTCCTCGACCAGCGCGTCGGTGAGTGCGGTGCCGAGCACCACCACGCCGACGCCGCCGGCGGCCGCGGCGAAGCCGTCCTTCGCCTCCAGCGAGACCGACAGCTCCTCGGGTCCGATCTCCACGGCCTCGCCGTCCACGTCGATGCGCACGCTGCCGCCCGTCTCCAGCTCGCGCAGCAGGGCCGCGCCGTCGGCCTCGGCCAGCGCCTTCTTCAGCAGAGGCATGCGCTTGCCCACCTTGGGGCCCAGCGCGCGGAAGTTCGGCTTCACCTGGTAGGTGACGTAGGCGTCGGCGTCGGCCACGAAGTGGATCGCGTGCACGTTCAGCTCGTCGCGGATCAGCGCCTCGTGCTCGCGCAGTGCGCCCTCCAGCTCCGGGTCCGAGAGCACGATCTCCGCCTCGGCCAGCGGCTGCCGGACGCGCAGCTTGTTGGCGGTCCGCACCTGGAGCCCCAGCGACACGATCTCGCGCACGGTGCCCATGCGCCGCGACAGCGCCTCGTCGACGGCGGCGGCGTCCGGCTCGGGGAAGTCGGCCAGGTGGACGCTCTCGGCGCGGGCGTCGCCGAACGGTCCGCGCACCAGGTTCTGCCACAGCTCCTCGCTGGCGAAGGGCAGGAAGGGGGCCACCAGCCGCGCCAGGGTGGTGAGGCACTCGTAGAGGGTCCAGTGGGCGTCGAGCTTGTCCGCCGCCAGGCCCGGCGCCCAGAAGCGGTCGCGGCTGCGGCGCACGTACCAGTTCGAGAGCGCGTCGACGAACCCGGTGAGCACGCCGGTGGCCTCGTACACCCGGTAGGCGTCCATCTGGCGGATCGTTTCGCGGGTGCAGAGCGCCAGCTCCGACAGGATCCAGCGATCGATGAGCGCCCGTTCCGCCGCCGGACGCCGGCCTTCGCGGCAGGCGTCGTCGCTGGGGTCGAAGCCGTCGATGTCGGCGTAGATGGTGAAGAAGGCGAACACGTTGCGCAGCTTGAGCGGCAGCTCGCGCTGGGTGGCGCGCACGCCGTGGAGCGAGTGGCGCGTCGGGTTCCAGGGCGGGTTGCTGGCGTAGAAGAACCAGCGGAAGGCGTCGGCGCCGGGGGCGGCCGAGCTGCGGTCGTCGACCCAGACGCGGGCCTCCGGCGGCAGCCCCGGCACCTCGCGCGGCAGGATGTGGGCGCCCGCCGGCGCCGGGGCGACGCCCAGCGCCTCCGCGTCGTCCGGCGCCAGGTGTATCACGCGGCGCGGCAGCTTGGCGGGACGCAGCACGAGATCGAGTCCGCCCTCGGCGTCGCCGTCCCGGTGCACGCGCACCGTGGCCCGATCGCCCTTCAGGTCGAGCCCGTCGTAGTCCTCGCGGGCAATGGCGGCGCTGCCCGCCGGGGGTGCCTCGCCGTCCGGTGTCACCGCGGCGAACTCGAGCCGCACGTCGTCCAGGATCACCTCGGGCGGCGTGTAGTTGCCCTTGCTCTTGCTCTCCTTCTTGCCCGACGGGTCGGCCACGTGGCCGAGCACGATGCAGGTCTTGTAGGGGTGCGGGAGCTCGCGGTCCGGGAAGAGCAGGGTCGAGATCCAGAGCAGCGAGTTGAACCAGCCGCGGGTCTGGTCGATCGCCTCGGAGATGAAGTCGGCGGGGAAGCTCTTCGCGAACTCCTCCCGGCCCCGGTGCGGGTAGCCCCACTGGGCGAAGGGCATGGAGCCCGAGTCGAACCAGGCGTCGATCACCTCCGGCACGCGACGGTACGTGCCCGGCTCGCCGGGCTTCGTCCAGGTCACCTGGTCGATCCAGGGCTTGTGCACGCGCAGGTGGGGCGAGAGCGACGGATCCTTCGCCTTCGCCTGCTCGTAGGCGGCGAAGGCGTCCGGGTTGCGCGCGAGGATCTCGTCGACCGAGCCCGGCGCGTCCATGGCGCCGGTCTCGTCGTTGATCCAGATGTTGAGCGGCGTCCCCCAGAAGCGCTCGCGGGAGAGCGCCCAGTCGACGTTGTTGCGCAGGAAGTCGCCGAAGCGGCCCTCCTGGATGTGCTCGGGCAGCCAGTGGATGGCCGCGTTGTTCGCCAGGCACTCGTCCACGTGGGCCGTGGTCCGGATGTACCAGGCCGGGCGTGCGTACTGGATGAGCGCGTCCTCGTCGGAGCGCACGCAGAACGGGTACTCGTGGCGGATCTGCTCCGCGTGCCAGCACAGGCCCCTCTCCTTGAGCTCGCGGGTGAGGCCCTTGTCCGCGTCCTTCACCCAGCATCCGGCGTGGGGCGCGGGCGCCAGGTCCGGATCGATGGCGCCGTCGGGGCGTACGGCGCACAGCAGCGGCACCTCCGGGTCCGCCTTCTGCTCCCGCTGGAGCAGCTCGAAGTCCACCTCGCCGAAGGCCGGCGCGGCGTGGACGATGCCGGTGCCCGCGTCGAGCTCGACGAAGTCGGCGCCGACCACGCGCCACACCTTGTCGGTGCCGGGCGCGCCGGCGAACCAGTCGAAGGGCGGCCGGTAGCGGCGTCCCACCAGGTCCTCGCCGCGCAGCGTGCGGACCACCGGCAGCTCGCGCCCCACCTTCTCGGCCAGGGTCTCGCGCAGCGCCGCGGCGACGATCAGCTTCGCGTCGCCGTCCTGCACCACCGCGTACTCGAACTCGGGCCGCACCGCGGCGAAGGTGTTGCTGGGCAGCGTCCAGGGCGTGGTGGTCCAGACCAGCAGCGAGGTGTCCGGCTCGTCCGCCAGCGGCAGGCGCACGTAGACCGAGGGATCGTCGACGGTCTTGTAGCCCTCGCCCACCTCGGCGGCCGACAGCACCGTGCCGCCCTGGGCCCACCACCAGACCACCTTGTGGCCGCGGTAGAGGAGCCCCCGCTGGAAGAGCTGGGACAGCGCCCACCAGACGCTCTCCACATAGGACTGGTGGTAGGTGACGTAGGCGTCCTCCAGGTCGATCCAGAAGCCCAGCTTCTCGGTGAAGCTCCGCCACTCCTCGGTGTAGCGGAAGACGCTGTCCAGGCAGCGCTTCACGAAGGGCTCGATGCCGTACTCGAGGATGGCGTCCTTCCCCGAGATGCGGAGCTCCTTCTCCACCTCGATCTCGACCGGCAGGCCGTGGGTGTCCCAGCCGGCGCGCCGCGGGACGTCGTAGCCGCGCATGGCCTTGTAGCGGGGGATCACGTCCTTCATCACCCGCGTCAGCGCGTGGCCGTTGTGGGGCATGCCGTTGGCGGTGGGCGGGCCCTCGAAGAAGACGAAGCGGGGTCCGTCCTTCCGCGCCGCCAGCGACTTGGCGAAGATGTCGTGCTCCCGCCAGAAGTCGCGGATTCGTGACTCTGCGTCAGGGAAATGGACGACGGGGGCGACACGCTCGAAACATCCCATGGGGCGCCTAAGCTACCATCCAACCCCCCTCGGGTCCCGGCCCCCCGCCGCGACCCACGACCTGCGGGAGACCCACATGGCGGACTTCTACGGACCGGGCATGCGCCTGTACATCGAGAAGATGATCGACTGGGAGAACCTGCTCACCCTGCGACGCGGCGAGCAGGTCGACGTCGAGGCCGAGATCGGGGCGTTCTCGACCGTGCTCGAGACCACGGCCCAGCTCGCCGAGAGCTTCCAGGCCGAGGCCCGCGAGCACTGGCACGAGGAGGCGACCCTCACCGAGGACGGCGGCGCCACCTCGCCGCCCCACATCCGCCGGGCCTACGACGAGCTGCGCGAGGCCGGCCTGGTCAGCCTGTCGATCGGCGAGGAGTACGGCGGCTACGGGCTGCCGGCGATGCTCAACGGCCTCTACCTGGAGATGGTCTCGCGGGCCGATCCGTCGCTGATGATGATCGTGGGCCTCCAGGCCGGCGCCGCCAACGACATCCAGAAGTTCGGCAGCGACGAGGTGAAGCAGAAGTGGCTGCCTCGGTTCACCTCGGGCGAGGTCGAGGGCTGCATGGACCTGACCGAGCCCCAGGCCGGCAGCGACCTGGGCGGCATCACCGCGCGCGCCACCGAGCTGGCGGACGGCACGGTCCAGGTGGACGGACAGAAGATCTTCATCAGCAACGGCGGCGCCGAGGTCCACCTGGTGCTGGCCCGCGACGACGACACCTTCGAGGAGAGCAAGGGCACGACCAACGGGCTCTCGCTGTTGCTGGTGCCGCGCCACAAGGAGGACGGCTCGAGCAACGGCGTGCGGGTGTCGCGGCTGGAGAAGAAGCTCGGCATCCACGGGTCGGCCACCTGCGAGGTGGTGTTCGAGGGCGCCGTCGGCGAGCGGCTGGGCGAGAAGGGCAAGGGCTTCCGCGCCATGCTCAACCTGATGAACGACGCCCGCCTGGGCGTGGCGTCCCAGGCGCTGGGCCTGTGCGACGCCGCCCTGCACGAGGCGGCGGTCTACGCGCGTCAGCGGGAGCAGTTCGGCCGGCCGGTGGCGGAGCAGCCGCTGGTGCTCACCATGCTGGCCAAGATGGCGGTGAACACCGAGGCGGTGCGCGCCCTGCTCTACCGCACCTACGGGCTGCTGGACATGACGATCTCGCGGGAGCAGGCGCTGAAGCGCGACGGCCTGTCCGACGCCGAGCGCGGCCAGCTGGAGAAGGAGCTGGAGCGGGACACCACCCGCGTCCGCCTGCTCACGCCGCTGTGCAAGTACTTCGCCACCGAGATCTGCAGCGATCTCACCCGCGACGCCATGCAGGTCTTCGGCGGCATCGGCTTCACCATGGACTCGGACGTCGGCAAGTTCCACGCCGACAGCCTGATCATGACCATCTACGAGGGCACCTCCGAGATCCAGGCCTCCTTCGCGCTGCGCGAGATGGGCCGCGGCGCCCTGGCCGTGGTGTTCGGCGAGGTCCGTGCGGAGCTGGAGGAGATGACCTCCGACCCGACGCGCGCCGAGCTGGCGCAGCGCGTGCACGAGACGATCGTGCGCATCGAGGAGACGCTCCAGGTGCTGTTCTCGGACATGAACTACGCGCTGCTGCGCGCCAAGCTGATGGCCGAGATGGTGATCAACGTGATCGCCGCCACCGAGCTGCTGAAGCAGGTGGGCCACGACCCGTCGCGCATCGACCTGGCCCACGCCTTCGTCACCCGGCGCATGCTCGACGTGGAGGGCAAGGCGAACCGGATCCAGCAGAACATCGACGGGCGCCTCGAGCGCGACGCCCGCCTGCTCGACGCGGTCGTCCCGGCCGGCTGAGCCGCGGTGCTGGTCCGCGTCCTCGGATCCTGCGCCGGCGGCGGACTGCCCCAGTGGAACTGCGGCGGACCCAACGCCGTGCGGGCCCGCGCGGGGGACGCCGCCGTCCCCCCGCGCAGTCAGCCCTCGATCGCCGTCTCGGCCGACGGCGAGCGCTGGTCCGTCGTGAACGCCAGCCCGGACATCCGCCAGCAGCTGGCCGACTTCCCCGGCCTGCACCCGCGCCCGGGCACCCGCGACGTGCCCCTCGACACGGTGGTGCTGACCAGCGCCGAGCTGGACCACGGCATCGGCCTGCTGGTGCTCCGCGAGGCCCTCTCCTACCGCATCGTCAGCACGCCCTGGGTGCGCCGCGCCATGCTCGACCACAACGCGGCCTGGCGCCTGCTGGAGCGGGCCTGGGGCAGCGCCGGACTCGACCAGCCCATCCGCCTGGACCGGGACGGCGTGCTCGAGGGCCGCTTCTTCCCGGTGGCCCCGAAGGTGCCGCCCTACCTGCGCGACCTGGAGAAGCCCCACGCCGAGACCACGGTCGGGCTGCGCATCACCGACGGCCGGACCGGGGCGCGGCTCGCCTTCGTGCCGGGCATGAAGAGCCTCGACTCGGCGACGCGGGCCGAGATCGAGGCCGCCGACTGCCGCTTCGTCGACGGCACCTTCTTCACCGAGGACGAGCTGCGCGAGCTGCGGCCCGGGGCGCCGGGCGCCGTCGCCATGGGGCACCTGCCGATCACCGGACCCGAGAGCAGCCTGGCGACGCTGGCCGAGCTGCCCGGCCGCTCGATCTACATCCACATGAACGGCACGAACCCGATCCTCGAGGCCGGCTCGGCCGCGGAGCGCCGCGTGCTCGACACCGGCGTGGAGATCGCCCGTGAAGGCATGGAGCTCGAGCTGTGAGCCAGCCGCTCGGCGAGGACGCCTTCGAGGCGCGGCTGCGCGCCATCGGTGCCGAGCACTACCACCACCGCCACCCCTTCAACCTGCGCATGCACGAGGGCACGCTGCGGCCCGAGGAGATCCGCACCTGGGTGGCGAACCGCTACTACTACCAGACGCGCATCCCCATCAAGGACGGGCTGATCCTGGCGAAGGCCCAGGATCCGGCCTTCCGGCGCGACTGGGTGCAGCGCATCCACGACCACGACGGCCTGCGCCAGGGCGAGGGCGGGCTGTCGCTGTGGCTGGCGCTGGCCGACGCGGTGGGGCTCGACCGGGCGCGGGTCGAGTCGCTCGAGGACGTGCTGCCCGGCGTGCGCCGCGCCTGCGACGCCTACGTGGAGCTGGTGGAGACGAGCGACCTGCTGACGTCGGTAGCGTCGTCGCTGACGGAGCTGTTCGCCGGCGACATCATGTCGGTACGCATCGCCGCCTTCGAGGAGCACTACCCCTGGGTGCGCACCGAGGGCCTGCACTACTTCCGCACGCGCACCACCCAGGCGCCGGCAGACGCCGCCTTCGGGCTCGCCTACGTGAAGCGCGAGGCCCGCAGCGCCGAGGACCAGGACCGCTGCGCCGCGGCGCTCGAGCGCAAGTGCCAGATCCTGTGGAGCCTGCTCGACGCGGTCGAGGCGGCCCACGCGCGCCCGGCGCTCTCGCCCCACGCGGTGCCGCGCCTGGACGACGACGAGCCGATGATCGTGCTGTCGGAGCGGGCGGTGAAGCTGGGCGGCAGCGGTCGCGAGATCGTGCGGCTGTGCGACGGCACGCGGACCAGCCTGGAGGTGGTCGACGCGCTGGCCGATCGCCACCCGGACGAGCCGCACCTGGCCGACGACGTGCACGACTTCATCGGCGAGATGGTGAAGCTCCAGGCGCTGCGCTGGGCCGGTTGATGGAGGCGCCGCGCCCCTACAACCTGGTGGCCGAGCTGACCTACCGCTGTCCGCTGCGCTGCACCTACTGCTCGAACCCGATCGGCTACCGCGGGGTGCGCGAGGCCCTGGACGCCGAGGGCTGGACGCGGGCCTTCCGGGAGGCCGCGGCGCTCGGCGCGGTACACGTGGGACTGACCGGCGGCGAGCCGACCCTGCACCCGGAGCTGCCGGGGATCGGGGCCGGCGCCGCCGGGGCGGGCCTGTTCGTCCACCTGGTGACCGCCGGCACGACGCTCGACGGTGACGGCCTCGATCGCCTGGTGGCGAACGGGCTGAGGAGCGTGCAGCTGTCGTTCCAGGACGCCCGGGCCGAGGCGGCGGACGCGGTGGCCGGCGTGCGCGCCCACGCGGCCAAGCTCGCCTTCGCCGCCGAGGTGCGGAAGCGCGACCTGCCGCTCACGCTGAACGTGGTGCTGCACCGGGGGAACCTGGACCGCACCGGCGAGATCGTCGCGCTGGCCCGCTCGCTGTCGGCCAGCCGACTCGAGCTGGCCAACGCCCAGTACGCGGGCTGGGCGCTGCGCAACCGGGCGGCGCTGCTCCCCACCCGCGAGCAGCTCGACCGGGCCGCGGCGCGGGTCGAGCGCGAGCGCGCCGCCCACCCGGAGCTCGAGATCCTGTTCGTGCTGCCCGACTACTTCGCCGACCGCCCCAAGCCGTGCATGGGCGGCTGGGGCCGGCGCATCCTGGTGATGGCACCCGACGGACGGGTGCTCCCCTGCCACGGCGCCGGCGAGCTGCCACTCGACTTCTGGCGCTTCCCGGAGCGCGACCTGGCCGCCTGCTGGCGCGACGCGCCCGGCATGAACGCCTTCCGGGGAGACGACTGGATGCAGCCGCCCTGCCGCGGCTGCCCCGAGCGCGAGCGCGACTTCGGAGGCTGCCGCTGCCAGGCGTTCGCCCTGCTGGGAGACGCCGCCGCCACCGATCCGGCCTGCGCCCTCTCCCCGGACCACGCCCGCGTGCGGGAGGCGCGCAGCGAGGGCCTCGTCGCCGATCCCCCCGCGGCGATCCACCGCGGCGACTCATAGCCCGCCACTCTCCGTTATCTTGCCCGTGTGGCCGACGCCCCCATCACCGTCGCGAGCAACCGCCTGCCGTTCTCCTTCCACCGGACGGCCGGCGGGCTCGAGCGCCGGCAGTCCCCCGGCGGTCTGGTGACCGCGCTGGAGCCGGTGCTGCGCAGCCGCGGCGGCACCTGGGTCGGCTGGCCCGGGATCGTGCCCGGCGAGGGCGAGACCATCGAGACCCACGTCGACCGCTACGACATCGCGCCGGTGCTGCTCAGCGAGACCGAGGTCACGCGCTACTACCACGGCTTCTCGAACCGCACGCTCTGGCCGCTGTTCCACTCCATGACGGACCGGGCGCAGTTCGAGCATCGCGACTACGCGACCTACGAAGAGGTGAACACCCGCTTCGCCGACGTGGTGCTGGAGGCCGCCTCCCCGTCGGAGGAGGGGCTGGTCTGGATCCACGACTACCAGCTCATGCTGGCGCCCCGTCGCGTGCGCGAGCGCAACTCGAACACGCACCTCGCCTTCTTCCTGCACATCCCCTTCCCGCCCTTCGACATCTTCCGGCTGCTGCCCTGGGACCGCGAGATCCTGCGCAGCATGCTCGCCTGCGACCTGATCGGCTTCCACGTGCGCGGCTACGTGCAGAACTTCTTCGACTGCGTCGAGCGCTCGCTGGGCGCGCGCGTCGACCGCCGCGCCGGGCTGGTCGAGTACGGCGACCGCACCACCCGCGTGGGATCGTTCCCGATCGGCGTCGACTTCCGCGCCTTCGAGGAGCTGGCGAACGCGGCGCCCGGGAGGTCGCGGAACAACGGCGAGCAGACCGTGCTGGGCGTCGACCGGCTCGACTACACCAAGGGCATCCCGCAGCGCATCCGCGCCTTCGAGCGCCTGCTCGAGCTCTACCCGGAACACCGCGAGAAGGTTGTGCTGCTCCAGCTGGCGGTGCCGTCGCGCTCGCAGGTCAACGAGTACAAGGAGCTGAAGAGCGAGATCGACGAGCTGGTGGGGAGCGTGAACGGTCGCTTCGCCACCGCCGGCTGGTCGCCCATCCGCTACCTCTACCGGTCGCTGTCCCGCGAGCGGCTGGCCGCGCTCTACCGCGACGCGGACGTGGCGCTGGTGACGCCGCTGCGCGACGGCATGAACCTGGTGGCGAAGGAGTACGTGGCCTGCCAGGTGCGGGATCCGGGCGTGCTGGTGCTGTCGCGGCTGGCCGGTGCGGCCGACACCATGCGCGAGGCGCTGCTGGTGAACCCCAACGACATCGACGGAACCGCCGAGGCCGTCCACCGCGCGCTCACCATGGAGGAGGGCGAGCGGGCCTCGCGGGCGGTGGCGCTGCGACGCCGCGAACGCCGCGACGACCTGGAGGCGTGGACCACCCGCTTCCTCGAGCAGGCCGCCGCGGAGCGCGCCTCGATTCTGCCCATGACCGACGACGACTTCGACGACTGGCTCGGCGAGTTCCTCCAGAAGCGCAGCCGGCTGGCCCTCTTCCTCGACTACGACGGGACGCTGACGCCGCTCTGCGAGCACCCGGACGAGGCCCGCCTGTCGAAGCCCATGCGCACGGCCCTCCAGTCCTGCTCGCGCCGTCCCGACACCGACGTGGCGATCGTCAGCGGACGCTCCCTCGAGGGCATCCGCAAGATCGTGGGCGAGTCGGTCCTGACCTACGCCGGCAACCACGGGCTGGAGATCGAGGGCATGCACCTGGAGCCCTTCATCCACGAGGACCTGATCCACTACCAGGAGCGGGCCGACACCCTGGCCGAACAGCTCGACGCCATCGCGAACGACGGCGCCTGGACCGAGCGCAAGGGGCCGACGCTGACCTTCCACTACCGCGCCGTGCCGGAGCACGGTCGCGCCGGACTGGTGGCGGAGGCCCGGGAGGTGATCACGCGGGCGGGCTACCAGCCGCGCGACGCCCACTGCGCGGTCGAGGCCCGCCCGCCCATCGGCTGGGACAAGGGCCGCGCCGTGCTCCACGTGCTGCGCTCGCGCTACGGCCCGTCCTGGTCCGACTCGGTGCGGGTGATCTACGTCGGCGACGACCAGACCGACGAGGACGCCTTCCGCTTCCTCTCCGGTCTGGCGGCGACCTTCCGCGTCGGCAGCCCGGACACGTCGACCGCCGCGCTGCGCCGGCTGCCCGACACCGACGCGGTGCAGGCCCTGCTCGAGTGGATCGGCCGTCGCCCCGAGGCGACGGCCTAGTT
Organism: Myxococcota bacterium; assembly: GCA_050618055.1. Lineage (GTDB taxonomy): Bacteria > Myxococcota_A > UBA9160 > UBA9160 > SMWR01 > CALDCK01. The sequence continues at coordinate 54,827 of JBNLVK010000057.1, forward strand.
GGAGCCTTCGGCGCTCCTCGTCCTCACCTTCGCAGCCTTCGCCACGTCCATCCTGTCGGCCATCGTCGGCATGGCCGGCGGCATCGTGCTGCTCTCGGTGATGCTGCTCTACCTGGATCCGCTCGTGGCCATTCCGCTGCACGGCGCCGTCCAGCTGGTGTCGAACGGGTCGCGCACCTGGATCCAGCGCCACCACGTGGAGCGCCGCATCGCCTGGCGCTACGCGCTGCTGCTGCTTCCGATGGGCGTGGTCGGCCTGTACATCGCCCAGTCGCTGTCGCCGCCGGTCACCCGCGCGCTGATCGGCGTGTTCGTTCTGCTGGCGACCTGGGCGCCCGGCGCGCTGATGCTCGGCACCCACCCGGAGCAGGCGGACCGGGACCGGCGCTTCCTGCTGCTGGGCGGGGTGGTCGGCGTGCTCAACATGACGATCGGCGCGACCGGTCCGCTGATCGCGCCCTTCTTCCTGAACCTGGGGCTCACGCGCCAGGCCGTCATCGGCACCAAGGCAGCCTGCCAGACGCTGGGCCACCTGGCGAAGCTCGCCATCTTCGGCGCGGCCGGCTTCGCCTTCCTGGCCTGGGCGACGCCGCTGCTGCTGCTGTGCGCGGCCGTGGTGGTCGGCACCTGGGCAGGCAGCCGCATCCTGGGTCACGTGAGCGAGGTCTGGTTCACGAGGCTCTACAAGACGGTGCTCACCGTGATCGCCCTGCGGCTGGTGGTGCTGGAGCTGCTGGAGCTGGCCACGGGCTAGCGGTCACGGACCCGGTCGAGGCGGCGACGCAGCGTGGTGCGCGGTAGGCCCAGGCTGCGCGCCGCGGCCGCCACGTTGCCGCCGCAGGCGTCGAGCGCGCGCGCCAGCTCGCCCGGCGTGGCCTGCTCGCCCGAGCCGGCGAAGGCCGGCGCCGCGTCCAGCACGGCGCCCGCCTCCGCCTCTCCGACCGCGCGTCCCGCGAAGCGGATCACCAGGCGCTCGATCGCGTTCTCCAGCTCCCGCACGTTGCCGGGCCAGGGGTGCCGGGCGAGCCGGTCGAGGGCGGCGGGGCCCAGCACGGGACGCTCCAGGCCGAGCCGGTCCGCCACGCGCACGGTGAGCCGGTGGGCCAGCGTCTCCACGTCGGCGGCGCGCTCGGCCAGGGGGGGCAGCGCCACCACCGCCACGGCGACGCGGAAGTAGAGGTCGGCGCGGAAGCGCCCGGCGCGCACCTCGAAGGCCAGGTCGCGGCTGGTCGCCGCCACCACCCGACCCCGCATGGGCAGCGCCGCCACGCCCCCCAGCCGCTCGAAGCGGCGGTCCTGGAGCACGCGCAGCAGGCGCGTCTGGAGCGCGGCGTCGAGCTCGCCGATCTCGTCGAGGAACAGGGTCCCGCCGTCGGCCCGCTCGAGACGGCCGGCGCGGCGCGCGTGGGCGCCGGTGAACGCGCCGCGCTCGTGGCCGAACAGCTCGCTCTCGAACAGCGAGGGCGGCAGCGACGCGCAGTCGGCGTGGACGAACGCCCCGCGCCGCCCGCTCGCCCGGTGCAGGGCCCGGGCCGCCACGCCCTTGCCGGTGCCGGTCGGACCGGTGAGCAGCACGGTCGTGTCCAGGGGCGCGAGCCGCGCCAGCTCGCGGCGCACACGGCGCATCGCGTCACTCTCCCCCGACAGGCATCGGTCGATGGACGCGTCGATCGACATGCGCTTCCTCCCTTCCCTGCCGGTGCAGGGGAGCGCGGCGCCGACGCGCCCACCAGCGAGGACTCCGCCGGCCGGTGCAGGGCCGCGACTGCATCCGGGTCGACGGCGTCGGCGCCGCTCGGGGAACGGCGGGAATGACAAGCGGGGCCGGAGCCGTCACACTTCATCGCGTGACCGCCCGTCCCCCGACGCGTCGGTCCGGGACCCGCCTCTCCCCGTCACGCCCCGCGCGAGTCGTCGTCGCGACGCTTGCCCTGGCCTGCGCGACGGCCTGCGGCGGGTCCGCGGACGAGGAAGCGGTTCCGACCGCCACCGCCCGGCGCGAACGCATCGAGCGCATCGTGGTCGCCACCGGAACGATCGAGCCGGGGCGCGAGGTCGAGGTGCGTCCGCGCATCGCGGGCATCATCGAACGCATCCACGTCGAAGCCGGCGACGACGTGGGCGAGGGGGCGCCGCTCATCGAGATCGAGCGCGAGCTGCTGGCGTCGCAGCTGCGCGAGGCCGAGGCCGCGGTGCGCGAAGCGCGGGTCGAGGTGCGCTACGCGAAGATCGAGGTGGAGCGCGCGGGCGAGCTGGAGAAGAGCGGGGCTGCGTCTCCCCAGAAGGGCGACGCGGCGCGCGCCCGGCACGAGCGCGCCCAGGCCGCGCTGGCCCGCGCGCGGGCGGTGCAGGACAAGCTGACGACCCAGCTCTCCTACGCCAGCGTGGTCTCGCCCATGGCGGGCCGCGTGCTCGACGTCCACGTCGAAGAGGGACAGGCGGTCTCGCCGGTCACGGCGGTCACCGGCGGCAGCCTGCTGCTCTCGCTGGCCGGCACCGACCGCCTGCACCTGGAGGGCCTGGTCGACGAGAACGAGGTCTCGCGGGTGGCGGTGGGCCAGCCGGCGCGCATCCGCACCGAGGCCTTCGCCGACCGCGTGTTCGAGGGACGCGTCCGCGAGATCGCGCCGCTGGGCCAGCGCGTGCAGAACGTCACCTACTTCGAGGTGGAGATCGAGGTGGTGGACGACGACGCGCACCTGCTGCGCCCGCGCATGTCCGGCGACGGCGAGATCGTCACCGAGGTGGTCGACGACGCGATCGTCGTGCCGGAGACGGCGCTGCGCTACCGGGGCGACGACGTCTACGTCGAGCGCCGCAACGGGTCCGGCGCCGACGAGACCGGCGCCGAGCAGGTGGTGGAGATCGGCATCGTCGACGGCTCGAAGGTGCAGGTCCTGGCGGGCCTCGAGGCCGGCGACGTCGTCCGGGTGCACTGATGGCTTCGCCCGCGCCGGACACGACCCGGGTGATCGACCTCGACGGCGTGCACAAGACCTACGACACCGACGGCACGCCGGTCCACGCGCTGAAGGGCATCGACCTGTGCATCGACCGCGGCGAGTTCCTGGCCATCATGGGCCCGTCCGGGTCGGGCAAGACGACGCTGATGGAGATCGTGGGCTGCCTCTCCCACCCGACCCGCGGCCGGTACCGGCTGAATGGACGCGACGTGGAGGAGATCGACGAGGACGGTCTCGCCCGGCTGCGCGGCGAGGAGATCGGCTTCGTCTTCCAGAGCTTCAACCTGCTGCCCCGGCTGTCGGCCGCCGAGAACGTGGAGCTGCCGCTGGGCTACCGGGGCGTCGCGCGCAGGGAGCGCCGGGACCGCGCGGTCGCCGCCCTCGAGCGGGTGGGCCTGGCCCACCGGTCCGGCCACCTGCCGAACGCCATGTCCGGCGGCGAGCGCCAGCGGGTCGCGGTGGCGCGCGCGCTGGTGAACCGGCCCTCGCTGGTGCTGGCCGACGAGCCCACCGGCAACCTGGACTCGCGGACCGGCGGCGAGATCATCGCCCTGCTGCGCCGCATCCACGAGGAGGGCAACACCGTCGTCGTGGTGACCCACGACCCGAGCGTGGGCGCCCGGGTCCCGCGCCGGCTCGAGATCCGCGACGGCCGCATCGCGGACGACCAGGGCGGCGCGGGCGCGGACTGATGCACCCGGTCCAGGCCTTCCGCGAGGCGCTGCGCCTGCTGTGGGCGCACAAGGGCCGGGCGAGCCTCACCCTGTTCGGACTGGTCTGGGGCACCGCCTCGGTGATCTTCCTGATGGGCTGGGGCGCGGGCGTGACCCGCATGCTCGAGGACGGCTTCGAGCGCACCGGGAAGAACCTGGGCCAGGCCTGGCCGGGGCGCATCAGCGAGGACTACACGCCCGCCGTCGACCGCCGCTACCTGTGGTTCGACATGGAGGACGTGGAGCGGGTGCGCCGGCGCAGCCGCCTGGCGGAGCTGGTGGCCGCCGAGACCCAGGAGTACCTGCCCTTCGCCTACGCCCAGCGCGCCTTCAACCTGGACACGCGGGGGGTGGAGCCCCAGGGCATGGAGATCCGCGGCGTGACCGTCGCCAGCGGACGCGCCATCACCGTCTCGGACGTGAAGCACCGGCGCCGGGTCGTCGTGCTGGGACACCGGGCGCGCCAGCGGCTGCTGGGCGCCGGCGGCGCGGTGGGAAGCTGGGTGCGCGTGGCCGGCACGCCCTTCCGGGTGGTCGGCGTGCTGGAACGCGTCGGCACCCAGCTCGGACGCGACGGCGAGGAGATCGACGACCAGGCCTGGGTGCCGATCAGCACCTTCCAGGTGCAGTGGCCGCGCTGGTGGACCGACGACGCGTGGGTCGAGAAGGTGATCTACCGCATGCCCAGTCGGCACCTGGAGGCCGACACCGAGCGCGAGATCCGAGCGCTGCTCGCCGAGGGCCTGGGCGTCTCGCCCACCGACGAGGAGGCGGTGCGCATCTGGAGCCCGGTGAAGATGCTCTCGGAGCTGCCGCTCGACCAGATGCGCGGCTTCCTGTTCGTGCTGGCGACGGCCACGCTGGTGATCGGCGGCGTCGGCACGCTCAACATGATGCTCGACTCGGTGCACGAGCGGCGCCAGGAGATCGGCGTGCGCATGGCCGTCGGCGCCCGCGCGCGCGACGTGCTGTTCCAGTTCTTCCTGGAGACCTTCACCGTCGTGAGCCTGGGCGGGCTGCTCGGAGTGGCCCTGGGTGCGGGCGCCTGCGCCCTGCTGGCCCGGCTGCACGTGCCCGACCTGGTGCCGGTTCCGGTGGTGAGCGGGGGCATCGTGGCGACCGCACTGGTGGTGATGGGGACCGTGGGCGTGCTCGCCGGCGTGGTGCCGGCCTGGCGCGCCTCGCGCGTCGACCCGGCCGTGACGCTGCGGATGGACTGATGCTCGACCTGCTCCACGCCACGCTCCGCAGCCTGCGCGCCCACGCGCTGCGCTTCACCCTCACCTCGCTCGGCATCGTCTGGGGCGCGTTCATGCTCACGTACCTGTCGGCGTCCATGGAGGGCACCGAGCGCCACTTCGTGCGCGCCATGCAGAAGGCGGGTCCGAAGATCGTCTACATGGGCGGCGGCGCGGTGCTGAAGCCGCGGGTCGGCGAGCGGGGCGCGCGCCAGGTCGAGCTGGAGGAGGAGGATGCGCAGCGGCTGGCCCGGGTGGGCGTGATCGAGGACGCCTCGCCGAACGTGAACCTGTGGAACGAGACGGTGCGGGCCGGAGGCCGGACCAAGCTGCTGAACGTGCAGGGCCTCTCGGACCGGGGCGCCGCCATGCGCAACTTCCAGGTGGCCCGCGGCCGCTTCTTCACGCCCCTCGACCTGGAGCGCGGGGCGCGGGTCGCCTTCCTCGGAGCCGACGCGGCGACGCGCCTGTTCGGCCGGTCCGACCCGCTGGAGCGCCGCCTCCAGATCGGCGGGAGCACGTTCCGCGTGGTGGGCGTCGCCGAGCGCAAGGGCGCCCAGCTGGTGAACACGCTGAGCCCGGACGACCTGAAGGTGCTGGTGCCCCACACCACGGCGATGCGCTGGCTCACGCGCGACGAAGCCCTCTCGGAGCTGATGTTCACGCCCACCACCCGCGACCTCTCCGGCGACGCGGTGCGCCGCGCGCGGGAGACGGTCGCGCGGCACCACGACTTCCACCCCGACCTGGAGACGGCACTCTGGTTCTTCGACATCCAGGAGGCGCTCCAGCTCATCGGCGGCATGCTGCTGGCCCTGCGCCTGTTCCTGCTGGTGGCGGGCATCACGACGCTGCTGGTCGGCGCGGTCGGGGTGATGAACATCATGCTGGTCGTGGTGGGCGAACGCACCAACGAGATCGGCCTGCGCAAGGCGGTGGGCGCGAGCCGCCGGGCGATCTTCCTGCAGTTCTTCGCCGAGGCGGGCGCGGTCTGCGTCGCGTCGGGCGCGGTGGGGACGGCGGCCGGTGTGGGCTTCGCCCAGCTGATCGCGCGCAACGTTTCGCCCGACTCGCCCTTCGCGTCGGTGCCCGCCATCGATTTCATCACCGTCGCGAGCATCGCGCTCGGCCTGGTGGTGGTGGGCATCGTGGCCGGGGTGGCACCGGCGCTGCGGGCGTCACAAGTTCCCCCGGCAGAGGCGCTGCGCGCCGTCTGACCGCCCTTCCCTGACACCGGAGGTCCCGCATGCGTCGTTTCCGTTCCGCCCTGCCGGCCCTGCTGGCCCTGCTCGTCGCTCCGCTCGCCTGGAGCGCGCCCGCCGCGGGCGAGGACGACTGGTACCCGTCGCGCTTCGGCGCCGACGACCGCATCGGCGCCGCGAACCACCTGTCGCCGGAGATCGTGAAGCGGGCCGCCGGCCTGGTCACCCGGGGCAGGACCTACTCGCTGGGCATGGAGGTGGGTCCGGACACGCCGGCCTACCCGCCGCGCAGCTACCAGATCGTCGTCACCCAGAGCAACGACGGGACCGGCCCGATGATCGGTGAGAACCGGGTCACGGCGAACGACGACCTGGCCATGACCTACTTCGGCATCGCGTCGCAGATCGACGGCCTGGGTCACCTGGGCATCGGCCACCGCTACTACAACGGCCTGCACGCGAAGGACTTCGTGCGGCCGTCGGGGCTGCTCGAGCTGGGCACCGAGAAGATCCCTCCGATCGTGACCCGCGGCGTGCTGCTCGACATGGCCGCGCTGCGCGGCGTCGCCACGGTGCCCGAGGGAACCGCCTACAACCGAGCCGAGATCGAGGCGGCGGTGGCGAAGCAGAAGACGCCCATCCTCGAGGGCGACGTCGTGATCTTCCACTCGGGCTGGCACGCGAAGCTCGAGACGGATCCGGACCGGTGGTGGCAGGTGCACCCGGGCCCCGGCGTCGAGGGCGCCCAGTACCTGGCCGACCTGGGCGTGGTGGCGGTGGGCGCCGACAGCACCGCCGTCGAGGTGCTGCCCTCCGAGAACGAGGCCCGGCCCTTCGAGGTGCACCAGACCCTGCTGGCGAAGAACGGCGTCTACATCCTCGAGAACATGTGGACCAACGACCTGGCCGCCGACGGCGTCCACGAGTTCCTGTTCGTGCTGGGCCAGCCGAAGTTCGTGGGCGCGGTGCAGATGGTGGTGAATCCGATAGCGATCAAGTAGCTCGGCCCGACCGGTTGGAGTCAGGCAGCAGACCCGGAGCCCGCAAGCCGGGCGTGAAGCCCGGCGCGCAGCGAGCCGCAGGCGAGCGAAGTCGGATCAGAAGGTGATCACTGAGCGGATCACCTCGCCGCCGTGCATCTTGTCGAAGGCGGTGTTGATCTCTTCGAGCGGCATGGTGACGGTCACGTACTCGTCGAGCTTGATGCGCCCGCTCATGTACTGATCCACGAACTTCGGCACCTGGGTGCGGCCCTTCACGCCGCCGAAGGCGCTGCCGCGCCAGGAGCGGCCCGTCACCAGCAGGAAGGGCCGGGCGTGGATCTCCTCGCCGGCGCCGGCCACGCCGATGATGATCGACTCGCCCCAGCCCCGGTGGGCCACCTGGAGCGCCTGGTGCATGACCTCGACGTTGCCGATGCACTCGAACGAGTAGTCGACGCCGCCGCCGGACGTCTCGAGCACCGCCTCCACCAGGTCTCCGGTCTCGGCCGGGTTCAGCACGTGGGTGGCGCCGAACTGGCGGGCCAGCTCGAACTTGTCCGGGTTGACGTCGATGGCGATGATGCGGCTGGCCTTGGCCATCTGCGCGCCCTGGATCACCGCCAGGCCGATGGCGCCCAGGCCGAACACCGCCACGGTGGCGCCCGGCTCGACCTTGGCGGTGTTGAGCA
>JBNLVK010000058.1:0-10350 GCA_050618055.1 Myxococcota bacterium
CTGCTGCGGTTGTGGCAGCCTCCGCCGAGAATGCCTCGACGATGCACTCGTCGTCGAACTTGCCCTCGGGCAAGTCCTGCCGCGACACCCTCCCATCGATCTCGTCGATAAAGCAGCCAAGAAAAGACGGCACGCAGGAGTCGCTGACCTCGCTGTCGATCCCTACGCGAGAAAAGAAGCAGTCCCTGAAACGGAGGTGCTGGGCGTCTCCTGTTGTTCTCGATACTTCGAATTCAGGGATGAGTAAATCCCTCACCTCGAGTGGTTCTTCTATCTGGTGGCCGCACTCCAGCGTGACACGAGCAAGATCGGCCGGTATGTAGCCGGGAGCCACTTCGTCCGCCCTTCTAATCGCTGCGTTCAGCTTGCCGGCAGAGAAGCCCCTAGCCGCCGCTTTTCGTGCAGCGATCGCGATTCCTAGCGACCCCGTCGCACAATCCGCCGTGCTCAGGGTCCCTTGGTCGAAGTCGAAAGGGCTTTCAAAAAGCTGGAGCAAATCGCCGGCGCGGCAGGCATCCACGAAGTCCTCGTCGATAAAGACTCGAGTTCCTTCCTCCTCGCGGTCGACGTCGTGGCGGCCTGGAAGCGCGCTCGGGGCCGCAAGCGCGGGGGAGGGGTGCGTCCAGTCGTCCAGGAGCGCGTTCTCGACTCGGAAGAGCTCGAGAAGCTCTTGGGGGTCGCCCGCGAGAAGTTCCCGGCCTCCTACCCGCTCATCCTCTTCCTGGCGGACTCCGGGGCGCGCCTCGGAGAGGCGAGCGCGCTGCGGTGGGTCGATCTCGACCTGTCGAAGCAGACCGCCCGTATCCGACGCTCCTTCTCTGACGGCCAGTACCTGTCCACTACCAAGACTGGAAAGGAGCGGGTGGTGGAGCTCTCCAGCCGCCTGGCCGAGCAGCTCGAGGCCATCCAGCCGGATCTCTACGGCGCAGAGGACCTGGTCTTCCCGAACGAGGAAGGCGGGTTCCTGGATCCCCACAACTTCCGCTCGAGGGTCTTCCGACGCGTGGTGGAGAAGGCCTTCGGCAAGGGGCGTGAGTTCAGTCCCCACGGCCTGCGGCACACCTTCGCCAGCCTTCACCTGGCGCGGGGAACCAACATCAAGTGGATCCAGGCCATGGGTGGCTGGTCGAGCGCCAAGCTGCTTCTCGACCTCTACGGCCACTACCTGCCGACCGAAAGCTCGGGCTTTGCGGACGCGCTCTCGCAGGGCCGAACCGGGGCGGCCGCGAAGGGCGTCCCCCGACGGCCGTATACGGCCCCTCGTCGGAGAGCAGTCGCGCAACCTGGCGCCCCGGGGAGGATTCGCTCCAGAGGGACGACGCCAGCGGCGTCGTCACGACGAACGGACCTCGCCGGGAGCCGTAGGCCGCGCAGCGGCCGTGGCGCCCCGGGGAGGATTCGAACCCCCGACCCGCGGCTTAGAAGGCCGCTGCTCTATCCAACTGAGCTACCGGGGCGCTGGGCCCCGAAGCTAGCAGGCGGGGGGCGGCGGCCGGGGTGGGGTCTTTCTCGTCCGGGGGCGCTGCGATAGCTTCGCTCGCCCTGACGGTGGGCATAGCTCAGTTGGTTAGAGCACCAGATTGTGGTTCTGGGGGTCGGGGGTTCGAATCCCCTTGCCCACCCCAGGTTTCCCCTTCATTTCCAGTGGCATAGGCGGCGGCCATGGGGGTGCTGGACAAGCGGGGGGTGCTGCCGGGGCTGACCCCCGGCTGCGCGAGCCTGACGCTCGAGCTGGGCTGCGGCGACCGCAAGCAGCGGCCCGACGCGCTGGGCGTCGACCAGCGCGACCTGCCCGGCGTCGACCTGGTGGGCGACGTCCACGAGGTGCTGGCCGCACTGCCCCGCGCCAGCGCCGTCGCGGTCGCGTCCTCCCACTTCTTCGAGCACGTCGCCGACCCGCGCCGCCTGCTCCATGAGCTGGGCCGCGTGGTGGCGCCGGGGGGAACGCTCGAGATCGTGGTGCCCCACTTCTCGAACGCCTACTTCCACTCGGACTACACGCACCAGCAGGCCTTCGGCCTGTACAGCCTGTCGTACCTGGCGAACGACCCCCTGCTGAAGCGGCGCGTTCCCCACTACGAAGAGCCCGCGCCCTTCACGCTGCGCGCCGCCGACCTGCGCTTCAAGTCGCCGAAGGCCTTCCCGGTGCGCCGGCTGCTGCGCCGCCTGGTGGGTCCGCTGGTGAACGCGACGGTCTGGACCCGCGAGTTCTACGAAGAGAACCTCTGCTGGCTGCTGCCCTGCTACGAGGTCCGCTTCGAGCTCACGCGCGACCGACCCTAGGCCAGCGCCCCCTTCACCTTCAGCTCCAGGATCTCGTCCATCGAGAGGCCCACCTCCTGGAGCACCTGGTCGCCGTGCTCGTTGAACTCGGGGCCGCGCGAGGTGGCGGTGGGCCGTTCGTCGAACTGCACCGGGCTGGCCACCAGCTGGAACGCGGTGCCGTCGCTGGTCTCGGCCGTCGCCAGGTAGCCGTTGGCCTCCACCTGCGGATCGGCCGCCACCTCCAGCGTGTCCTGCACCGGCGCCCACTGGCCCTTCAGCGTGCGGAACGTCTCGGACCATTCGGCCAGCGTCTTCTTCGCGATCTCCTCCTTCACGATCGCGCTGGCAGGACCGGCGTTGGCGCCGAAGGCATCGGCCGTGGCGAAGCGCTCGTCGGTGGCTAGGTCGGGCCGCCCCAGGTGCTCGCAGAAGTCGGCCCAGTACTGGAAGGCCTGGAGCATGACGAAGCAGACGAAGCGCTCGTCCTTCGTGCGGTAGGTCCCGACCAGCGGGTTGAAGCCGCCGCCCTGGATGACCGGCATCTGCCAGGGGCGACCGGTCTGGAGCGAGAGCGCCAGCGCCGACGACATGGCCCAGGCGCCGGTGGCCAGCAGCGACACGTCCACCACCGAGGGCTCGCCGGTGCGCTCGCGCTTGAACAGCGCGCCGGCGATCCCCCCGGCGATCGTCATGCCGCCGATCGAGTCGCCGTAGGCCGGACCCGGCTGCGGCACGATGCCGCCCAGGTCCGGCGGCGAGACGGCGCCGGCGCTGCCGGCGCGGCACCAGTAGCTGGTCATGTCGTAGCCGCCGCGGTCCGCGTCCGGACCCTTCGGGCCGAAGGCGGTGCCGCGCACGTAGATGAGCTTCGGGTTGTGGGCGCGCAGGTCGTCGACGTCGATGGCCAGCCTGCGCAGCACGCCGGGCAGCTTGTTGGTGAGGAAGACGTCGCAGGTGGCGACGATGCGGTAGAGCGCGTCGCGGCCCTCGGGCTTGGAGAGGTCGAGGCCGATGGAGCGCTTGCCGCGGTTGCTGTGCTCGAGAATGACGTGCACGCCCTGCGACAGGTCCATCACGCCGGTGCGACCGAGACCGCGCATGGCGTCGCCGCGCTCGGCGTGCTCCACCTTGATGACGTCGGCGCCCCAGTCGGCCAGCACCGCCGAGGCGGCGGGAACGAAGGTGTGCTCGGCGACCTCGAGCACGCGGACGCCCTTCATGATGTCGGTCATGGCGCTCCTCCTGGGCCGGCGACGACGGTCCCCCTAGGGGACATAGGCCTTCCATCTGTATAACATATTGGAATCAATAGGTGTTTTGGAGATCGAAGGTCGGTCGGATCGTGGGGGAAGACCCTCGAAACGGGATGACCCGGCGTCCCGGCGCTATCCTCCCGGCCGTCGTTCCCCCTTCGGCCGGAGGGGTGATCCCGGAGGCGCAAACCGCGTTATGAACCGCATTCGAGCTGCCAGACAGGCGCTGGGCTGGACCCAGAACGACCTGGCCGCGCGAGCGGGCGTCTCTGCGCGCACGATCCACGCGATCGAGAAGGGCCGGCCGTGTCGACAGGCGACGAAGCGCAAGATCCTGCGCACGCTCGGCGTGCCGTGGGAGATGCGCACCGAGTACTTCCCCGGTGCGCGCAAGGTCCACCGCGTGAACGGGGTGGACGAGATGCGCACCGCCTGATCCCACCGCCGACCCTCCTGCGCTAGAGCCCCGCCTCGATCTCGCCGGCGAGCCCGAGCACCGCGTCGACGCTTCGTTCCATGAAGCGGCTGACGAGGACGCTCGCCTCGTCGGCGTCGGCGGCTGCTGCCGCCTCGCGCTCGACCTCCACCCGCTCGCGTTCGACGCGCGCCTCGAGTGGCGCGAAGGCCCGCCGCACCGCCGGCGTGCGCCGCACCGGATCCTTCGCCACCGCGTCGTTCAGCCGCGAGAAGACGGGCCAGGCGTCGTCGGCGCCGCAGCCCGCCAGGCGCGCCGGCAGCACGCCGGCCACGTACACCGGCAGGAGGAAGCCGGTGCAGGGCGTCCCGAACGACGCGTACACCGGCCAGGGCGCGGACGTCGCCTCGGGCAGCGGCGCCACCAGGCTGGCGGTGGTCCAGTGCACCGGATCGCTGTGGGCGCACACCGTGAAGAAGCGCTCCTCGTCCGGGGTGGCGTCCACGGCGGTCCAGACCGGGCCGCCGTCGCCGTGGTCCGACAGCAGGCGCTGGAAGGAGGCCAGGTCGTGGGTGCCGCTCCCGGCGGCGAGGGCGGCGCGGGCCGCCCGGTGGCGCCCCTCGGAGATGCGCGGCGGGACGTGGGGGTTGCGGTAGGCCGCGGCCACGTCGAGGCGCCCGTCGCCGCTCCACCAGCCCGCCTCGCGCGCGAAGGACTCGAGGTCGCCCGATCGGATCTCCCAGTCGTCGGTCAGGCCAAAGTGGTTCGAGCAGGCCGCCAGGTCGGTGCGGCGGGCGGCCCAGCGCCGGTTCGACGTCTCGAGCACCCAGGCCTCGTGGGCGTCGGCCAGCAGGAAGCTGTTGTGGTAGCCGGCGCCGTCGGGGGCCAGCGCGTTCCCCCCCTGACCGTGTGCTTCGAGCAGGGCGGTGATCACGCCGAGCGCCTCGCGCGCGCTGCGACCGCGCTCGAGCCCCAGCCGCACCAGGTCCATGCCGATCAGGCCCGGCGTCTCCTCCACCGGCTCCTGCGAGAACACGGTGTGGTTGCCGATCGCGACGGCGTGCTCGTTCACGCCGTGCTCGTAGCCCCACACCCAGTCGGGCGAGTGGCCGAGGGTGCGGAACGTCTCGGCGACCTGCGGGATCTCCACGTGGGTGCAGCGCTGCCGGGCGTCGGGCGGGTGCCAGGCGCCGGCGTGCTGCACCAGCGGCTGGCACTCGCGGCGCTTGCGGTCGCTGTTCTTGCCGAAGAGTGTGACGCCGGTCGCAGTCTGCGACCCGACGGCGACCACAGAATCGCACATGGCCCCCACCCTAGAGCGTCGGGCGCTTGGCGCACAGGGCTGCCGATCGCCTGCGCGTCCCTGTACCCCGTGGGGGTGAAGCCGAACCCCGGATCGGCCGACCCGGGGCAACTGGCCACGTCACCTCCACCCAGGATCCTCCCCCCTACCTAGATCCATGCGCCCCTCCCTCGCCGCGTCGCTGCTCGTGTGCCTGCTGGCCGTGTCGGCGCTGTCCGCTCGGCAGGCGGTGGCGGTGGTGATCTCGACCGGCGACGGCACCGGCAACACGACCGCACCGCCGGACGATCCGGGCTTCGCGAACGTCGGCCGGTCGAGCAACAACCTCACCGGCGTCTACCTGGGCAACCGCTGGGTGCTGACGGCGGCGCACGTGGGCGAACGCGACTTCACCTTCGACGGCATCTTCTACGAGGCGGTGCCGGGTTCCCGGGTGGTCATCGACAAGGGCGGCACCGCGGCGGACCTGGCGATGGTGCGGTTGAGCGGGCCGCCGCCGCCGCTGCCCGACCTGGTGCTGGCCACGGCACCCATCGCCGTCGGCGAGGTCGCGACCATGATCGGCAACGGCTGGAACCGGGAGCCGAACCTCACCTGCTGGAACGTGAACTGGACCGAGCTGACGTGTCCCGCCGGTGTCTTCAACGGCTACGAGCGCCTGGGCTCGCAGCGCGTGCTGCGCTGGGGAAGCAACGAGATCACCGACGTCGACCTCGACGTCGCCGGATCCGGCACGGACACGCGTTCGTTCAGCGCGCTCTTCGACGAGGCGGGCGAGCCGCACGAGGCCCAGGTGGTCAACGGCGACTCGGGCGGAGGCGTCTTCGTGAAGCGCGGAGGCCAGTGGGAGCTGGTGGGGATCCACATCGCCATGGGCGTCTTCATGAGCCAGCCGAGCCAGACCGTGGTCTTCGGCAATCGCACCTACGCGACGGACGTCTACTACTACAAGCCGGAGATCGAGGCGATCCTGGCCACGCCGGTGCACGTTCCGCTGGTGCCCTGGCCCGCGCTGCTGCTGCTCGGGGGCGTGGTGCTCGGCGCCGCGCGCCGGGCGCTGCCGCGCCGCTAGACGTCGCCCTTCACGCCCTCGACGATCAGCAGCCCCTCTTCGTCGCCGCGTTCGAGCGACCCGATGTCCTCGAGGCGCGACAGGCCGGGCGCGTGGATGCGCGCCTCGAGACCCACGGAGTACATCGCGTCGAGCAGGCCCTCGGCGTCGTAGAGGCAGCGGCGCGGCGAGCGCAGCAGCGGCGCCAGGCGCCGGGCCAGCCAGCCGTCGCCGGGCCGATCGGGCAGCACGCCCAGGCGCTCGACGAACTCCGCCGACGGAAAGGCGCCCTTCTCGTAGTCCGCCAGCAGAGCCGACAGGTCGGTGACGACGACGCGCGCCACGCCGCCGGGAGCCAGCACGCGCGCGCACTCGAACAGGAAGAACTCGCCCTCGCGGCGACCCAGGTGGTCGAGCGTGTGGGCGCAGTAGACGGCGGCGACGCTGCCGTCGCGCCAGGGAAGCCGGCGGGAGAGGCCCAGCGTCCGCGACCACCCGGCCAGCGGACCCAGCTTCGCCAGCCGTGCGTCCGGCGCGCGGTCCACGTCCACCCAGCCGGCGGGCGTGGGGGTGCCGCAGCCCAGGTGGAGACGCAGCGGTGTGTTGGAACCCTGCACCCCCACCGGATCGGCCTGCGCGCCCGTGGGCTTTACCTGCGTCTCCAGCCCCCGCAGACCCGGGAGCAGGGCAGGTCGACGTGGATGACGGCGCCGTTGGGGCAGGCGCAGGCGCCGTCGTCGCGCCGCTCGCCGTCGCCACCGCTTCCGCCCCGGGCCGCCGGCGCGCGCTCGGCCGGCACCGACGTGGGATCGCGGCGCGCGGGTGCGTAGGCCACGCCTTCCGTGGGGACGAAGCCTTCGGTGCTGCCGTCGTGGAAGCGGATGGGCAGGCTCCGGCGCGACAGGTCGGCCATGCGCTGCCAGACCATGAAGTGCAGGTGGGGTCCGGTGGAGAAGCCCGAGTCGCCGGACGTCCCGATGCGCTGGCCCACACGCACCGCGTCGCCCACCTGGACCCGCGCGCCGCGGCGCAGGTGCGCGTAGAGCGCGACGGTCCCGTCGGCGTGCAGCACCTCGACCGAGTTGGCCTGGTCGTCCCGGAGCTTGCGCCGGCCGCTGTCGCGCAGACCGTCGCGCACCCGCACGACCCGTCCCGAGCGCGCGGCCAGCACCGGTGTGCCCGACGGCATGGAGAAGTCGAAGGCGTAGTGGGAGGCGGCGGTGTGGCTGAAGCGTCCGCCCACGCCCTGGGAGAGGACGCGGGCCCGGTCGCCGCCGAAGGGCATGCGATAGCGCCAGGCGTCGTCGTGGCGGGCCAGCATGCTGCCGGCGGCGGCGCTCCAGGACGAGCTCCAGCCGGTGGACAGGCGCGCATCGCGCGGGGTGAGCGTGCCGATGGCGCGCTCCTCGCCCGGTGCGATCACCGCGCGGAAGGGAACGGCGCCGCTCGCCTTCAGGTTCTTCAGCTGGCGGACCGAGACGCGGAAGGTGTAGGGCAGGGCGCTCGCGTTCGAGGCGACGAAGCGGGTCGTGCCGTCCTGGGAGAGGGTGTCGAGGCAGACCTCGGCGTCGTCGAGACACCGGCGCTCGGCGTGCACCGCCCCGCAGAGCAGCAGTGCGCCCAACACCGCGACGCCCCTTGCGATCTTCCCCATGCCCGACTCATCGGTCGGTACCGGACTCTGCTGGAGCGGGACGCCGGGCGCTCAGCACGAACCCGGACGCGAAGTAGCTGAGTCCCGCTCCGCGGCACAGGTTCTCGAAGGCGGTCACCGCGACGTAGAGAGGCGTGAGGAAGGCGAAGTAGTCGTTGGCGCGATAGTAGGGAACCACCTCGACCTGCTCGAAGCCGCTGCGTTCGAAGAGCCGCTGCATCTGACGTGCGGTACAGCGGTGGAAGAACGTGGGGTAGCCGGAGACGCGCGCCTCGTCTTCTGTTCGCAGGGCACCGAGCAGGCGCCGCTGCCAGGTGGGCCCGACCAGCCTCAGGATCAGGGCGTAGGGATGGCCCTTGCCGGGCACGTAGTGGAACGTCCCACCGCCGGGCTCGAGCGCCGCGAACATGCTGGCAGCACTGCGGTCGTTGTCGGGGACGTGCTCGAGGAGCGTCATCGAGAAGATGGTCCCGTACGTCCGGGGCAGCGGCTCCTCGATCGACTGCACCACGAAGGCGTCGTAGACCTCGTGACAGCGCTCCTGCTCCTCGATGTCGAGTCCGTGGTAGGTGTAGTCCGGCGAGCGCGGCAGCATGGGGCGATCGATGCCGCCGGCTTCGAGGACGGGGAGCCCGGTACGTTCGATGTCCTCGCGCACGCGCCGCAGCAGCTCGAGCCGGTACGACGGGTTCCCGAAGAACGACGGGTTACGGTCCCGCAGTCCGTGGCTCGCACGGCGGTTGGCCTCGACGAAGCGCTTGATCAGTCGCCCGATCGCCATGAGCGCTGGAGCGTAGCCTACGTCTCGACGCCGGCGTCCCGCAGCAGGGCCAGCAGGCCGCGCCGCACCACCGCCCGCGCCCGCGACGTCGAGTTGCCCCGGCTGCGGCGCAGGTACTCCCAGTGCAGGGGCGCCAGCGCCGCCGACATGGCTTCGAGCACCTCGGCGCGATCGCCTGCGGAAAGCCTCGCCAGCTCGCCGGCGAACAGCCGCTCCAGCTCCTGGTGCTGGATGCGCAGCGCCTCGCGCGACACCCGGATCGCCTGGTCGCCCGCCGGACCCACCAGCGCCTGGGCGGTCAGGGCGCGGGTGAAGGGTGCCGTCGCCTCCAGGAACTTCGAGCGCACGTCCACCAGCCGCTCGATGCGCTCCGCGACCGGTCCGTCCGCCGGGATCTCCACCAGCAGCGGCGCGCAGCGCTGCAGGCCCGCCTCGACCACCGCGTCGTACAGCTCGGCCAGGTCGGTGAAGTGGTTGATGTTCGTGCGGCGCGACAGGCCGGCGCGCTCCGCCACCTGGTCGGCGCTGGGCTGGAGGAAGCCCTCCTGCACCAGGTCGAGACAGGCCTCGCAGATGGCCCGGCGCGAGCGGGCGGTCCGGCTCTGCCTTCCGTCCAGCGCTTCGACGGCCGGGGACGCCATGGCCTAGGAGAGCTCCATGCCCTCGAGCGATCCGTCCTTGCGCCAGTCCGCCAGGATCTGGAAGAACTCGATCGACCCGCCGCCGTAGAAGCCGTTCTGCACCGACAGCTCCGAGGTCTTGCCCTCGTTGTTGTAGTAGCCGGGGGTGCAGTTCTCGAAGAAGTCGCCGGCGTCGCGGGCCTTGGCGATGCACTGCTTCACCCAGGCGTCCTCGCCCTGGGGCGTGGCCTCCACCGTGCGCGCCCCCTTCTGCATGCCGGTGGAGATGATGTAGGCGGCGTGCTTGGCCTGCTCGTCGAGCAGGTGCGGGTAGTTCGCCGTGAAGCCGGCCTGTGGGTTGCTCATGATGAAGCAGTTCGGGAAGCCGTGGACGTTCATGCCGTGGAGCGTGCGGATTCCGCCCGACCACTTCTCGCTCAGGCTCGTGCCGTCGCGGCCGACCATCTCCAGGCCGGCGCGCCGCGAGTAGTCGGTGCCCACCTCGAAGCCGCTGGCGTAGATCAGGCAGTCGAGCTCGTACTCGTGGCCGTCGACCACCACGCCCTTCTTGGTGATGCGCTCGACGCCGCGGCCGTGGGTGTCGACCAGCGTCACGTTCGGCCGGTTGAACGTCTCCAGGTACTCGTTGTGGAAGCAGGGCCGCTTGCAGAACTGCCGGTAGTAGGGCTTCAGCGCCTCGGCCGTCTCCGGGTCCTTCACCGTCGCGTCCACCCGCGCGCGGATCTCCTCCATCTTCTCGAAGTCGGCGATCTCGACCGCCTTGGCGATGCCCTCGGCGGACATGTCGCTCGAGCGGCCCTTCTGGAAGCCGACGATCAGCTTGGCGATCAGGTCGGTCCAGCCGTCGTTCACCAGGTCCTCGGGCTGCGGGACGCCCGACACCAGCGCGTTGAAGTTGTCCATGCGGTGCTGGTGCCAGCCCCGCTCGAGGGAAGCGGCCCACTCCGGATCGGTCGGGGGGTTGTGCTTCACGTCGATGGAAGACGG
>JBNLVK010000059.1:0-23391 GCA_050618055.1 Myxococcota bacterium
CTTGGCATGACTCGAACGTCTCAATCCCGGCTTCCGTGAGGGCGAGCACCGCGGACTCGATCCCTGGGTCCAGCGGCGGATCAAACTCCCGATCGGCACTCATGGTCTACCCACGGGGAAGGCCAGTGCCGCCATATTTGACATAATCTATCTTATCGGACGTGATCGACCCGGGACGATGGACGGCCCGGCGGCGAGCCGTCTCCCTCCGCATCCCCTGCACAGCGGCCTGGAAGGCCTAGAGAGCGGCGGCGGCCTCGATCTCGCGCTTCTGGACGCGCAGGTGATCGGGCAGCCGCAGGTCGGGCGCCTGGCTCTCGAGGCGCTCGTAGAGGGCCTTCGCCGCGTCCCGATCGCCGGCCAGCACGCGACAGCGCGCTGCGTCGACCAGCGCCCAGTGGCGCAGCGGATACTCGGAGAGGTTCGCCGCCTGCTCGTGGCGGTCGGCGGCCTCGGCCCAGCGCTCGGCGTCCTCGAACGACTGGCCCATGCGCTGGAGCACCAGGCCGCGCAGGCGGTCGCCCCCTGCCCCCTCGTCCAGCACCTGCTGGTAGATCCCCGCAGCCACGTCGGGCTCGCCGGCGTCGATGGCCAGCTGGGCGACCTCCAGGCTCGCCAGGGCGCCCGACACGGTGCCGGCGTGCTCCTCGGCCATGGCCGCGAAGCGCTCGCGGTACTCGGAGCGGATGCGCTCCGCCGCCGCCTGGTTGGCCAGCTCCGGCACCTCGATGGCGCCCGGCGCGGCGCCCATCGCCTCCAGGTAGTCGGCGCGGACCTCGGCCAGCGCCGACGAGGCGGCCTCTTCGCGGCGCTCCTGGGCGGTGGCCATCAGCGAGACGACGCCGGCCACGGCCATCAGGGCGACGATCCCGCCGCCCACGAGCAGCAGGTTCTGCTGGATCCATTCCGCGAGCTTGTCCGCCGCGCTCTGGATGTCGTCCAGGGCTTCGGAGGTCGCGGGACTCTTGCGCGCCATGCCAGGCCTTTCGATTCGAGCGCCCCGGAGCGAGGCGGCGGGAGTGTATCGGAACGCCGGTCAGCCGCCCGGCTTGCCCTTGCGCTGCTTGCGGGCCCGCAGGTGCAGGCGCACCGGGGTGCCGGCCAGGTCGAAGCGCTCGCGCAGCCGGTTCTCGAGGAAGCGCCGGTAGGAGTCCTTCACCGCCCGGGGCTCGGTGCAGAACAGCACGAAGCTGGGCGGCCGGGTGCTGGTCTGGGTGGCGTAGAAGAACTTGAGCGGCCGGCGGCGGTTGCCCTTCTGGGCCATGGCCGGCTCGTGGCGCTCGGTGGTCTCGGCCAGCCAGCGGTTCAGCTCGGCGGTGGGAATGCGCCGCTCCGCCGCGGCGGCGATCGACCGCACCGTGTCCAGGATCTTGCCGACGCCGGCGCCGGTGCGGGCCGAGACCTGGAGCACCGGCGCGTCGGACATGAAGCGCAGGCCGTGGGCGATCGCCTGGCGCAGGCGCTCGCCGCGACCCGGATCCTCCGCCTCGTCCACCAGGTCCCACTTGTTGGCCAGCACGGCCACGGCGCAGCCGCGCTCCCGCGCCAGGTTCGCCACGGCGGCGTCCTGGTCGGTGGGACCCTCCGCGGCGTCGAGCACCAGCAGCGCCACGTGAGCCCGCTCGATCGCCCGCACGCTCATCAGCGCGCTGCCGCGCTCGGCGGTGCGGTCGCGGCGGCCCGGGCGTCGCAGGCCCGCGGTGTCGACCAGCGTGAAGTGCTCGCCGTCGCGCTCGAGCCGGATGTCGACCGCGTCGCGAGTCGTGCCGGGCACGTCGGAGACCACCACCCGGGTGTCGCCGGCCAGCCGGTTCGCCAGCGAGCTCTTGCCGACGTTGGGCCGCCCGATGATCGCGATGCGGATGCCCTCCTCCTCGGGCTCCGTCTCTTCGCCCGGCGGGATCTGGGCGACCAGCTCCTCCAGCGCGTCCCAGGCGCCGCCGCCGTGCTCCGCCGACATGGGCCGGGTGCGCTCGAAGCCCAGCGCGTGGAACTCGCCCACCCGGTCGAGGTGCGCCGGCAGGTCGACCTTGTTCACGGCCAGCGTCACCGGCCGCGACGTCTTGCGCAGGGTGCGCGCCAGGTCCTGGTCGTCGGGCAGCACGCCCGCCTTGCCGTCGACCACGAACAGGATCGCGTCGGCGTCCTGCACCGCGGCCCAGGCCTGGCCCTGCACCGCCGCCGGCAGGCCCTGCTCCGCGTCGGGCTCGAGCCCCGCCGTGTCGACCAGCAGCACGCGCCGCCCCTCCACCTCGATCTCCTCGGCGATGCGGTCGCGGGTCACGCCGGGCTGGTCTTCGACGAGCGCCCGCCGCCGACCGGCGAAGCGGTTGAACAGCGTGCTCTTGCCGACGTTGGGCCGGCCGACGATGGCGACGAGGGGAAGGTGGCGGGTTTCCGGCATGGGGGTCTCGGGGTGGGCGCAACGTAGCGCGGGCGGAGGCTCGAACACCGCGGAATTCCTTGACATTGGCTCGCAGCGCCGCGTAGGCTCGCTGCGGGTGCCGGGGGCCCTGCGGGGGTCACCGCGGGACCCGTCCATCGAGAGGACCCGACGATGACCCGCCGACCGATCGCGCTCGTGGCCCTGGTCTCCGTGCTGTTCGCCGCCAGCCCCGCCGCCGCCACCTACGAGACGCTCAAGCGCTCGCTCGGGAACATCATCTTCGGGCCCGTCGACGTGGCGCTGTCGCCGGTGGTGGCGACCAACACCATCTACAACAACCTGCGCGACGTCGACGACACGCTGGGCGTGCGCGTGGCCTACGTGCCGATGGGCGTCGCCTGGAACACGATGGTCCAGGGCATGGCAGGCGTCACCCGCTGCATCTCCGGCCTGATCGAGTTCGTGCCCGGCCTGCTGGTGCTGCCCCTCGACGCCGACCTCGACCCGATCTTCGCGCCGCCCGAGCGCGGCAACGCGCTGATGGACTACGAGACGCCGGTGATCCGGCTGAAGCTCGGCGTCGACTACACGACGGTGCCCTTCTAGGCGGAGCCTAGGCCGAGCCGCCCTTCTCGAGGAAGCGCTCGACGCGCTCGAAGATCGGCGCGGGCTCCCGCGGATCGAAGGCCTCCACCTCCGGAATGGCGCGCAGCCAGGTGCGCTGGCGCCGGGCGAAGCGCCGCGTGTCGGCCTGCATCCCCTCGAGCGCCAGCTCGAGGGTCCCCGAGCCCAGCGCCACGGGCACCACGTGGCGATAGCCGATGGCCTGCATGGGCCGCAGCTCGGGTCCGTAGCGGCGATCGAGCAGGCCGCGGACCTCCTGGAGCAGCCCGGCCTCGATCATCTGGACGCAGCGCCGGTCGATGCGCTCGTTCAGCGTCTCGCGCTCCATGTCGAGGGCCAGGTGGAGCACCCGGTACGGGCGGTCGCGGAAGCCGTGGGCTCCGCGCACCCGTGAGCTCTGCTCGCCGCGCTGCGCCGCGATCTCCAGGGCGCGGGTCACCCGGCGCACGTCGTTGGGGTGGACGCGCTCGGCCGTCTCCGGGTCGACGTCGGCCAGGCGCCGGTGCAGCCGGTGCGGATCGCCCTCGGCCACCGCCCGCTCGTGCTCCGCCTCCAGCTCGGCGCGCAGCTCCGGGTCGGCCTCCGCCGAGTCGATCAGCCCTTCGAGGAACGCTCGAATGTAGAGGCCCGTACCCCCCGTCAGCAGGGGGACATGGCCCCTCGCGTGGACGCGGGCCGCCGCCGCCCGGGCGGCCGTGGCGTACTTGCCCGCGCTGTAGGGCACGTCGGGCGTCACCACGTCGAGCATGTGGTGCGGCACCTGGGCGCGCTGCTCGGCGCTCGGCTTGGCCGTGCCGATGTCCATGAAGCGGAAGACCTGCATCGAGTCGGCGTTCACGATCTCGCCGCCGAAGCGCAGGGCCAGCTCGAGGGCCAGCGGCGTCTTGCCCGTGGCGGTCGGTCCGGTGACGACCACCACCGGCGGACGATCGTCGGGGGACCCGGGGGACATGGCCCGACCTTAGCGCCCTCAGCGGCGCCCGAAGCGTCGCTCGATCTCGGCCTGCTCGAAGGGGACGGCCACGGGCCGGCCGTGGGGACAGGTGGGCGCCCAGGGAATGGCGTCGAGGGCGTCGATCAGCGCCCGCTGCTCGCGCGGGTCGAGCAGGTCGCCCTTCCGGCGCGCGCTGTGGCAGGCCAGCGTGGCGAACAGCCGGTCGGCCGGCGTGAGCGATCGCACCGCGCTCTCGGGTGCCAGCGCGCCGCCGCCGGCCACCAGCTCGTCTCCCAGGCTGCGCAGCAGCGCGGCCGGATCCCGGTCGGCCAGCAGCGCCGGCACGGCGCGGACGGCGAAGGTCTGCTCGCCGAAGGCGTCGACCTCGAAGCCCAGCTTCTCGAGCGTCTCGCGCTGCTCGACCAGCGCGGCGAACGCCCGGGGCTCGAGCTCCACGGCCAGCGGCGCCAGCAGGCCCTGGCGCTCCACCCCGTTCTCGATCCACTGGGCGCGCAGGCGCTCGTAGAGCACGCGCTCGTGGGCGGCGTGCTGGTCGACCAGCAGCAGCTGCTCCTTGCCCTCGAGCAGCAGGTAGGTGGCCAGCAGCTGGCCCAGCAGCCGCAGGTCGCCGAAGCGGATGCGCTCCGTCGGCGGCTCGCCAGGGGCGCCGGCGGCCGGCTGTGCGCGCTCGGCCAGGATCCAGTCGCTGGTGGCGGCTGTCGGCGCCGGCGCGCCGCCCCGCCAGGACCCGGCGGGCGCCGCCGGCGTCGCGGTCGCGTGCGTCGCCGTGCCTGCCGTGGGCGCCGCGCCCGACGCCACCCAGCTGCGCCGGCCGACCGCCTCGCGCACCGCGTCGCGCACCAGCCGGTGCAGCCCGCGCGGGTCGGCGAAGCGCACCTCCCACTTGGCCGGGTGCACGTTCACGTCGACGGCCGCACCGGGCAGCTCCAGGAACAGCAGCGCGGACGGGAAGCGCCCGCGCGGCAGCCAGTCGCGGTAGACGTCGAGCAGGGCGTGCTGGAGCGTGCGGTCGCGAATGGAGCGGCGGTTCACGTAGAAGCGGATGCCGGCGGTCGTGCCCCGGTGGTGGTCGGGCCGCGAGACCAGGCCGTGCACGCGCACCCGACCCTCGGCGCGGTCGACCGGCACCAGGGCCGCCGCCTCCTTCTCGCCCAGCACCGCCGCGGCCCGGTCCTGGAGGCTCGCCGCCACCGGCCAGGCGCCGGCCGGGCGCCCGTCGCGCACCAGGTCGAAGTGGACGTCGGGCAGCGCCAGCGCCGCGCGGGCCAGCCAGTCGGCCGCGTGGCCCCACTCGGTGGCCTCGGTCTTCAGGAACTTGCGACGCGCCGGCACCGACGCGAACAGGTCGGCGACCTCGATGCGCGTTCCCTCGGCGGCGCCGGCCGGCTGGGCGCTGCGGACCTCGCCGCCCTCGACCACGATCTCGAAGCCCACGTCGGCGCCGCGCGGGCGCGTGCGCAGCGACAGCCGCGACACCGACGCGATGGCGGGCAGCGCCTCGCCGCGGAAGCCGTAGGAGCCGATGTCCGTGAGGTCGTCGGCGCTGCGCAGCTTGCTGGTCGCGTGGCGCTCGAGGGCCAGCTGCGCGTCCTCGGGCGACATGCCCACGCCGTCGTCGCTGACCGAGATGAAGTCGCGCCCTCCCCCGCGCACCTCGACGCGGATGCGGCGGGCGTCGGCGTCGAGAGCGTTCTCGACCAGCTCCTTCACGATCGACGCGGGACGCTCGATCACCTCGCCGGCCGCGATCTGGTCGATCAGCGCATCGTCGAGTCGTCGAACCCGCGGCGCGGGCCTGGCGTCGGACATGCTTCCCCCCGGACCGCGCTTATCCCGCGGGGCGGCCCCGGTCACCGCACGCGGGCCCCGCGCGGTGCCTGGGCGGACCGCGGGTCCGCCCGGCGATTCGCGACGAATCGCTGCACGATCCGATGGAAACCCGCAATTCCGTTGACATCCACCCCGAATTCTCAATAGGTTTCCCCTGTACGCACCACCGGCCTGGGGGAGGGTCATGAGCGAGCCCGGAGTTCACCGGGAAGGGGGCGGGTCCGCCGCCATCGATCGCCCGAGCGGAAGACGTCGAAGCGATCGCATCGTGGGGGCATCGCGCGCCACCCAGGAGGTGGTCGAGCAGGCGCTCGCCGCGGCGGCTGCGGACCTTCCGGTCCGCATCTCCGGTCCGCCCGGCTCGGGCAAGGAGCACGTCGCCCGCGCGATCCACACCTGGGGCAAGCGCTCGTCCGGTCCGCTGGTCGTGCTCTCGTGCCAGGCGACCGCCGAGGCCCTGCTCGGTCGCGAGATCCTGGGCTGTGCGCCTTCGGTCTACCCGACCCTGCCCGACGAGTACGAGGGTGCGCTCGGCCGCGCGTCCGGAGGGACGCTGCTGCTGGGTCACTTCGAGGAGCTGCCGGCCGAGCTGTCCGACGGCCTGGCCAAGGTGGTGACCGAGGGGCGCTACCAGCGCGAGGGCGACGCCAGCCCGCGGCCGCTGCGCGCCCGGGTGATCGTGAGCTCGCTGGAGCCGCTGGCCCGGTCGCCCTTCGGTGACCTGCCGCAGCACGCCATCGAGCTGTCGCCGCTGTCGGAGCGCGCCGAGGACGTGCTGCCGCTGGCGGCCCACTTCCTGCGGCTCTACGCCGACGAGGAAGGCATCGAGCCGGTGGGCTTCACCGCCGACGCCCGCGAGGCGCTGCTCTCCGAGCCCTGGCCCGGCAACGTCCGCGAGGTGGGCGAGCGCGTCCGCCAGGCCCTGCGCCTGGCCGGCAACGGCGCCATCTCGGCCGAGGCGCTCATGCTGTCGGCCGACGTGAACGAGGTGCCGTCGTTCAAGGAGGCCAAGCGCGCCTTCGAGACCCGCTACGTGGTGGGCCTGCTGCGCCGCTGCGGCGGCAACATCAGCCGCGCTGCGCGCCTGGCCAAGAAGGACCGCAAGGACTTCTACGACGTGATCCGCCGCACCGGAGTCGACCCCCAGGACTTCCGCTAGGCGCCTCCGCTAGCTTGTGCCCATGCGCGTGGGCGTCGTGCAGCTCACCTCGACCGACGATGTCGCGTCGAACCTGGCCGCCGCCGAGAAGGGCGTGCGCGAGGCCGCCGCCCAGGGCGCCGGCTTCGTGGCGCTGCCCGAGATGTTCGCCTTCCTGCGCCGCGAGGGAGGCGCCCTGCCCGTCGCCCAGGGGCTCGACGGCCCGATCGTCGCGGCCGCGCGCAGCTGGGCGCGCGACCTGGGCGTGCGCCTGCTGGCCGGCAGCTTCGCCGAGCGCGTGCCCGGCGAGGACCGCGTCTACAACACCAGCGTGCTGATCTCGCCCGCCGGCGAGATCGAGGCCAGCTACCGGAAGATCCACCTGTTCGACGTCGACCTGGAGGACGCGGGCGGCGGCGCCTACCGGGAATCGGCCCGCATCGCCCCGGGCGACCAGGTGGTGGTGGCCGACACGCCCCTGGGCGGCGTCGGCCTGTCGGTCTGCTACGACCTGCGCTTCCCGGAGCTCTACCGCCAGATGGCGGCCCGCGGCGCGGTCGTGCTGACGGTCCCCAGCGCCTTCACCCGCGAGACGGGCAAGGACCACTGGGAGGTGCTGCTGCGCGCCCGGGCCATCGAGAACCAGGCCTTCGTGGTGGCGCCCGCCCAGTGCGGACGCCACTCGCCGGACCGCGCCAGCCACGGCCGCTCGCTGATCGTGGATCCCTGGGGGCTGGTGCTGGCCCAGCTGGGCGACCGGCCCGGCGTGGCCGTGGCCGAGTGCGACCTGGAGGAGCTGGCCCGCGTCCGGCGGCGGCTGCCCGCCCTCTCCCACCGCCGCCTCTAGGGAATGCCTGCACGAGCCGACTGCTCAGGCCATCCGTCCGGGATGGCCTGAGCGAGACCGCTTCGTGCAGACACTCCCCAGGCGGGGCCGCCGCCCCTCAAGCCGGCTCCGGGGCGGGCCGAAATGGACGAGGGGCCCGACCGGTGGGCTCGGAGGGATGGGTCATGGCTGGCGGTACGCTCGTCATCTGCAACGGTGAGTTCGAGGGCATGAGCTACGAGATCCGCTCGGAGGAGACCCTCATCGGCCGCAACCCCACCACCGACATCACGCTGCTCGACGAGAACATCAGCCGCGAGCACGCGATCGTGCAGTTCGATCCGGACGACGGCAGCTACACCATCGAGGACCTCCAGTCGACCAACGGCACCAAGGTCAACGGCAAGGGCGTGCGCTCCCAGGCGCTGGCCGACGGCGACGAGATCCAGATCGGGCACACCGTCTTCCGCTTCGAGCTCCGCTAGCCCCCGCTCCGGGCTGGAGCCCACCCCGCGCGATCCGCCCCGGACCCGCTACGCTCCGGAGGTCCCCCCCGACGTCAAGCGTGCGCGTGCTCGCGCCGAAGACCACGTGGGAGGGGGGATCTATGAGTTCGAACCGGGGACCGGGAGCCGCAGCGCTGGCGCTGCTCGCCTTGTTCGGGGTCGCCTGCGCCAGCCCGACACCGGCGCCGCAGCCGCCCTACGTCTACGAGGACTACCGGGTGGGCGCGCCGGACGGACTGGTGGTGACGGTCCTGCCGGAGCCGGCCATCACCCAGACGGCGGTGGTCCGGCCGGACGGCAAGATCACGATCCAGCTGATCGGCGACGTCCAGGCCTCGGGCCGGACGCCGGAGGAGATCGCCACCGAGATCGAGGAGAAGATCGCCCGCTACAAGCGCGGCGCGCGCGCCACGGTGGCGGTCACCAACGCCTCGAGCTCGACCGTCACCATCCTGGGCGAGGTGCGGCGGCCCGGGGCCTTCCCGATCCCCAAGCACACGCGCATCGCCGAGGCGCTGGGCAACGCCGGCGGTCTCACCAACTTCGCCAGCCTGGACAACATCCACATCGTGCGGCCCAACGCGGGCGGAGCCGAGATCATCTGGGTGGACATGAACGCCCTGCGCGGCGGCGACATGACGACCAACGTCCAGATCGAGGCCGGCGACTTCGTCTACGTGCCGCCGAACGTGCTGGCCAAGATCGGCTACGCGTTCCAGGCGGTGCTGTTCCCGCTCCAGCCGCTGCTCGGCCTCGCGAACTCGGTCGCCGGATCCGCCATCGCCGGCAACTGACGCTCCCTACGGCGTGTCGCGTCCGTTGCCGCCGCGGGGCCCGCGGCTGCGCCTGCGCTGGGCCCAGTGGCGCTGGACGATGCGCACCACCTCGTCGGCGTCGTCGGTGACCTTGAACAGGCGCAGGTCCTTGCGCGAGATCATCCGCTCGTCGAGCGGCTGGTCGTGCATCCAGCGCACCAGGCCCTCCCAGAAGCTGCTGCCGTAGAGCACCACCGGGAAGTCGTGGATCTTGTGGGTCTGCTTCAACGTCAGCGCCTCGAAGATCTCGTCGAGCGTGCCGAAGCCGCCGGGCAGCGCCACGAAGGCGCAGGCGTACTTCACGAACATGACCTTGCGCGCGAAGAAGTAGTTGAAGTGGATGACCGTGTCGGCGTAGGGGTTCGGCGCCTGCTCGTAGGGCAGCTTGATGTTCAGGCCGATGGAGCGGCCCTCGCCCCGTGACGCTCCCAGGTTCGCCGCCTCCATGATGCCGGGTCCGCCGCCGGTGATGATCCCGTAGCCGGCCCTGGAGAGCGCCTCGGCCACCTTCACGCCGTCCTCGTACCAGGGCTGGCCCTTCTTCGCGCGCGCGCTGCCGAAGATCGAGACCGAGGGCCACAGGGGGCGCAGGGTCTCGAAGCCCTCGACGAACTCTCCCATGATCTTGAAGACGGTCCAGGTGTCCTTGGCGTGTCGGTCTTCCGTCGGCATGCTCCTCCGCTCATCGTCCCGGCGGCGCGTGGCCTGAACGCCGGGGCGGGATCGCTTCACTTCTTGAACAGCGCGTCGAGGTCGGCCCTGGCCTGCTCGCGCGCGTCGCCGGACCCGGTCGCCGCGTTCGCCGCGGCCGCGGGCGAGAACCAGTCGCAGCGGTTGGCGCTCTCCGCGTCGAGCACGCGCTCGGCCCCGGGCTCGCGGCAGCCGTTGTAGGCCGACGGGTCGCGGTGGGCGCAGTGGACGCAGGTGTGCAGGTCGGCGCCGCAGCCCGGGCAGACGTCGCGGAAGCCGACGCGCTCGCCGGCCGCCAGCCGCACCTCCCGTCCGCAGGCGTGGCAGTCCACGGCCAGAGCCTGCGGGACCGGCGCCCGCCCCGCCAGCGCGGACCGTTCAGTCGGGGCCCGCTCGGGCCGATAGGGCCTGCATGGCCGGCCAGGAACGACCGCGTCCGATCTACTCGTCCCTCGCCGAGGACCCGGCCCTCCAGGACGCCATCGACGCCTTCGTGGTGCGCCTGGCGGAGCGGGTCGACGAGCTCCAGGACTGCGAGGCCCGCGGCGACTTCCGCCAGCTGGCCCAGCGGGCCGAGGAGCTGCTGCTCGAGAGCACCAAGGTCGGCTACGACGGCCTGTCGCGCTGCGCCGCCGCGGCACGCAGCGCGGGCCAGGACCGCAACGGCGAGGCCGCCCGCAAGGCCATCGTCGAGCTCACCGAGGTGGCCCAGCGGGTGCGCCTGGGGCACCGCGGCGCCGTCTAGCGTCCGCCGCCTAGAGGAAGAACCAGAGCGGGATCGGAACGCCCTGGCCGTCCTGGAAGCGCCCGTCGAAGAGCAGGACGAAGGCGAAGATCGCCCCGTTGGTCACCGCGTGGACGATCACCAGCGGCAGCAGGTGTCCGCGGTGGTAGAACCAGGCCATGGTGAGCAGCGTCCAGGCGAGCATCACGCCCCACTCCCACGGCACGTGGGTGAAGACGAAGAAGCCCACCACGACCAGGAAGCTGCGCCAGGTGAAGCGGGCGATCGGCACCTTGCGGAAGTCGCGGCGGCGGTCGAACACGTCGACGAAGCGCAGCAGCCAGCTGCGCACGAAGAGCTCCTCCACGAACGGGGTGACGCAGGCGTAGCCGACGCCGCGCAGGGTCAGGGCCAGCGCGACCGCGCCCTCCCCTTCGCCCATCACGAAGCGGTCGAAGCCGCCCTCCTCGGGGCGCAGGCCGTCGAAGGCCACGAACGGCACCACCCAGAGCGCCGCGCCCAGCAGGCCGATGGCGACGTCGAGCCCCACGCGCCCGTCCCAGTGCAGGCCGGAGAGCTCCGGGTAGCGACCCCGCGCGGCGTAGAAGACGACGCAGGCGGCGGGAACGACGACCTTCAACGCCAGGAACAAACCGGCCGCGCTCTCGGGCGCACGGTTGCCGATCTCGATCAGCAGCATGAACGACAGGTAGGGCGCCCAGTACGGAGCCCAGCCCGAGTCCTTCTTCGCCGCCGCCATGGGGGGCGACTCTAGAGCACCGCGTCGCGCGCGCCATGCGCAGGCGACGCGCAACACCGTCCGCCCGGGCGCGAAGACTCCACCCCCGCCTTCCACGTGGAACGGGCGCTGCGCGTCAGGGGGTGCGGCGCGTGCGGGGTCCGCGCCAGTGCGGACCCCGGTGGCGGGCCAGCCGCTCGTTCCGGATCTGGACGCCACCCAGGCCGCGGCGCGGACGATCGAGGGCGACCAGCGCGTCCAGGTAGGCGTTCCAGGCCTCGCGCTGGCTCTGCTTGCGCAGCTCGGAGCGGTGACGGATCTCCGCGCCCCCGATGGAGGGGTTCGTGTTGATCTCGTACACCTGCGGGCGTCCGCCCACCAGGCCGAAGTCGGCGCGGCCGTACTCGATGCCCGCGATCTCGAAGGCCTTGCCCAGCGCGTCGGCGAAGGGGCCCTCGCGGATGAAGCGCAGGTCCTCGCGGTACTGCGCCTCGCCGCCGGCTCCCTCGAAGCCGTACTTCACGATCCACTGGCGGTCGTGCACGCTGACCGCCTGGGCGTAGCGATCGCCGACGCGCCAGAGCGCCAGCTTGCGGAAGCGGTCCGGCGCCACCGGCTCGGCCGCGTACTCCACCAGGATCAGGTTGCTCGCCGGGATGCCCTTCTCGAGTGCCACGTCCACCGCCTGGCGCGCCGCGTCCCAGTCGTGGAGCAGGTCGGACTGGAGCCGGCCGTGACCGCTCTCGCGCCGCAGGAACACCGGGTAGCGCTCGGGACGCACGCCCTCGTCGACCCGGTAGGCGTTGAAGTCGTTCACCCCGGCGGCGTGCAGCGCGCGCAGCAGGGCGAAGCGCGTCTTGGCCCGCGCCGGATCGTTGTACACCGGGATGCGGCGCGCGCGGAGCCCGTGGTGGATGATGGCGGCCAGCTCCAGGTCGAAGGCGCTCAGCCGGTCGAGGTCGGTGAACACGTGCGGGACCCGCGGAAAGCGCCGGCTGCGGATCAGGCGGTCGTAGTCGAGCACGCGCACCGAGAGCCCGGGGCGCGCCTTCGCCAGGGGAGCGTGGGTGTAGCCGTGACCGCGGCTGGTGATGATCCGGATCATGCCGCCGGCCGCCGAGGCGAAAACCCCGCGGAGCGGGCGCGTCTTGACACCTTCGAAGGCACTCCCATACGCTCCTGATGAGTTTCCAACACGTGGGGGGCGCTGTGAAGCATCGAGTGCGATTGGACTGGTCCCGGCTGCTCGGATTCGACCAGGTGGACACGAAGTCGGAGGAGCTGGGCTCCAAGGTCGCTCCGAAGATCAGCATCAAGCCGATGCCCGGTCCGAGCGCCCTCGGCGGGCGCATCGGCTCGAAGATGGGCTCGAAGCCCGGCTTCAAGCCCGGCGCGATCACGCAGGACGACGCGCTCGGCGATCGCCTGGGCTCGAAGATCGGGGCGAAGTCCGGCATCAAGCCCAACCTCGAGCTCGGCGCCGTCGTCGGCTCGCGGATCGGCGCGAAGTCCGGCTTCAAGCCGATTACCTAGCCCCGCGAGCCCGCCGTGAGCCCTGTCGGCCCGATCGGCTTCGCGCCGGACGGGACCCGTGCCCTGCGCCTGGATGCCCGCATGCGCGAGCGGCTGGGCGACAGCCTGCGCTACGTGCTCGAGCAGGCCGGCGACCGGCTGCCGCCGCCCGAAGGCCTGGACGCGTTCCTGGCGCGGCTGGCCGCCGGTCCGGTCGACACCCAGGCGTTCGGCGCCTACTACGAGCTGGTGCTGGCGCTCGACGCCGGCGACCTCGCGTCGGCGCGCTCCTTTTTGACCGAGGTCGCGACGGCCCCGTCGCGGGGCGCGGATCTCGTGGTCCGCCCCCTCAGCGATCCGGAGGTCGGCGGTTTCTCCCGCCGCTACCGGCGCCTGGTCGACACGGATCCCAGCTGGCCGCTGGTGATCGGTCCGCCGGATCCGCGCGAGGCGGACGCTACGCGGGTCCGCATCGCGGATGCGTTCGACCTGCTGGACGCCGCCCACCCGGAGCTGGCGGCGGAGCTGCGCGGGTTGCTGGGCGAGATCGTGCTGGCGCGAGCCGAGCCCGGCGGAGCCGGCGAGCAGTTCGACGGCGTGTCCTGCTTCATGCTCTGGGGAGGCCTGGTGCTGCGCGCCGGCGGCCACGAGAGCACCCTCGAGATGGTCGAGGCCCTCGCCCACGAGGGCGCCCACAACCTGCTCTTCGGGCTCGCGACCGACGGTCCGCTGGTGGCGAACGACGACCGGGAGCGCTTCGCGTCGCCGCTGCGCAGCGATCCGCGCCCCCTCGACGGCATCTACCACGCCACCTTCGTGACGGCGCGCATGCACCACGCGCTCACCCACCTGCTCTCGGTGGGGGCGCTCGACGCAGGCCAGCGCGCCGCCGCCGAGGCGAGCCTCGAGGCCCACGTCAAGCACTTCGACGAGGGCATCGCGGTGGTCGACGGTCGCATGCGGCTCACCGAGATGGGCACGGCCACCATGCAGTCCGCCCGCGACTACATGCGCCGGGCCTGAGCGCCGCCCAGCAGCCGAACCCCCCGTCGGGCCGGCAACTCGCGTACCCTGGTGCGGCCCGCAGCCGCAGGAGACGCGATGTCCGGAGCGCTCGAAGGCTTCCGCGTGATCGATTTCACCCAGGTGATCTCCGGTCCGCTGGCCACCCGCATCCTGGCGGACCAGGGGGCCGACGTCGTCAAGGTCGAGCCGCCGGGCGGCGACATCCTGCGCCACATGGGCGGCGTCCCGGGCCTCTCGCCCACCTTCGCCACCACCAACCGCAGCAAGCGGTCGGTGGTGCTCGACCTGAAGAAGCCGGGTGCGCTCGACGCGCTGAAGCGGCTGGTGGCCGAGGCCGACGTCTTCATCCAGAACAACCGGCCGGGCGCCGCCGACCGCATGGGCGTGGGCGAGAAGGTGCTGCGCGAGCTGAATCCGCGGCTGGTCTACGTCTCGATCAGCGGCTTCGGCGAGTCCGGTCCGTTCGCCCACAAGCGCGTCTACGACCCGATCATCCAGGGCATGTCGGGGCTCGTCGACATCCAG
The DNA here is from genome assembly GCA_050618055.1 of Myxococcota bacterium. Lineage (GTDB taxonomy): Bacteria > Myxococcota_A > UBA9160 > UBA9160 > SMWR01 > CALDCK01. The sequence goes on from JBNLVK010000059.1 coordinate 14,297, forward strand.
GGCGGGGTGAAGGGCCCGCCCCGGCTGATGCGCGTGATCATTCCCGACAAGGTGACGGCCCTGACCGCCGCCCAGGCCATCACCGCGGCGCTGCTCGCGCGCGAACGGACCGGCCGCGGCCAGCACCTGCGCCTGGCCATGCTCGACGCGGTGATCGCGTTCATGTGGCCCGAGGGCATGGCCTTCCACACCTACGTGCGCGAGGACGGCGCGGCGCCCAAGCCGGTGGACCGTCGCGACCTGGTGTTCCCGACGGCCGACGGATTCATCATCGCGTCGACCGTGGCGCTGCGCGAGTTCCAGGGCTTCGCCCGCGCGGCGGGAAGGACCGAGTGGCTCGCGGACCCGCGCTTCCAGGATCCGGCGGGCCTGGTCGCCCACGCGGCGGAGCGCCTTGAGATGATGGCCGAGGTGCTGCGCACCCGGACCACCGCCGAATGGCTGGCGGCCCTCGACGCCGAGGACGTGCCCTGCGGACCGGTCCTCACCCGCGACGTCCTGCACGAGAACGAGCAGGTGCGCGAGAACGGCATCGTGGTCGAGAGCGAGCACCCGGTGGTGGGACGCATGCGCCAGCCGCGTCCGGCGGAGCGCATGGAGGGCACGCCGTCGGAGATCCGGCGCCCGGCACCGGTGCTGGGTGAGCACACCGACGAGGTCCTGCGCGAGGCGGGGCTTTCCGCCGACGAGATCGCCGCGCTGCGGTCCGACGGCGCCCTGGGCTCCGCGTGACCCGCCGCGTCTGGGGCATCGGAACCGCGCGTACGCTGCGGCCCCACTGGATGCTCCGCGAGCTCGACCTCCCCTACGAGACCCGCGAGATCCTGACGCGCAGCGAGGCCATGCAGGATCCGGAGTTCCGCGCCCTGAACCAGCGCGAGAAGATCCCGGTGTACCAGGAGGACGACTTCGCCATGGGCGAGAGCGCGGCCATCGTCTTCCACCTGGCCGACCGGCACCGCGATCGCGTGGCCCTGGCGCCGGAACGGGCGACCCGCGAGCGCGCGCGCTTCGACGACCTGTCGTTCTTCGCCATGACCGAGCTCGACGCGGCGCTCTACGTGATCCGACGCCACGAGGGACTGCCCTCGATCTACGGCGCGTCCCCGGCGGCGTGTCGCGCGGCCCGCGAGTACTTCCTGCGGCAGGTGCAGGAGATCGTGCGCCAGCTGGCGGACGGTCGGCCCTACCTGATGGGCGACGACTTCAGCGCCCTCGACATCCTGGTGCTCTCGTGCCTCGAGTGGGCGGCCGTGGTGGAGATCGCGCTGCCGGACGAGCTCTCGCCCTATCGGGAGCGCCTGCGCGGTCGGCCGGCCTTCGCGTCGGCCATGCAGTGCAACTTCACACCCGCCGCCGTGGCGGCCCTGGCCGCGTCGCGCTGAGCGACGCACACCCGTCGGAGGAAGCATGACGCTCCGGATCTTCCCGCTCGCCTGCCTCGCACTGGCGGCGCTGGCCTGCAGCTCCGCGCCGCCGCCCGCCCCGGGCATCCAGCTCGGCAACGGCGAGGCGAACTGGATCGTGACCGAGGGCGCCACGCGGCAGGGAGCGACCTTCACCTTCCGCGCGGTCCGGATCGAGGGCAACGGCTGGCTGGTGATGCACCCGTTCGAGAACGGTCGGCCGGCGGGCCACGTCTACGTGGGGGCCACCTACCTGGCGAGCGGCGTGAGCCGGGACGTGGAGATCACGGTGGAGACGGAACCCGCAGCGGGCGAGCCGTTCATCGTGATGCTCCACCGCGACGTCAACGAGAACCGCAAGTTCGACTTCGTCTTCGTCGACGAGCGCAACGTGCTGGACAGGGCGGTCTTCGAGGGGCAGACCCTCGTCGCCCATCGCATCGCCGCGCCCTGATCGGGGCCGTCCGCCCCGATACCGGGGTGTTTCGGCGGGAGAATCAAGTCGCCTGCACATCCGGCCGATGCCGGTGCGTGGCGAAGTCGATGGACAGCCCCCGCAGCGAAGCCCGCCCCACCCTCTCGCGAAGGCTCCAGGGCTGGCTCGACCTGGGTATCCCGGCCGGCGAGGTGTCGTCGGAGCGGATGCGCCACATCCGCACCATCTCGGGCGTGACCTTCGCGATGATCTGGATCGCGCTGCTGACCATCGGGCAGAGCTGGGTCGTCGGGAAGTGGGAGGTGATGGCCTACCTGGGGGTGGCGACCGCCGCCGGCGTGGCCAACCTGTTCCTGCTGCGCGCGACGCGTTCCGCGCAGCTGGCGGGCCACGTCGCGCTGGCGATCCTGGCCGCGCTGGTCACGGCCTCCTCGCTGTCCTCGGGCGGCTTCTACAACCCGGGCTTCGGCTGGTTCTACGTGCTGCCGCTGGCGGCGGCGGTGGCCCTCGACGTGCGCGGCGCGGCCTTCTGGACCCTCGTGACGGCGGCCCTGACGGTCGGCTTCTGGATCCTGCCCGAGCTGGGCGTCCACCTGCCGGACCAGACACCGCCCGAGCTGCGCCAGGCCAACGCCCTGGCCGCCCGCCTCCTGACCGTCACCGCGCTGGGTGCGATCGGCGTGGGCTTCATGATCGGTCAGCAGCGCAGCGCGAACGAGCTGGAGCGCGAGACCACCTACCTCGAGCTGGTCATGCACGCCGCCGTCTCGGCGAACCAGGCGCGCTCGTTCGAGGAGGCGCTGGACGACGCGCTCGAGCGCATCTGCCAGTCGATGGGCTGGGTCGCCGGACACGCTCTCGAGGTGGACGACGACGGTGCGTCGCGCTCGATGGGGCTCTTCCACTCGGCGCTCGCCGAGAGCAACCCGCTCGAGCAGGTGAGCCTCTCCCGCAAGTTCCCCCGCGGCGTGGGGCTCCCGGGGCGCGTCGTCGCAAGCGGGGAGCCCGAGATCGTGACGCGCGAGACGTGGGTGATGCCGCGGGAGCCCGGCGCTACCCGGGAGCGCGGGCTGGCGGCGCACGCGCTGGGCCTGGCGGCGGCGTTCGCGATCCCGATCTTCGTGCACGGCCGGGTGCGGGCGGTGATCGAGTTCGCGAGCCCGAAGCCCCTGCCCGACGCGGAGCGCCTGCTCGAGGTGTTCACCCACATCGGCGTCGAGCTCGGCCGCGTGGCGGAGCGCACCGCCTTCCAGGAGCGCATCCGCCAGACGCAGAAGATGGAGGCGGTCGGTCAGCTCGCCGCGGGGCTCGCCCACGAGATCAACAACCCCATGTCCTTCGTCCGCAGCAACCTCCACACCCTCCGCCAGATGAACCTGGACGAGAAGGATAAGCGCGATCCGGCCGAGTTCGGCGACCTGATCGACGAGTCGCTCGACGGCGTCGAGCGCACCATCTCGATCGTGCGCGACGTCATGCAGTTCTCGCGGGCGGGCGGCGCGGGACCGTCCGAGTGGCAGCCCGCCGACGTGAACGAGCTGCTCCGCGACTCGCTGCGGGTGGCGTCCTCCGACGTGCCGGCGCGCATCGACTTCCACCTGGACACCGGCGACCTGCCGAGCCTGCGCTGCGCGCCGAACGGCCTGCGCCAGGTGTTCCTGAACCTGATCGTGAACGCGGTGCAGGCGGTGGGCGAGTCGGGCCACATCCAGATGCGCACGCGCCACGAGGGGGATCACGTGGTGGTGCGGATCGAGGACGACGGTCCGGGCATGACGGCCTCGGACCGGGAGAAGCTGTTCGACCCGTTCTTCACCACCAAGCCGGTGGGCGAGGGAACCGGCCTCGGCCTGACCGTCTCCTACGAGATCGTCCAGGGCCACGGCGGCACGATCGCGGCGGAGTCGGAGCCCGGTGCGGGCGCCGTGTTCGAGGTGAGGCTGCCGCTCGATCGGGCCTGAGCGAACGGAACCGTGTCGGGATCGTGTCGGTTCCGGGACGGTCTGGAGGAGGACACGACGCCGATGGAGAAGCTCGACTGTCCCACCTGCGGCGGCCAGGCCGAGGTGGTGCGCCAGGGGCCCGAGGGCCGCGACCGCATCCTCTCCTGTCTCTACTGCGGCAGCGAGGTGGACCTGCCCGAGGTGCGCGGCACCACCCGCGAGCGCGTGACCGAGCGCCCGGGTGAACGCGTCGTCGAGCGGGTGACGTCGTGGGAGGGGGCCGAGCCCGAGCTTCCCGACGGCGCGTTCGCCGGTGACGTCGAGGTCTCGTTCGAGACCGACGGCCAGAGCTTCGGATCCATCGAGGAGATGGAGCGCCACCTGCGCGGGCGCCTGCCCGACGACGTGGTCGAGCAGGCCCTGTCGGCCATGCGCGGTGCGCTGGACGGCGGCTCGGGCACGACCGTCGTCGAGCACACGGTCACCACCACCGAGACGATCGACCTGGACGCCGATCCACAGCGCCGCCGCTAGGCCCTGCTTGCCAGCACTCGACGGTGTCGGGTAGAAGGGGGAGCGTTCGCCGTCCCGGCGACGCGGCGAGTGGGAGGTCGGAGGCATGCTGTCCCTCGCCGGCCCCGTGCCGGCGGTCCTGGTCGCCGTCGCCTGGAGTGCCGTCTGGTGGTTCGCCGGTGCGGCGAACGCCGAGCAGGCGCTGTCGCCGGCCGACGCCTCCGCCCACGACGCCTTCGGTCACGACCTCGCCGCGGCGGGAGACGTCGCGATCCTGGGCGCTCCGAACGCGGGGCTCGCGGGCCAGGCCTACGTCTACCGCTTCGACGGGAGCCAGTGGGTCGAGGAGGACGTGCTGACGCCGTCGGACGGCGCCGCCGGCGACGGCTTCGGCAGCAACGTGGCGATCCGCGGCGACGTGGCGGCGGTCACCCGCGACGCGGACAACGGCTCCGTCGATCCGGTCTACGTGTTCCGCGAAGCGGGGGGAAGCTGGTCGGAGGAGGAGAAGCTGCTGGCGTCGGACGGCATGGGCGGCGACTTCTTCGGCGAGGACGTGGCCGTGGGCGACGATCAGATCCTGGTCGGCGCCCACGGAGCCAGCGGCGGCGGCCGGGTCTACGTGTTCGAGTGGAACGGATCGAGCTGGAGCGAGACGCAGACGATCCCGCCGCCGGCCGGGGCCTCCGCCTTCGGTCTCGACCTGGCGATCGACTCCGCGAGCCCGGACCGGGTGCTGATCGGCGTCTCGGCCAGCGCGGCTCCCGAGTCCCACGTCTTCGACGGCGGGAGCTGGGTGTTCGAGGCGAGCTTCCCCGACTTCGGGGGCTACACGTTGGCGCGTACCCTCGCCGTGGACGGGGACCTGGCCGTCTTCAACGCCGTGGCGCCGGCCGGCAACTGGGGAGCCTGCACCTACCGCCACGACGGATCGGGCTGGCAGTCGGAGCAGTGCTTCTCGCCGCCCGACGGCAGCGTGGGCGACGGCGTCGGTGCCGACGGCGTGGCCGTCGGTGGCGAGCAGGTGGCGCTCGGCTGGGCGTCCGGCGACCAGGTGCTGGTCTACGAGCACGACGCGCTGGCGGGCTGGGAGCTCATGCGTCGTCTCGAGCCGCCCGTCGGCCTGCTGGACGATTCGAACTTCGGCACCGCCCTGGCCCTGGCCGACGCGGACCTGCTGGTCGGATCGAGTCTCGACGACGCGGCGGGCGACGGTGCCGGGCGCGCCTGGGCCATCGACCGCCCCTTCGCCGGCCAGCCCGTATTCCCCACCGTCTCCGAGGCGGGCGAGTTCCTGGGGCGCAGCCTCGGCTGCGACGGCACGCGCATGATCGCGGGCGCTGCGCTGAACGGCGACGCCGCCGCCACCGCCGGCTCCGCCGTGATCTTCGCGCGCAGCGGCGCACGCTTCCTCGAGGAGCAGCGCCTGTTCGCCGGCGATGCGGAGGCGTCCGACCGCTTCGGCCAGTCCGTCGACGTCGCCGGGGAGCTGGCGCTGGTGGGCGCCTACCTGGAGGATACGGGGGCGAGCAACGCCGGCGCCGCCTACGCGTATCGCTTCGACGGAAGCAGCTGGGGCGGCGAGCAGAAGCTCCAGCTCGCCTCGCCCGGCGTCGGCGACCAGTTCGGCAACGCGGTGGCGCTGGGCGGCGATCGCGCGGCGGTGGGAGCCCACGGCGACGATCCGGTGCAGACGAACGCCGGCTCGGTCAGTGTCTATCGCGACGTGGCCGGAGCCCTCCTGTTCGAGCAGACCCTGGAGGCGGGCGACCCCACCATGAACGCCTTCCTCGGCGCGAGCGTCGACCTCGACGGCGAGTGGCTCGTGGCGGGGGCCCCGGGGCCCAGCGCCGGCGGATCGATCCCCGGAGCCGCCTACCTGTACCGCCGCTCGGGAACGCTGTGGACGCAGGAGGAGAAGCTCGCGCCGGCGGGTCTGGTGGCGGGGGACCGGTTCGGTGCGTCGGTGGCCGTCGGCGCCGGCGTGATCGCCGTGGGTGCGCCGCGCCGCGCTGCCGGGGGCTCGCTGCGCGGATCGGTCTTCGTCTACCGCTTCGACGGACTGGCCTGGAGCCCGGTGCCCGAGATCACCGCCTCCGACGCGACCGACGGCGACCAGTTCGGCAGCGCCGTCGCCGTGGACGGCGACGACCTGCTGGTCGGCATGCTGCGCACGGGGGGCTCCGGCGATCCGGATCCGGGCTCGCCGGTGCTGCGCTTCCGCTGGGACGGCGGGGCCTACGCGGAGGTCGAGCGATTCACGTCGCCGGACGGGACGAACCGGCCGCCGTCCGGCGACGGCTTCGGCGCGGCCCTCGCGCTGGCCGGTGCGGACGTGTGCATCGCCGCGCCGAACGACCGGGTGCGCGACGACGCGTCGGGCACGCTCTACCGCTTCGCGGCGTCGACCGTCGCCATCCCGGCGCTGCCGGCCTGGGGACTCCTTTCCGCCGCGGGCGTCCTGGCCCTTCTCGCGCGGCGTCGCAGCTGGTGCCCCCGGCAGGATTCGAACCTGCGACCTGCCGCTTAGGAGGCGGCTGCTCTATCCGGCTGAGCTACAGGGGCCCGGCGACTCGCCGCCCAGCTTAGGACCGATCCGCAGGGGGCGCCTGCTTCGCCGGCTCGGGCAGGCCCAGCGCTTCGAGGCGCTGCTCCACGAGCTTCGCCGCGTAGGCGTGCCCCGCCGCGTTCCAGTGCGAGTCGAGCAGCGCGAACAGCGGCTCGCCGTCCTGCATCTCGCGCTGGAAGGCGGGCACCAGGTCGATCCAGGGAATGCCCTGCTCCGCCAGGAACGCGGCGATGGGCGCGTAGAGCGGCGGGTTCCTGCGACACGGCAGGTCCTCGTCCGTGAAGCCCCGCGCCACCGGCACCGACTCGTACTCGGAGGGCACCGAGAAGACGACCAGCTGCGCGCCGTCGGCGCGCACCCGCTCGGCCAGTCCGACGAGCACGCGCTTCGTGATCTCCAGCGCGCGCTGGTACACGGGCGGTACCTCGCACCCGAACACGGCCAGCTCCAGCTCGCGGCGCTGCTCCCGGGTGAGCGTGTCCTCGATGGGCGGTCCTTCCTCGATGCGACGCAGCGCGCTGTCGATCCAGCTCGTGAAGGTCATCCGCCACAGGTGGGAGACGTTGCCCAGCCGCCACCACCACGAGGCGCGACGCGCCAGCGCGGCCTCGTAGCGCCGCTGCGAGCGCTCGGCCTCGACCACGGTGATCTCCCAGCCCTCGCCCGGCTCGAGGAAGGGACGGTTGCGCGCCTTCATGCTGCCCGGCTTGCGCAGCGACTCGATCTCCTGGCTGTTGTCGCGCAGGTCGTTGTGCAGGTAGAAGCCGAGCAGGACCAGGTCGGGCTGGTAGCGGCGGCCCTCGAGCTCGTAGGCCAGCAGCGCCTGGAGGTTTCCGTAGCCGCTGACGCCCAGGTTCACCACCTGGGCCTCCGGGTGCTCGCGGCGCAGGCGCGCCTGGAGCTGGCGGTGGAAGGCGTCCTCCAGGCGGACCGTGTAGCCCTCCATGAACGAGTCGCCCAGCACCACCACCCGCGGCGTCCCGACCGGACCCGGCGTGCGCTCGACGTCGCGCCAGCCCCGCGTGTTGTACGCCACCTCGAACAGATCGCCGTCCGGCGCCGTCTGGTAGCGGCCGCCGGGCATCAGGCTCCAGCCGAGCGTCGGGTGGGGCACCAGGTACTCGCTCGACGTCTCGGCCGCGAACGTGCGCACGTTGCGCAGCACGATCTCGGCCACACCGAGCGCGAGCACCGTCGACCCGACGGCGAGGAGGGTCGTCGCGAGACGCTGCCGTCGCATGGGGGCCGAACGGTACCCAGGCCTCCGCGCGAAGTCACGGCGTGGGCAGCGAGATCTCCCGTCGGCCCGCGAGAGCCGTCCGCTCGGCACCGCCCCCCGGCACGCGCACGACGATCGCCTCCACCGGGTTCGCGTCCGACGCGCCGAACAGCAGCGGCTGGAGGGCCTGGGAGAACGCGGTCGAGTGCTCGGAGCCGAAGCGCTGCGCCTGGCGCGTGCCGTCCCGGTACTCGGCGGTCACCAGGGCGCCGACCCGGTGGGCCGGCAGCTCCACGCGGACCGCGTGGTGCGTGTGCTCCGACCGGTTCCACAGCAGGCGCACCCGGTGTCCGACGGCGAGCACGTCGGGCGCCCGGTCGCCGTCTGCGTCGAGCACCGTCGCCGCCGTCGTGCCCGGCGGGACGACGCTCGGCGGGAGCGGTCGGACCTCGAAGCGCTCGCCGGCCCGGTTGTGCCAGAGCGCCGCCCGGGCGCCCAGCTGGACCACGTCCGGGAAGCCGTCGAGGTCCAGGTCCGCCACCACCGCCGCGCGCCCCGCCGCCAGGCCCTCCACCCCGAGGTCGGCGGTGACGTCGGCGAAGCCCGCCCCGATGCGCCGGAAGACCCGCGTCCGCGGGGGCGTGCCCCAGGCCAGCAGCAGCAGGTCGAGGTCGCCGTCGCGGTCCAGGTCGACGGGACGCAGCCGGGCCGGGTCGATCACGCCGGCCGGCGGCCCCACAGCCGGCAGGGGGGCCAGGCGTTCGGGCCCGCCGAAGCCGCCGTCCGGCCGACCGGGCAGCCGCTCGACGGCCCGCTCGGCCACGTAGACCAGATCGTCGAGGCCGTCGCCGTCGGTGTCGAAGAAGGCGGCGGTCGACGCCCCGCTGCGGTCGAGCCCGCGCTCGGCGGCGCGGTCCTCGAAGCGCTGCGCGCCGTCGTTCCAGACGAGGAGCCGGTTCGGCGTGTCGCGGGCGCCGACCCAGACCGCCATCGGCCCAGCGCCGCCGCC
>JBNLVK010000060.1:0-19176 GCA_050618055.1 Myxococcota bacterium
CGCGCGCCGTCCTCCCGCACCATGAAGGGCAGCGAGTCGAGCACCGACTGGGGCGAGGTGCGGTCGAAGGCGCGGGCGTCGACGTGCAGGTCCTCGAGGCCGTGCTGGATCCACCAGCGCCCGATGGCGACGATGATCGGCTCGAGGCTGCGGCCCTGGACGGTCAGCGCGTAGACCGAGCGCGAGCCCTCGGCCACGGTCTCGATGAAGCCGTCGGCGGCCAGCTGGCGCAGCCGGCTGGACAGCACCCGCGGCGCGATGCCGGTGCGCTTGCGCAGCTCCTGGAAGCCGCGGTTGCCCTTCAGCAGGTGGCGCATCAGCACCAGCGACCAGCGGTCGCCGATCACGTCGAGGCCCCGGGCCACGGGATCGAAGATCCCCCGCGGCTTGGGGACGGCGGGCAGGCTGCTGGCGACCTGGGCCATGGCCAGAGAGTATCAAAGAGATACTGATTCGCTATCCACTGAATACTGACTTGGGGTCACGCCGGACCCGGATCCGGTACCCTCCCCGGGTCGGAGGCGGTCGGGGGATCGCCGGCGGACACCCATCGTTCGCGGGAGGAAAGTCCGGGCTCCACAGGGCAGGGAGGTCGCTAACGGCGACCCGGGGTGACCCGAGGGAAAGCGCAACAGAAACCACACCGCCGATGGCCGGTGATCCGCCCGAGGTTGTGAGAGGCCGCGGGCGAGGAGGCACAGGCAAGGTTGAAATCGTGGGGTAAGAGCCCACGCGCGACAGCCGGGTGACCGGCGGCGGGGCAAGCCCCTCCCGGAGCAAGCTCGAATAGGCACGCTGTCGAGGACGGCCCGTCCGAAGCGGCGCAAGCCGCCAGTGCGCGGGTGAGAGTGCTGGAGCGGCCCAGCAATGGGTCGCCTAGATGAATGATCCTCACCGGCGTCGGCGCAAGCCGGCGTCGGGACAGAACCCGGCTTACACGCCGCGGAAGGGCTCGCCCTTCTACCTGGGGGAAGAAGCTTCGGCCACGCCCCCGGTGCTCTGACACGTGAGAGGGAGGTCGCGTAGCGCGCGGCCTCCCTCTTCCAGTTTCCTGGGCCGGCTCGGAGGCGGCGATCGGGGGGCGCGGCTCCTTGATCGGTCGCTCGGCTGCGGGCCCTCTTCATGCGAACCAGCGAGTCGCGCGAAGCCTCGGGCGCCACCGAAACGCGACGCCAGGCAGTGGCCCTTCGCCGATCTCAACGTCTGCGGAGCCGCGCCCCCCGATCGCCACGCGCGGGCTCCCGGAAGCGAGGGCGGGCGGCGAGCGGGATCCGAAGGCGTCGAGGCCGCGGAGGGCCCCCCGCAGGCAGGAGGACTCGCTGGAGAACAGGGCCCTCGCACCACGGGCCCGCAGTGGACGAACCAGTCGAGGAGGCCGCTCGCCGCCCGCCCCCTCCTCCGCCCTAGCGCAGCTCCCTTCGCACGCAGCGGACCTTGGGGCGGCGTCTCTGGTCGTAGTTGCGCCACTTCTCGTCGGGGATCTGGTCCTCGGGGACGCGGCGGAAGTGGTTGCGCTCGAAGAAGCCGGCCACGCGTTCGGTGGTGGTGCAGGCGAAGACGTAGTCGAAGCCGCGCTCGCGGGCGGTCCCGGTCATCGCCGAGACCAGGTGTCCGCCGATGCCCTCGCCCATGAAGCGGGTCAGTGTGTAGAGCGAGACGATCTCGCCGGCGTTCACCTCGCTGCACGGCAGCAGCGCGCCGATGCCGGCCAGGTGGCGGCCCTCCACGAAGGCGCCGTAGCCGTTGGCGAAGACGCGGTCGAGCTCGGCGATGCCGCGGGTCGCCAGGTAGCCCTCGGAGACGCCGCGGGCGATCAGGTCGTCGGCGGCGTCGTAGTCGTCGATGCACAGGCGGCGCACCTCGACGTAGCGCTCGCGGGTGAAGAGCGTGCCCGATCCTGCGTAGGTGAACAGCTCGTCGGCCAGGCCCCGGCTGGTGCACAGGTTGACCGCGCGCAGACCCACCCGCAGCGCGCGCTCGATCTCCCCCAGCAGCGCGACGCGTGCCGCGGAGAGCGCCGACGTGTCGCCCCGGAGCAGGCCCGACAGCTCCTCCAGCCCGACGAACGACTGGCGCCGGCCGTCGCGCAGCAGCCCGCCCTTCGGGTCCAGGCACACGAGCTTCGGGACGCCGAGCCGCAGCGCCACGCCGGTGGCCGACGCGGCCCAGTCGGCGCCGTCCCCGGCCAGGCCCACCGCCACCCGCGGGCGCAGGCGCAACCCGCGCCACACGCGACCCTCCAGGCCCTCGCCCGGCTGCATGGGCGAGGTGCCGACCAGGCGCGAAAGCTGCGCGGCGTCGCTGCCGACGAGCACCACGTCGGTCGGGTTCGCCTCCAGCTCCTTCAGCACCGCTTCCAGCGGCGCCGCCTCGTGGTCGACCCCCGGCGCCAGCGCGATCGCCAGGGTGCGATCGCGGAACTCGCCGAGGTAGAAGCTCTTCTCGGTGAACGACCGGGACCGCGGGGTCCGCTGCGCGCGCTTCGGCATGGGGCGCCAGTGTGGCGGATGTTGGTGTATCGTGCCGCGCCAATGGGCTGGGAAGGCTGGTTCACCCTCGCCGTCGTGGTCTTGACGCTCGTCGCCATGGTCCGCGAGGTGGCGGGTCCGGACCTGGTGATGATGGCCGGGCTGTTCACGCTGGCCGCCGCCGGGATCCTGGCGCCGAAGGAGGTTTTCTCCGGCTTCGCCAACCCGGCGCTGGCCGCGGTGGGCGTGCTGTTCGTGGTGTCGGCGGGCCTGCGCGAGACCGGCGCCCTGGACGAGACTGTGGGGCGCCTGTTCGGGCGCTCGAAGAGCGAGGCCGGGGGCCTGGCCCGGATCTGCCCGCCGGTGGCGGTGATGTCCGCGTTCCTGAACAACGCGCCGATCGTCGCGATGATGACGCCGATGGTGATCGACTGGGCGCGGCGGCGCGGCGTGTCGCCCAGCAAGCTGCTGATCCCGCTGTCCTACGCCTCGATCCTGGGGAGCACCACCACGGTCATCGGCACCAGCACGATCCTCACCGTGGCTGGCCTGGTGATCGACGCCGGCTTCCCGGAGATCGGGTTCTTCGAGCTGGCCTGGGTGGGGCTGCCCATCGCGGTCGTGGGCCTGGCCTACCTCCAGTTCGCCGCCCCGCTGCTGCTCCCGGACCGGCAGGCGCCCACCGAGCGGCTCGGCGCCCAGCGCCGCGAGTACACGGCCTCCATGCGGGTCGAGACCGACTGCCCCCTGGTGGGCCAGAGCGTCGAGGACGCGGGCCTGCGCCAGCTGCCGGGCCTGTTCCTGGTGGAGATCGACCGGGGCGACACCATGGTGACCCCGGTGGGCCCGGACGAGGTGATCCGGGCCGGCGACGAGCTGGTGTTCGCCGGCGTGGTGTCCACCATCGTCGAGCTCCAGCGCATCCGCGGGCTGGTGCCCGTGTCCGACGGCGAGACCAGCGTCGGCAAGGACCCGGAGCGCGGGCTCGTCGAGGCGGTGGTGTCGGCGTCGTCGCCGCTGATCGACCAGAGCATCCGCGACGCCAACTTCCGCACGGTCTACGACGCGGCGGTGATCGCCGTACACCGCAACGCCGAGCGCGTGCCGGGCAAGATCGGCGAGATCGTGCTCGAGGCCGGCGACACGCTGCTGCTCCAGGGCGCGCCGGGCTTCCTGCGCGCCCACCGCAACAGCCCCGACTTCTACCTGGTGAGCGAGATCGAGGGCACCGAGTCGCCGCGCCACGACAAGGCCTGGATCGCGCTGCTGATCCTGCTGGTGATGGTGACGACCGCCGCGATCGGCCTGTACCCGATCTCGATCGCCGCCTTCCTGGCCGCCGGGCTGCTGATCCTCACCCGCTGCATCAACGGCCGCATCGCCCGGCGCAGCGTCGACTGGTCGATCCTGGTGGTGATCGGCGCCGGCTTCGGCATCGCCGGCGCCATGACCCAGACCGGCGCCGCCGCCTTCGTGGCCGGCAGCATCTCGGCCACCGCCGGCGAGCTGGGACCGATGGTGGCGCTGGCCGTGGTCTACGTGGTGACGCTGCTGCTGGCGGAGCTGCTGCACCACGCCGCGGCGGTCGCCATCGTCTTCCCGATCGCGGTGGCGACGGCGGCCCAGGTCGGCGCGGATCCGCGTCCCTTCATCGTGACGGTGGCCATCGCCGGCTGCTGCGCGTTCGCGTCGCCGGTCACCTACCAGACCCACCTGATCGTCTACGGCCCGGGCGGCTACCGCTTCACCGACTTCGTGCGGGTGGGCCTGCCCCTCGACCTGCTGTCGGCGGCGGTCGCCCTGCTGCTGATCCCGGCGGTCTGGCCGCTATAGCTCGCGGCCGCCGGCCACGGCGCCCTCGGCCAGCCTCCGGCCCGTCCGGCCGGTCCGGCCGGTCCGGCGCGCCCAGGCCTCCGACAGGTCCTCGAAGGACAGGTAGATGGCCGGCACCACGAACAGGGTGAGCAGGCTCGCCACCGAGAGCCCGAAGACGATGGCGGTGGCGAAGGGACCGAACACCAGCGACTTGTCCGGGAAGCCCAGCGACATGGGCAGCAGCCCGGCGATGGTGGTGACCGTGGTGAGCAGGATCGGGCGGAAGCGGCGCTGGCTGGCCAGCCGCACCGACTCGGCCACCGGCGTCCCCCGGTCGCGCTCCTTGTTGACGAAGTCGATCAGCACGAGCGAGTCGTTCACCACGATGCCGGCCAGGCCGACGGTCGCGTACATGACCCACATGGAGAGCGCGCCGTCTGTGATGAACAGGCCCAGGCTCACGCCGATGAAGGCGAACGCCACCACGCTCATCACCACGATCGGCTGGAGGTAGGAGCGGAACAGCGTGGCCAGGATGGCGTAGATGGCCAGCAGCGCGATGCCCAGCGCGCGCAGCATGTCCTGCATGGTGCGCTCGGTCTCCTGGTTCTCGCCGCCGTAGACCACCGACACGCCCGGGTAGCGCTGCGTCACGTCGGCGAAGCGCGCCTCCATGTGGTCGTTGGCCGAAATGCTGGTGGCGGCCTGCCCGTCGACGTCTCCGTAGACGATGACCGCGCGCTCCGCGTCGTGGTGGTAGAGCCGCTGGTAGCCCCGCGCCACCTCCACCCGGGCCACGTCCCCGAGCTTGATGCGCTGGCCGGTGGCGGTGCGCAGCTCGACGTCGAGCAGGTCGGCCATCTCGTTGCGCTGCGCCCCCTGGAGCAGCACCCGAATGTCCACGTCCTCGTCCGAGCGCGGGTCCTTGAAGGTCGAGGGCACCAGACCGTCGTTGGCGGCGCGCAGGGCGGTCGCCACGTCGTCGAAGGTCAGGCCGTAGAGGGAGGCACGGTGCTCGTGCAGCGCCACGCGCAGCTCGAGAGGCCCCTCGGGCAGGTTGTCCTCGACGTTGAACACGCCGGGCGTCGCCAGCAGCTCGCTCTGCATCTCCGAAGAGATGCGCTTGGCCGTCTCGTAGTCCTCCGAGGCGATGCGGATCGCGACCGGCTTGCCGATCGGCGGACCGTGGCGCGGCGGCATCACCGTCAGGTTCTCGATGTCGTGGGCGTGCTCGTCGGCGAAGGCCGCCACCCGCTCGCGCACGCGGCGCAGCGCCCCGTCCGGGTTGCGCTTGTTGCGCTCGCTGCCGGTGAGCGTCACGAAGGCCACGGCGTAGTTGGAGCCGCGCACCACGTCCCGGTCGGCGGTGAAGGCCAGGCCCACCTGGGTGGTGTACTCGGCCACGTCGTCGGGCAGCTCCTCGAGCGCGCGCTCGAGGTCGCGCATGACCGCGTCTGTGCGGTCGATCGAGTAGTCCACCGGCGTGCGCAGCGAGACGAACAGCTCGTCGAAGTCGGAGGGGAACAGGTCGACGCGAACGTGCTGCTGCACGCCGCAGGAGAAGTAGAGGGCCGCCGTGCAGGCCATCAGGAACACGTAGCGGTGGGCCAGCAGCGCGCCCTGGGCCCGCAGGTACGCCGCCCGCGTGCGCTCCAGCCAGGCGTCGACCGCGTCGCGGATGCGCCCCGATCCGCGCTGGAGCGACGCCCACAGGCCGCGCCGCCCGTCTTCGCGGTGCCCGCCGGCCACGTGGGCGCGGCTCCCCCAGTCCAGGTAGTGGGCCGGCAGGATCACCAGCGCCTCGAACAGCGAGCCGATCAGCACCACGATCACCGTCTTGGGCAGGATCGCGCTGAACTCGCCGCTGGTCCCGGTGATCATCAGCATCGGGGTGAAGGCGGCCAGCGTGGTCGCCACCGTCGCGATCACCGGCCACATCACCTCCTCGGTGCCGTGGATGATCGCCTCGCGCAGCGGCTCGCCCTCCTCGACCCGCCGGTAGACGTTCTCGACGATCACGATCGCGTGGTCCACGAGCATGCCGCTCACCATCACGAAGCCCACGATGGAGATGGTGTTGATGGTGATGTCGAACCAGGGGAAGAGCAGGAAGGCGCACAGGAAGGAGAACGGGATGCCGACCGTCACGATCAGCGCGTTGCGCAGTCCGACCGTGAACCACAGCACGGCCAGCACCAGCACGATGCCCACCGCCAGGTTCGACGTCATCACGCCCATGCGGTCGCGCACCATCCGCGACGTGTCCTTGGTGACGATCGCCTCGACGCCCGGCGGCAGCAGGTCGCGGTACCCGTCGACGAAGCCGCGCACGCGGGCCACCAGCTCGTTGATGTCGGCGTCGGGCTGCTTCGACACGCCGACCACGATGGCGTCGCGGCCGTCCTGGCGCGCCAGCATGCGCCGCTTCTCGAAGCCCGACTCGACGGTGGCCACGTCGCCCAGCCGGACGTGGTTCCCGCCCGGGTCCTTCTTGACGATGGTCGCGGCCAGGCCGGCCGGCGTGGCGAAGTTGCCGAGCCCGCGCACGGTCACCTCGCGACCCGGCGTCTTCATGGACCCGGCCGGCACGTTCTGGTTGTTGCGGGCGATGATCGCGCTGATCTCGGGCAGCGTGAGGTCGTACTGGAGCGCGCGCTCGCGGTCGACGTGGACGCGGATCTCCCGGTCGCGGTCGCCGCGCAGGGTGGCCTTGCGCACGCCGAGCAGACGCTCGATGCGCCGCTCCACGTCGCGCGCCACCTCGCGCAGCGCGCGCTCCCCCACGCCGCCCGCGTCGACGATCGCGACCATCACGACGTTGTTCACCTCGGAGACCGAGAGCTCGCGGATCACCGGCTCCTCGGCCTCCGCCGGCAGGTCGTTCACCCGGTCGACGGCGGCGCGCAGCTCGTTGATGGCCGCCTCGTACTCGATCTCGGAGAGCGTCTCGTCCCACTCGACGTTCAGGTCCGAGAGGTCGGCCTGGGAGAAGCTGGTCATCTCCTTGATGCCGACCACGTCGCGGATCTCGTCCTCGAGCTTCGTGGTCACCAGCCGCTCGACCTCGTCGGCCGAGGCCCCGGTCCACACCGTCGTCACGATGGCGGTGTTGAAGGAGATGTCGGGGTAGAAGTCGATGGGGATGCGCTGCGAGGCGACCAGCCCCGCGACGATCACGATCACGAACGACAGGTTGACGAAGACGACCTGTCGGACGGAGAACGCGGGCAGGCTCACGACGCGCCCGGCTCGGGGTCACCCCCGGCCCGCGCCGGCGCCGCCAGGTCGCGGCCGCGCACCAGGGCGCCGTTGCGCAGCGACTGGACGCCGCCCACCGCCACGCGTTCGCCGCTCTCGAGCCCGTCGATCACCTCGACGTGGCCCGGGTCGAACGGAAGGTCGCGGGTCGACACGCGGCGCTGGCGAGCCCGCAGCGCGCCGTCCTCGTCCCGCTCCACCACGTACACGAAGCGCAGGTCGAACTCCTCGATCAGCGCCTCGCGCGGCACCACGATGCGGTCCTGGTCCGTGCCCAGGTCGAGCTCGACGCGGGCGATCATGCCGGGCAGCAGGCGCCGGGCGTCGTTGCGGATCTCGACCTCGACCGGGAACTTGCGGCTGTCGCGCTCGGCCGCCACGCCGACCCGCAGCACACGGCCGTCGAACACCTCGTTGGGCAGCGCCTCGACCCGCACCGGTACGCGGGCGCCGGGCACCACGCCCACCACCTGGCGGTCCGACAGGCCGAGGGTGGTGCGCGCCGTGGAGAGGTCGAGCAGCTCGCCGAGCTCCTGCCCCTCGCGCACGTACTCGCCGGGCTCCACCTCGAACGACGCGAGCACGCCCGCGAAGGGCGCGCGGATCGTCTTACGGGCCAGCTCGTCCCGCGCGTGCTCGAGCTGGGCGCGGGCGTCGCGGATGCTGGCCTGGGCCACGCGGCGCCGGTTCGAGGCGTCGTCGAAGGCCGACTCGCTGGTGACGTCGCGCTCCTTGAGCGACTGCTGGCGCTCCAGGCTGGTGCGCGCCAGCGAGAGCTCGCTCTCCGCCCGGGTGACCGCGGCCGCCGCGCGCTCGACCGCCACGCGCGCCCGCAGCGGATCGATCCGGACCAGCACCTGCTCGGCCTCCACCGGGTCGAGCTCCTCCGCCCCCACCTCGAGCACCCGCCCGTTCGTCTCGGCCGACAGGCGCACGCGTCGCTTCGCCTCGAGCACGCCGGAGAGCACGGCCCGATCGCGACGCGGTGTGAAGGCGACGGCCAGCGTGCGCACCTCGATCGCCGAGGCCCCCTCGCCGGCGGCGGCCACCGGCGGCGGCTTTGGCGCGGTCAGGCGCAGGGCGATGCCCGCCAGCACGAGCACGGCGGTCGCGATCAGCAGGCCGCGGAGCAGTCGTCGGTTGGGCTGCGGCCCGTCATGCATCTGCGTCCTCGGAGGACGGGCGCGCGACGGGCTGGAAGCCCAGGATCTCGGTGAAGATCGTCTCGAAGCAGCCCTGGAGGGCGTCCGGCGAGGCGGCGGCCGGATCGAAGGAGGCGCGGTAGATGAAGCCGGAGAGCAGGGAGAGGATGATGTGCGCCGCCACGGCCGGATCGGTTTCGCTGCGGAACACGCCCTCGAGCTGGCCGGCCCGGATCAGCTCCTCGTACTCGTCCAGCCGGTCCCGGTGGAAGCCGGCCAGGAACTGGTTCAGGCGCGCCGACGCCTCCGGGTCGTCGCCGACCACGCCGAAGGCCTGGAAGTGCACGCGGGAGCGCGGCGCCACCACGTCGAGCACCTTCGCCAGGCCGTCGAGCAGGTGGTGCAGCGTCTCGGCCGGTCCGAGCTTGGGCTGCGCGCCCACCAGCGCGAGGCGGGCCCGGTGTCCGAGCTGGTAGGAGTCGATGATCATCTCGAGGAACAAGTCTTCCTTGTTCTCGAAATAGCGGTAGAGCGTCCCCTTCGAGACCTGTGCGCGGGCCGCCACCTCCTCCATGCGCGCCGCGTGGACCCCGCGCTCCTGGCTCACCTCGAGCGCCGCGTCGAGGATGCGACGTCGCTTGCTGTCGCCGGAGCTGCCGGAATCACGCACGGCCATGGGCCCTCCCCCCGAAGGGGCAGATCATCATACACCCGGACCTCCCGAGAACCGGGTACTGACCGGTCAGTATCATAGCCGCCCGTCGGATTTCGGACAAGCCAGGATTGCCCTTGGGCCGTGGGGCACACCGACCGATAGGGGGAGCCAGTGTGTGATTTTTCCCCCGAAAATCGCTCCCCGTCGGACCGATCCGTCTTTGGACCGGGGCGGTCGGAGAAGCGCCCGGATGCGGAGAAAATGCTGGTATTCTGCGGAGGAATGAGGCAACATGCCGGGCTGTTCGGCTGCCCCCCCACATTTCGAGTGACCACGGACCGGCGTCCAGGAGACCTCCCGCCGCGCATCCTGCGCACCGAGGCTTCGGACACCGGTCGCGCCCCTCGATTTCGCGCCCGCGGCGGGGGAGCCCAACCCATGAACATTTCAGTTGAAACCAGATCGGCCCGGGCGGTATCCGAGGTTGCAGCGCGGAGGTGCACCGGGGCTTCGATCCCGAGGATGATGTCTTGAAGGCGGAACAGAGCAAGAAAGAGACGACGGCATCGACCACCACGGCCGCGGGTGCCACCCGCGCGGTGCCGGCCGACGACCTCGACCCCGGCCGCGAGCGGCGGCCCCTCGAGTCGTACTTCCAGGAGATCGGCGGCACGCGCACGCTGCGCCGCGAGGAAGAGGTCCTTCTGGCGAAGGAGCTCGAGGCGGCGACCCAGGAGCTGCGCGAGGCGCTCTACGCCATTCCCGTCTGCGCCCGCCACGTGGTGAAGCGCTGGGACGACCTGCGCGCGCTGTCGCACACCGGCGCGAAGCTCTCCGAGTCGGTCGGCGACGAGGAGACCGGCGAGATCGCGGCCCGCGTCGAGCGCGCGGTCAAGCGCCTGCGCTCGCTGCTCACCCAGCGCGACAAGGCCCGCGAGGCCAAGGACGAGAAGGCGCTCAAGCGCATCGGCACTCGCATCTCCCGCGAGATGAACAGCGCCCAGCTGTCGCTGGTCGTGCTGGCCGAGATGCGCCAGAAGGTGCTCGGCCTCACCCGCGAGCTGCGCCGCGCGCGCAAGGGCACCAAGCGCTTCAAGGAGCTGGAGATCGAGGCCGAGGTGACCAAGGCCGAGCTGCTCGAGCTGGCGGGCGCCGTCGAGGACGCCCACTACCGCATGAGCCGGGAGAAGAACCGGTTCATCGAGCACAACCTGAAGCTGGTGGTCGCCATCGCCAAGGACTACCGGAACCTGGGCCTGTCGTTCCCCGACCTGATCCAGGAAGGCAACCTGGGCCTGATCCGCGCGGTGGAGAAGTTCGACCACCGGCGCGGCTTCAAGTTCTCGACCTACGCCGTGTGGTGGATCCGCCAGGCGCTCGTCCGCGCGATCCAGAACCACTCGCGCACGATCCGCCTGCCCTCCCACGTGCACGACCGGCTGCAGCGCAGCCAGCGCGTGCGCGCCGAGCTGACCGGCAAGCTGGGCCGCGAGCCCACGCCCGCCGAGCTGGCTCCGGAGCTGGGCACGGACACCGGCGCCCTCGAGGCCCTCGACCTGCTGTCGCGCGAGGCCATCTCGCTCGAGTCGTCGGTCGCCGGCACCGAGAAGCGCCTCGAGGACTTCGTCGCCGACCCGACGTCCGCCGCGCCGGACAACGGTCTCGACGGCGAGCGGATGCGTTCGGGCGTCGGCTACCTGATCGGTGCGCTGACCTCGCGCGAGCAGCTCATCCTGCGCCTGCGCTACGGCCTGGGCGGGGAAGAGGAGCACACGCTGGAGCAGATCGGCCAGAGCCTGGGACTGTCGCGCGAGCGCGTGCGCCAGCTCGAGGCCCGCGCCCTGAAGAAGCTCCGCGAGACCCTGCCCGCGCAGAACCTGCACCCGATCCTCGAGCCCTAGCCTCCGCGGGCTCGCAGGACCGGTCTGGCTAGGCCGTCGTCAGCCAGAGCAGGAAGAGTGCGCCCACCGGCCAGGTGTAGAAGGCGAAGCGGTAGAAGCGCTGGCCGCGCAGCAGGCGCACGAACAGCCAGATGGCGGCGATGCCGGAGAGGCCGGCCGCCAGGGCTCCGGCCAGCAGTGCGGGCGCCTCGCCGGCGGGCAGGGCCGACAGTTCCGGGATCGTGCGCACCGCCGCGCCGAGGATGGCCGGCACGCTCATCAGGAACGAGAACTCGGCGGCGGCCACCGGCGAGACGCCCAGCGCGACGGCCGTGGCCACCGTGCTGCCGCTGCGCGAGATGCCGGGCAGGATCGCGAAGGCCTGGGCGCAGCCGACCCGCAGCGCGACCCCCCAGCCCGGCGTGGGCGCCGCGGCGCGACCGATCGTCCAGCGCGTGGTCCACAGGATCGCGCCGGTGACGATCAGGCACACGCCCGCGGTGGCCGGCGTCTCGAACTGGGCGTCGAGCCAGTCGCCGAAGAGCAGCACCACGACCACCGCCGGAACGGTCGCCACCCCGAGCTTCGCCGCGTACTCCCAGGCGTCGCGGCGACCGCGCAACACGCCCACGGCCAGCTCGCCCACGCGCCGCCGGTAGAAGACCAGCACGCTCGCCAGCGTGGCGACGTGCACCGCCACCTCGAAGCGCAGGCCCTCCTCCACCAGTCCCATCAGGCTCTGGGCGATCACCAGGTGGCCCGAGCTCGACACGGGCAGGAACTCGGTCAGGCCCTGGATCAGGCCCAGCAGGATCGCCTCGAGGAAGCCCACCCGCGCTCTATCGGCCGCCCGCCACCGGAACCGGATGGGGACGTGCCGAGGCGCGACCGCCCAGGCGCAGGCGCACCCGCTCGATCACCACGTAGGTGGCCGGCACCACGAAGAAGGTGAGCAGCGTCGAGAAGAACATGCCGCCCACCACCGCGATGCCCAGCGGCGCCCGCGCCTCGCCGCCGGTGCCGCGCCCCAGCGCGATCGGAGCGATGCCGACCATGGTGGCCAGGCTGGTCATCAGGATCGGGCGGAAGCGGGTGCGCGCCGCCTCGATCGCCGCCGGCACCAGCTCGCGCCCCTGCTCGCGCAGCTGGTTCGAGAACTCCACGATCAGGATCGAGTTCTTCGTCACCAGGCCGACCAGCATCACGAGGCCGATCTTGCTGTAGATGTTGAGCGTGGTGTCGGTGACCTTCAGCGCCACCAGCGCGCCGGTGAACGAGAGCGCCACCGCCACCAGGATGGTGATGGGGTGGATGAAGCTCTCGAACTGCGCGGCCAGCACCAGGTAGACGATCAGGATGGCCAGGGCGTAGGCGAAGATCAGCGCGTTGCCCGACTCGATGAACTGCTCCGACTCGCCGGCCACCCGCACCGCGTAGCCGCCGGCCTCGGGCAGCAGGTCCTCGGCCAGCGCGGCGACCTCTTCGATCGCCGCGCCCTGGGAGATGTCCTTCGGCTCGACCGTGAAGCGCACGTTGCGCTGGCGGTCGTAGTGGCTGATCGCGCGGGGCGCGATCGTCTCCTCCACCGACACCAGGGCCGACAGCGAGAAGAGCTGGTCGTCCTGGCCGCGCACCGAAAGCTCGAGCATGTCGCGGGGATCGTCGCGCTCGCCGCGGCCCACCTGGGCCATCACGTCGTAGGTCTCGCCGCCCAGCTTGAAGGTCGAGATGTCGGCGCCGCCCAGCATGACCTGGAGCGTGCGCGCGATGTCGCGCACCGACACGCCCACGTCGTTGGCCCGCTCGCGCTGGATCTCCACCTCGAACTGGGGCTTGTTCAGGTGGATGTCGACGTCGGTGCGGCCGTAGCCCGGCCGGTCCTTCACCTGGCGATCCAGCGCCGAGCCGACGGCGGCGAGCTGGGCCAGGTCGGGCCCGAGGATGCGGATGTCCACGGCGGCCCCGGCGAAGCCGCGCAGCGGCGACGGCTCGACCGGGTAGGCCTTGATGCCGGCGACCACCTCGAGCTTCCCGCGCAGGTCGTCCACGATCTCGCGGATGCTGCGCTCCCGCTCGTCCTCCAGCGACACGAACATGATGCCGCGGTTCACGATGCCCGGCGTGCCGATGCCCAGGGCGATGACCGAGAACATGCGCCGCAGCTCGGGCACCTCCAGGATCACCTGCTCGGCCTGGTACTGGTACTGATCCATGTACTCGATCGTGCTGCCCTCGGGGCCCTCGGTCCAGACGATCAGGAAGCCGCGGTCGGTGCGCGGGATCAGCTCCTCGTCGATGTTGCCGAGCAGCGCGGCGCCGCCGGCCAGCCACACGACGGTGAACACGACCAGCAGCACCGGCACGCCGATCGCCCGCGAGAGCAGCGCGCCGTAGCGATCGGAGAGGTTCGTGAAGAAGCGGGCCAGCGCGCCCTTGATGCCGTGCTCCTCCTCGCCGCGCCGCACGATGCGCGCGCACAGCGCCGGCGAGAGGGTCACCGCCACGAAGCCGGACACCGCCAGCGCCGACGCCACGGTCACCGCGAACTCGCGGAACAGGCGCCCGGTGAGATCCGTGAGGAAGGTGAGCGGCAGGAACACCGCCACCGCCGAGATGGTGGCGGCTACGACGGCGAAGGAGATCTCGGCCATGCCGCGCCGCGCCGCCTCCATCGGCGGCGTTCCCGACTCGACCCAGCGCGTGATGTTCTCGAGCACGACGATCGCGTCGTCCACCACCAGACCGATCGCCAGCGTCACGCCCATCAGGGTGAGCGTGTTGATGGTGAAGCCGGCGAAGTAGAGGAACGCCAGCGAGCCCAGCACCGACACCGGAATGGCGATCGCCGGCACCAGCGTCGCACGCAGCGAGCGCAGGAAGATGTAGATGACGAGCACCACCAGCACGATCGCCTCGAAGATCGTCTGGGTGACGTCCCGGATCGAAGCCCGGATGTACTTCGAGGCGTCGAAGGCGACCTGGAGGTCGACGCCGGGCGGCAGCTCGACGCGGAGCTTCGCCATCTCCTCCATGACGGCGTCGGCCACGTCGATGGTGTTGGACTTGCTCTGCTTGACGATGCCGAGCCCGACCGCCGGCAGGCCGTTGACCCGCACGACCTTGCGCAGCGTCTCGGCGCCCACCTCGACGCGGGCCACGTCCGACAGGCGGACCAGCTGGCCGGCGAAGCTGCCGATGATCAGGCCGCGGAAGTCCTGGACGCTCTGGAGCTCGCCCAGGCTGCGCACCGTGAACTCGGTGTCGGCGCTCTCCACGCGGCCCGAGGGGATGTCGACGTTCTCCCGCCCGAGGGCCGCCTCGATGTCGGCGACGGTGATGCCGAAGGACGCCATCATCCGGTTGTCGAGCCAGAGCCGCATGGAGTAGCGCCGCTCGCCGGCGATGATCACCGTGGCGACGCCGGGCAGCTTGGCCAGCCGGTCGACGAGGCGCGTCTCCGCCAGCGTCGTCAGCTCGATCTGGTCGTAGCGCTCGCCGGAGAGCGCCAGCCACATCACCGCGTTGGCGTCCGAGTCGCGCTTGGCGACGACCGGGTCGTCGACCTCCTCCGGCAGGTCGCGCCGGGCCTGGGCCACGCGGTCGCGCACGTCGTTGGCCGCGTCGTCCACGTCGACGTTCAGGTCGAACTCGATGGTGACGATCGACGCCTGCTCCCGGCTCTCGCTGGTGACGTGCTTCACGCCGGCGATGCCGTTGACCCGGTCCTCGATGATGTCGGTGACCGAGGTCTCCACCACCTCCGGCGCCGCGCCGGGGAAGACGGTCGTGACGGTGACGACCGGCGGATCGATGTCCGGCAGCTCGCGGTTCTGGAGCCGGCCCATGGCGATCAGGCCGAAGATCACGATGATCATCGACAGCACCGACGCCAGCACGGGCCGGTCGATGCAGATCTCGGAGATTCTCACCGGGGGCTCCGCGACCGGGTCACGCTAGGTGCCTTCCCCGATCAGCGTGCCCTCGGCGGGCGCGCTGCGGGCCTGGCCGACCAGGTTGCTCGACGACAGCCTCACCGCCTCGCCCTCGGAGACCTTGTGGATGCCGGCGGTGACGATGCGCACGCCCGGAGCCAGGCCCTGCACCACCTCCACCCGACCCTGCTCGCGCAGGCCGATCTCGATGGGCCGGCGGCTGACGGTGTTGCCGTCGTCCACCACCCACACGTAGGAGCCCTGGAGGTCCTGGGCGACCGCCGACTCGGGCACCACCACCGCGTCCTCGATGCGCCGGATCTCCAGGTCGACGTTGGCGAACAGTCCGGGCGCCAGCCGGCGGTCCTGGTTGTCGATCCAGGCCTTCACCAGGATGCGCCGGTTGCGCGGGTCGAGCGACGGCGACACGAAGAAGACCTCGCCCGGGAACTTCTCGCCCGGGTAGGGACGCACCCAGATGTTGACGCTCATGCCGGTGCGCGCGAAGGGCAGGCCGATGTCGGTGATGCCGAAGCTCGCCTGGAGGCGATCGACCGAGTCGAGCCGGACCAGCGGCGTCTCGTCGTCGACCCGGTCGCCGATGTCCACCGCACGCAGCCCGACCACGCCGTCGAAGGGCGCGCGGATCTGCGTGCGATCGAGCTCGAGCCGCGCCAGGTCGACCCGCGCCTTGGCGATCTCGTACTCGGCCCTGGCCACGTCGGCCTGGGCGCGCGACGAGGCGTCGCGGGTGAGCAGCTGCTGGGCGCGCTTCCAGTCCTCGCCGGCCAGGTCGCGGGTCGCCTCGGCCTCGCGCAGGCGGGCCGCCTGCTCGCCGCTGCGCAGCCGGAACAGCACGTCGCCTTCCGAGACCTCCTGCCCCTGCTCGAAATCGATCGAGGCGATCACGCCCTCGATCTCGGGCTTCACCATCACCGAGTGCTCGGCGTCGAGCTGCCCGCTGAAGGTGGCGACGTCGACCAGCGGACCCGCCTCGACGCGCATCACCTCGACCACGGGGGTCGAGCGCTCGAAGTCGTCGGACGCGTCGCCCGGGTCGCCGCAGCCGGCCAGGAGCGCCAGCGCCAGCAGGCCGAGGGTGGCCCGGAACGTCGCGATCCGCGGGGGGATTTCCATCCCGGTGATCCTATCGAAGGTGCGCAGGCGGGGATAGCCGCCCCCCAGAGGGACCGACCCGGGTCGATCTGCTAAACGAAGGGCCGTGATCTTCGCCTGCCTCGACCTGGAAGGGGTGCTCGTCCCCGAGATCTGGATCAACGTGGCCGAGCGCACCGGCATCGAAGCGCTGCGCCGGACCACCCGGGACGAGCCCGACTACGACGTGCTGATGAAGTACCGGCTCCAGATCCTG
Source organism: Myxococcota bacterium (assembly GCA_050618055.1). Classification (GTDB taxonomy): domain Bacteria; phylum Myxococcota_A; class UBA9160; order UBA9160; family SMWR01; genus CALDCK01. The sequence continues at coordinate 16,523 of JBNLVK010000060.1, forward strand.
GCGGATCACGGGCTGAAGCTGCCGGACATCCAGGAGGTGATCGGCACGCTCTCGCCGCTGGAGGGCGCCCGCGACTTCCTCGACGCCCTGCGCGAGGACTTCCAGGTGCTGATCCTCTCCGACACCTTCTACGAGTTCGCCGATCCGCTGATGCGGCAGCTCGGGCGCCCCACCCTGCTCTGCCACCGGCTGGGCATCGCCGACGACGGAGCCGTGGTCGACTACCACCTGCGCCTGCCGGACCAGAAGCGGCGCTGCGTGCAGGCCCTGCACGAGCTGAACTTCAAGGTGATCGCCGCCGGCGACTCCTACAACGACACCAGCATGCTCGGCGAGGCCGACGCCGGCATCCTCTTCCGACCGCCGGACAACGTGGTCGAGGAGTTTCCCCAGTTTCCGGTCACGCGCAGCTACGAAGAGCTGCGCGCAGCCTTCGAGGAGGGTGCGAAACGATGTCGCTGATTCGAACCGTCGGAATCGCCGGAGGGATCGCCGTGCTGGGCCTGGGCCTGGCCTGCGGCGAGCCCGACAAGCCGAAGTCGCCGTATCCGGGCGTGCAGAAGGCCGCGGAGCCCGAGCCCGAGGCGCCGGCCGCGACCGAGACGGTCGCCCAGGCCGAGGAGCCCACCGGCGACCCGGTGGCCCGGGGCCAGGAGCTCTACCAGACCTACTGCGCCAGCTGCCACGGCATGACCGGAGCCGGCGACGGTCCCGCCTCCGCCGGGCTGAATCCCACCCCGGCGCGGCACAACGACGGCACCTACATGAATGCGCTCTCCGACGATCACCTGCGCAAGGTGATCAGCGAGGGTGGCGCGGCCGTGGGCAAGTCGCCGCTGATGGCGGGCTGGGGCGGCACGCTCGACGACGGCCAGATCACCGACGTGATCGCCTTCGTGCGCTCGCTGGCGGATCCGCCCTACCCGGGGTCGTAGCGGGGCCGTCGGCGGGGGCCCGACTCAGCCCGTGTTGCGCTTGGCGTCGACCTTGAACATGCGGCGCCCGCCGGGCTGGTAGGTCAGCACCATGGCGCGCCGCAGCTCGTCCGAGCGGTTGGGCTCGGAGCCGTGCACGGTGTGCGGACTGAAGAACACCAGGCTCCCGGCCGGGACCTCGCACAGCACCTGCTCGCTCTCGTCGAAATGGCGGGGGTCGGTGAAGAGCGGCCCGAGCGTGCCCTCGCCCTCCAGCCCGGGCAGCATGCGCTTCGTGTGGCTGCCGCGGATCACGCGGAAGCAGCCGTTGCGCTCGTTGGCGTCGTCGAGCACCACCATCACGTTCGGCAGCCGGTCGACGTCGGCGGTGAAGTGGGTCCAGTAGGGCGAGTCCTGGTGCCAGCGGAAGCGGCTGCCCTCGCGCGGACGCTTGCAGTTCAGCTTGTCGGTGAACAGGGCGACCTGCCCGGTGCCGATCAGGTCGCGCATCGGCTCCACCAGGCGCGGATCGTCGAGCAGCGTCTCGAACAGCGGGTCCAGGTGGTGGAAGGGCTCGATCACGCGGATCGTGGTGGAGCCCGGCGCGTGCTCGAACTGGATGGTCGAGCCGCCCGCCTCGTGGTAGCGGTTGCCGTCGATGGCGTAGGTCTCCCCGCCGCCGGCCTCCGCCGCGTGGGCGAGGGCCACGGCCCGCTCCGCCGCGTCGCGCAGCCGCTCCACCTCGGCGGCCGACAGCGCCCGCTCGCGCGCGAAGAAGCCGTCGACCTCCCAGGCGCGCTGCTCTTCGGGGGTCAGACCATGGGTCGGCGGATCGGAGGACACGGCGGCAAGAGGTTCCGCGATCCGCGCGGCGGCGCAAGGGGGTCCCTTCGCGCCCCCACCCCCGTGCTTTTACACAAGTTTCACAGCCCGTCCCGGGCACGCGACCGATGGGTCGATAAGGTCTGGGCTCGCTGCCGCCCACCCCCCGCAGGAGACATGCTGGTGCCCCACGCCGTTCATCGAATCGACGAAGCCACTGCCGCGGACGGACCCTTCCACCACGCCCAGGGCTGGTGGAACCAGCACGAGATCCCCGCCCGGCTCGTCTACTGGGGCATCCACGCCTCCTGCCTGTTCGTGTTCGTGGTGGGCGTCAGCACCGGCGACCTGCTGCTGCTGGCCACCACCTTCTTCGTGCGCATGTTCGGCATCACCGGGGGCTACCACCGCTACTTCGCCCACAAGACCTACAAGACCGGGCGCGTCTTCCAGTTCTTCATGGCGCTGCTGGCCTGCACCGCCACCCAGAAGGGACCGCTCTGGTGGGCCGGCCACCACCGCGGCCACCACAAGTACGCCGACCAGCCCGGCAAGGACGTCCACTCGCCGAAGGACGGCTTCTACTACGCCCACCAGGGCTGGATCTTCGACCACCGCTGGGACGAGACGCCGATCGACCAGATCCGCGAGTTCGTCGTCTACCCGGAGCTGGCCTGGCTGAACCGCTGGTACCCGGTGCCCCCCGCACTGCTGGCGCTGGCCCTGTTCGTGTTCGGCGGCTTCTCCGCCCTGATCTGGGGCTTCGTGGTCTCGACGACGCTGCTCTGGCACACCACCTACGCGATCAACTCGGTGTGCCACACCTGGGGCCGCCGGGTCTACGACACGCCGGACACCAGCCGCAACAACTGGCTGTTCAGCCTGCTCACGCTGGGCGAGGGCTGGCACAACAACCAC
>JBNLVK010000061.1:0-94093 GCA_050618055.1 Myxococcota bacterium
ACGACTCCGGCCCGGCACCCTGCAGGCTGGCGTGCCCTAGCGGCGGCGGGCCGTCTTGCGGCGGGCCGTCTTGCGGGCCGGCTTGCGCCGCGCGGTCTTCTTGCGGGCCGTCTTGCGGCGCGCCGTGGTCTTCTTGCGCGCGGTCTTCTTGCGCGCGGCGGGCTTGCGGCGCGCGGTGGTGCGCCGGCGGGCGGCGGGCTTGCGGCGCGCGGTGGACTTGCGCTTCGTGGAGCGCTTCATCTTCACCTTGGCGACGTTGCCCTTCTTGTCGATGAAGTAGAGGAAGCCCTCTTCACGCTCGATCCCGCACTTCTCGACCTTCTCGTTCTTCTTGCCGCGCGGCACCTTTCCACCGCCGCGGGCCATGCGGGCCCGGCTCACGTCCCCCTTCTTGTCGAGGTAGTAGAGCCAACCCTTCTCCCGCTTGATCCCGGTCTTTGCGACGACTGTGGCCATGGGCCATCTCCTTCGGTTTGGTTGTCCCGCAAGGAGGGGGAGGCAGGCGCGGGACAGGAGGATCGCTGTGGTGCGATCGAGCCGCGCTCGTCGGGAAACGGGGGGAGTCACCCACCGCACCGACGGAAAGTGTCGCCTAGTGGAACGGCGTGTCAACGGCCGGACGGGCATTTACCGTCGGAAGTTGCGAGTCCGCCCGACGGTGTCCGACGGGGGCTCCGACGGGCACCGACGGGGGCGGGGCGGGCCGGAGCCCCTTCAGGCCCGGAATTCCGCCAGTTTTCGCTCCGCTCCGTCGAGGATCTCGGCCTCCAGCCGGCGACCCTCCAGTGTGTTGACCTCCTGGACGCCGGTGGGGCTGGTCACGTTGACCTCGGTCAGCCGCCCCCCGATCACGTCGATGCCGACGAAGAACAGGCCGTCGCGCCGCAGGCTGGGCGCCAGCCGCTCGACGATGGCCAGGTCGCCGGCGTCCAGCCCCGACTTCGCCGGGGTGCCGCCCACGTGGAAGTTGGCCCGGTGCTCGCCCTCCGACGGCACCCGCAGCACGGCCCCGATCGGCTCGCCGTCCACCAGCAGGATGCGCTTGTCGCCCTTGCGCACGTCGGGCAGGTACTGCTGGGCCATGATCGGGCGGGTCTCGAAGGCGGTGCTCTGCTCCAGGATCGACACCAGGTTCCGGTCCCCGTCGGAGACGTGGAAGATCCCCTCGCCGCCGCGACCGTCCAGGGGCTTCACGATCATCTCGCCGCCCAGCTCGGCCATGAAGGCCTTCAGATCGGCGATGCGGTGGGTCACCCGGGTGGGGGGCATCAGGTCCGGGAAGCCCATGGCGTAGAGCTTCTCGTTGGCGGTCAGGATGCCCTGGGGACGGTTCAACACCAGGGCGCGTCGGCACAGCGAGAGGATCTGGGTGGCCACCACGTAGGCCCCGTCCACCGGGGGGTCCTTGCGCTGGAAGACCAGGTCGGCCGCCTCGTCGAGCGCCACCGCCTCCTCCGGCCCCAGGTCGACGTGGTTGCCGGGCTCGCGGCGCAGGGCCAGGACGGGCCGGGCGCGGGCCACCGGGCCCCGCTCCGAGACGCCCAGGTCCCGGGGCTCGACGTAGAGCACCCGGTGCCCCCGGTCCAGGGCCTCCAGCATCATCACGAAGGTGGTGTCGCCGCGGACGTCGATGGACTCGATGGGGTCCATGACGAAGGCGAGGGTCCGGGGGGAATCGTTCACGTCAAGCCGCTCCTCGGGCGCGCCGATTCTGTAGCGCAGGGGGGTGGAAGGGCGCCCGGAGGTCGCTGGCGCGGGAGCCGGACCGTCGGCTAGGTTCGGCCAATCCCCCGGAGAACCAATGGTTTCCACCGACGAGGGGCGGCCGCCGAGGTCCCGGATGCTGCGATACCTGCTGCTGGCAGGGGGCCTGCTGGGCCTGGCCTCCCTGGCGGCGGTCGTGGCGTTCTACCTCGCCTTCGTCCGCGACCTGCCCGACATCGAGAGCGTCGAGGACTACCGGCCGGCGCTCGCCAGCGTCGTGGTGGACCGCAACGGCCGGCGGGTCGGCGAGTTCTTCAACGAGCGCCGGCGGCTGGTGGCCCTCGAGGACGTGCCCCAGCACGTGGTGCGGGCCTTCATCGCGGCCGAGGACAGCCACTTCTTCGAGCACTCGGGCATCGACTACCCGTCCATCGTGCGGGCCGCCTGGGCGAACCTGCGGGCCGGCGGCGTGGTCGAGGGCGCCAGCACCATCACCCAGCAGACGGTGAAGGGCCTGCTGCTCACGCCGGAGCGGAAGTTCCGGCGCAAGATCCGCGAGATGATCCTGGCGCGGAACCTGGAGGCGCGGCTCACCAAGCAGGAGATCCTGTACCTCTACCTGAACCAGATCTACTTCGGCAGCGGCGCCTACGGCATCCAGGAGGCGGCGCGCAGCTACTACGGCAAGGACGTGGCGGACCTGACCGTCGGCGAGGCGGCCCAGCTGGCCGGACTGCCGAAGGCGCCCAGCACCTACTCGCCGCGGCGCAACCCGGAGCAGGCCGAGGTGCGCCGCCTCTACGTGCTGGGACGCATGCGCAACGAGGGCTTCATCACGCAGGCCCTGTACGACGAGGCGGTGGCCGAGCGACCGCCGCTGTCGGACCGGCCCTGGCTGTCCGACTACGAGGACTCGGCCTACTTCGCCGAGCAGGTGCGCCGGTACCTGTTCGACGAGCTGGGCGGCCAGACCGTGCTCGAGGGCGGGCTGGTGGTCGAGACCACCTTCGACCTGGCGCTCCAGTCGGCGGCGGTGGCCGCGCTGCGCAAGGGCCTGGAGGAGCTGGACCACCGCCAGGGCTACCGCGGCCCGGAGCAGCAGGTGGCGCGCGAGGAGATCGCCGACACGCTGCTCGCGCTGGCGGAGGAGAACCAGCTGCAGGAAGCCGAAGGCCCGCAGGCCGCCGAAGACGGCGCGCAGCGAGCCGAAGGCGAGCGAAGCCCGGAAGGAGTGCTGCTCGCGCAGCTGTCCGAATCGCCCCTCCGCGGCCTGGTCACCGAAATCGACCGCGCCGCCGACACCGCCACCGTCGCCTTCGCGCCGGGCCTGCTGGGCCGCGTCCACCTGGACGACGTCCGCTGGGCGCGCGAGCCCGATCCGGACCTGCTGCCGCGCAAGGTGACCGACATCGAGAAGGTGTTCGCGGCGGGCGACGTCGCGCGCTTCACGCTGCTGCCGGCCCAGGAGGGCGACGAGCTGCCGCGCCTGGCGCTGCACCAGCAGCCGCTGGTGCAGGGCGCGCTGCTCTCCATCGACGTGCACAGCGGCGACGTGCTGGCGCTGGTGGGCGGCTACGACTTCGGCGAGAGCGAGTTCGATCGCGTGACCCAGGCGCGACGCCAGCCCGGCTCGGCCTTCAAGCCGCTGGTCTACGGCGCGGCCCTGTCGCTCCACGGCGAGGACGGCGGCCAGCGCTACACGCCGGCCTCGATCATCTACGACCGCCCCAAGGTCTACACCGACCACAGCACCGGCTTCGTCTGGAAGCCCAAGAACTACGGCCGCGCCTTCTACGGTCCGATCACGCTGCGCCGTGCGCTGGCCAAGTCGATCAACACCGCCGCGGTGCACCTGTGCGACGAGGTCGGCGTCGGCAACGTGATCCGCTACGCGCGGCTGCTGGGCATCGAGTCGCCCCTCGAGCCGTCGCTGGGCCTGGCGCTGGGCACCAGCGGCGTGTCGCTGCTCGAGCTGACCCGCGCCTACGCCGTCTTCCCGGCCGGCGGACAGCGCGTCGTGCCGTCGTTCATCCGCCGCGTCACCGACCGCGAGGGCAACGTGCTGATGGAGAACGTGCCCCTCGGCGGCCCACCGCCGGACCCGGACGCCGGCGACGACCCCCTGGCCGACATCGACGTGGCCGCCGCGCCCGAGGGCCTCGAGTTCGCGCCGAGCCCGATCCGCGCCGAGCGCGAGCAGCTGATCCCCGAGGAGGAGGCCTACCTGGTCTCGGACATGCTGCGCGCCGTGGTGAACGAGGGCACCGGCCGCCGCGTGAAGGCGCTGGGCCGGCCGCTGGCCGGCAAGACCGGCACCACCAACGACCAGGCCGACGCCTGGTTCATGGGCTTCTCGCCGGAGATCACCACCGGCGTGTGGGTCGGCTTCGACGAGATCCGCTTCCTGGGCGCCGGCGAGACCGGGTCGCGCGCCGCCTCGCCCATCTGGATCGACTACATGCGCACGGCGCTGGCCGACAAGCCGAAGCGCGACTTCGCCCTGCCCGAGTCGATCGTGTTCGCGCGCATCGATCGCGAGACCGGACTGCTGGCTTCGCGCAGCTCGACCGAGACGGTCTTCCAGGCCTTCATCGCCGGCACCGAGCCGACCGAGACCGCCGACTGCCGCCGCACCACCCAGGACGCCCTCCAGGACCTGCGCGAGGACTCGCTCTCCCGCGATCGCGCCCTCCAGCTGATGAAGCTCGACACCTTCTGACCCGACCGATGAAGCGCACGCCCGAGGAAGAGCTGCTGGCGGCGAACGCCGCCTTCTACGACGCCTTCGCCACCGGCGACATCGAGGCCATGGACGAGCTGTGGGCGCGCACCGTGCCGGTGGCCTGCGTCCACCCGGGCTGGCCGGCGCTGCACGGTCGCGAGGAGGTGATGCAGTCGTGGCGCTCGATCCTGCTGGGCGAGGCGCCGCCGGAGATCCGCTGCGAGGATGCGCGGGCCTCGCTGCTGGGCGCCGCGGGTACGGTGGTGTGCGTCGAGCGCATCGGCGGCGACGCCCTGGTGGCGAGCAACGTCTTCGTGCTCGAGAACGGCATCTGGCAGGTCGCCCACCACCAGGCCGGACCGCTCGCCACCGAGAGCGACGCCCCGCCGCCGGGCCAGCGGCTGAACTGACCGCCTACAGGGGCGACTCGAGCCAGGCCGTCGTGACGCGGCCCAGCGCCGCCAGGCCGGCCATGAAGAAGTGGTCCGCCTCGGGGATCTGCTCGAGGACGTGGCGCTCGGAGCCCTCGACCCACTCGAGGAGCGGCTCCGCCGGCGCGATCTGGTCGGCGCCGCCGGCCACCAGCAGCACCCGGCCCGCGAAGCCCTCCAGCAGGGACGCGTCCATCATGGACGCCGGCGGGGCCACCAGGATCATGCGCTCGACGCGCGGGTGGCGCGCCCCGGCCGCCAGGGCGGTGGCCGCCCCGAACGAGTAGCCGCAGGCGACGAGCGGTCCGTCGACGGTCTCGGCCAGGTGCTCGAGGGCCTGGCCGTAGTCGGACACGGCGTGCTGGGCGTCGCCGCTGCGCTCGCCGCCGCTGGCGCCCACGCCGCGCCAGTTGAAGCGCACGGTGGCCATGCCCTGCTTGCCGCAGGCGTGGGCCACCTCGCCCACCACCGGCGACTCCAGGTGTCCGCCGTACAGCGGGTGCGGCGGCGCGACCACCGCGCCGCGCGGGTTCCCCTCTTCGCCGGCCACGAAGATGCCCTCCAGCGCCAGGCTCGGGTCGTCGGCACCGGGGATCACGATGGGTCGCTCTTCGCGTCGTGCCATGGCGCAGAGCATAATGGACCCGCTCCGGCGCATGGCTACCCTCGGTCCGTGTCCGACGACCTGCCCGGCTTCCGCCTGACGATCACCCGCGACCACGTGAAGCTGCCGGGCGGACGCGAGGCGGTGCTCGACATCGTGCGTCACCCGGGTGCGGCGGCGGTGGTGCCCTTCCTCTCCGACGACGAGGTGCTGCTGATCCGCCAGTACCGGCACGCGGCAGGCTCGTACATCCTGGAGGTGCCCGCCGGCAAGCTCGACGCCGGCGAAGCCCCCGAGCGCTGCGCCGCCCGCGAGCTGGAGGAGGAGGCCGGACGCCGCGCCGGACACCTCCAGAAGCTCGGCTGGATCTACACCACGCCCGGCTTCACCGACGAGGTGATCCACCTGTTCGCCGCCCGCGACCTGGAGGCGGTGCCCGTGCGTCACGAGCCCGACGAGGTGATCGAGCTGGTGCCCACACCGTTCGACCGGGCGATCGAGCAGGTGTTCGCCGGCGAGATCCCGGACGCCAAGAGCGCGCTGGCCCTGCTGCACGCGGCACGCGCCACGGGGCGGCTCGGGTGAAGCGGGCGGGTCACCCGACATGAGGCTCGGCGTCGCGCTGGGCTGGCATACGCTCTGCTGGGAGGACCTCCAGGACCTGGTGCGGCGCGCCGAGGCGCTGGGCTACGCCGCCGCCTACGTCGACGGCGACATCAGCATGCTGGGCCAGCGCCGCGACGACGACGTGCTCGACGGCTGGACGGTCACCACCGCGCTGCTGGCCCGCAGCCTGCGCATCCAGATCGGATCGATCCGCCTGGTCCACCACTGGAACGCCGCGCGCCTGGCCCAGTGCGCCGCCACTGCCTTCCGCATGGCACCCGGCCGACTGCGCTTCTTCGCCTCCATCGGCGACCGACCGGAGGATCCGGCCTTCGACCTGGCGCCGCCGCCGGTGGCCGACCGCATCGCCTGGCTCGACGAGACGCTGGACGCCTGCCGCGCGCTGTGGCGCGGCGAGAGCGTGACGCGCGACGGCCGCTTCGTGCGCCTGCGCGACGCCCGGGTGCGGCCGGTGCCGGGGGAGGGGGCGCTGCCCATCGAGGTCGCGGCGAAGGGCCGGGCGCTGATGCCGGTGCTGGCGCGTCATGCCGCGGTCTGGAACGTGAACCTGCCCGCCGCCCCGGCGCGCGTCGCGCGCGCGGCGGGCTGGCTGGCCGAGGCGTGCGCCGAGCAGGGTCGCGACCCCGGCGAGATCCGGCGCAGCCAGTGGATCTTCGCCCGCGTGCAGGAACGCCCCGACACCGCCGGCGCACTGGCCGAGTTCCGCCGCCTGAACCCCTGGTTCGACGGCATTCCGGACGCCGAGATCGCGCCGTCGCTGGTGCTGGGCGACGGCGCGTCGTGCGCCGCCCGGCTCGGCGAGCTGGCCGAGGCGCTGTCGCTCGACCTGCCGGTCGTGGATCTCTCGGGGCTCGACTACCGCACGGCGAGGCGCAACCTGGAGGCAATCCCCGCGGGTGGTGGATTCGTTGACTCCCCGTCGAGCCGTGCCGTACCCTCCTGAAGCGGGGTCTGCGCGCCCATCCCGCCGATCTTTGGACAGAATCCGCCGAACCGTCACACTCCGGGAGGAGGGCGGTTCGATCCCTCGGCGATCCACGCGAGATTCCAGGTCCAAGGAGTAGAGGCGAGTGCACGGACGCGGCTATCAGACCGGGGGCTTCGGTCCCCCCTTCACCCCCCCGATCGTTCAGCAGCTGCTGATCGTCAACGCGGTCGCCTTCGTCGCGCAGATCCTGGTTCCGGCCATCGGCTTCTACGGCGCGGTGCGTCCCGACGCGGTCTGGCAGTACGGCCACCTGTACCAGCCGTTCACCTACATGTGGCTGCACGGCGGCATCGGCCACCTGCTGATGAACCTGTTCGTGCTGTGGATGTTCGGATCCCAGCTCGCCATGGCCTGGGGCGCGAAGCGCTTCCTCCGCTACTACCTGCTGTGCGGCGTCGGGGCCGGCTTCATCATCTCGCTGGTGCCCTACCTGCTGATGGCCATTGGCATTCCCTCGGCCATCCACATCGGCACCGTCGGCGCGTCGGGCGCCATCTACGGTCTGCTGCTGGCCTACTCGCTCACCTGGCCGGACCGCACCATCGCGCTGATCTTCCCGCCGGTGGCGTTCCGCGCCATCTGGCTGATCCCGATCGTGTTCTTCATGACCGTCGCCTTCGGCGGCGGCAACATCTCCCACGTCGGCCACCTGGGCGGCGTGCTCGTCGGCTGGATCTACATGCGCCGCCAGGGCGAGGGCCGCAACCTGCTCTCGCTCGAGCAGATCAAGTACAAGTGGCGCCGCTACCGCATGCGCCAGAAGCTGCGGGCCATCCAGTACGAAGAGTTCGAGCGCCGCCGCGACGACGACAAGAGGATGCACTGATGGAGCATCGTCGATCGTGAGCCGCCGCCGCACAGAGGACTGCGGTCCCGACGGACCCCACGACCGGGGCTTCACCGGCTTCCTCCGCAGCCTGCTGTCCGGCATTCCCTGGAGCGAGCGCGCCGAGCGCGAGGAGACGGTCCGGGTCGACGCACCGCCCAGCGGCGGCATCCGCATCCACAACCCGAACGGTCGCACCAAGGTCACCGGCGAGGACCGCACCGACATCGAGGTCACCTCGCACAAGACGGCCCGCGCCGAGTCGCAGGAGGCCGCCGCCGAGCTGCTGGAGGAGATCCGGCTGGTCTTCACCGAGACGCCCGAGGGCCTGGAGCTCGAGGTGGAGACGCCGCGCAAGTGGAACCGACGCGGCGGCGCCAACCTGTGCGTGCGCGTCCCCCGCAGCACCATGCTGGCGGTGGGCGCCGCCAACGGTCGCGTGCACATCGAGAACATCCGCGGCGCCGTGAAGGCCCGCTCGACCAACGGGGCGGTGTGCGTCTCCGACGTGGTCGGCGACGTCTGGGTGGCCACCAGCAACGCCAAGGTCACCTGCTCCTGCATCCGCGGGCGCCTGATGGCGCGCTCCTCGAACGGCAAGATCGAGATCGACGAGCACTGCGGGTCGATCGACGCGAGCACCAGCAACGGGCTGATCCGCGGGCGCCTGGAGAGCCTGGGCAAGGAGGGCATCCAGCTCGCCACCAGCAACGGGCGCATCGTCCTCGACCTGCCCGAGAAGGTCGACGCCGACCTGGACATCCGCGTCGACAACGGGGTGATCCGCAACGACCGCCCCCTGGACGAGACCCACCGCGACACCGGCGGGCGTCTGCTCGGCCGGATCGGCGCCGGCGGCACGCTGGTCAAGCTGCGCACCTCGAACGGATCCGTATCGCTCCACTGACGCGGACGCATGCCCCGCGGCGTGCGCGTCCGCCCCCGCGTTCGGATAGGATGGACGGCGAGGAGAACCGCCATGTCCGTCGCCGTCAACGGCATCGCCCACATCCAGCTGACCGTGAACGATCCGGACCGCTGCCTGCCCTGGTGGGAGAAGCTCTGCCACTTCCTCGAGATGAAGACGCTCATCAAGGGCGAGGGCGTGATCTACTGCATCGGCAGCCGCACCGGCATCCTGGTGCGCGGTGCGCCGGAGGGGAAGCGGGACAAGCCCTTCGACCAGGACACCGCGGGGCTCCACCACGTCTGCTTCCGGGCCCGCGAGCACGACGACGTGGACGCCATCCATCGCTTCCTGGTCGACGAGCTCGACGCCCACATCGTCCACCCGCCCGAGGACGGCAAGAACTTCGCGCCCGGCTACTACTCGGTGCTGTTCGAGGATCCGGACGGCATCCGCGTCGAGGTGAACCACGTGCCGGGCAAGGGGCACCTGGGGCAGGGCGGCCGGCTCGGTCCGGGCGGCAAGGGTCCGCAGGACCACTACCCGTGATCGAGACCACGCTCTCCTACCTGCGGCCCATGTCCGAGCGGCCGTACTACTACAACACGAAGCCGCCGCCGGACACGCCCTGGCGCAACACGAAGGGCGACTTCCGCCGGGTGTCGGTGCACGACGCCCGCGACCTGCCGAACGCGCCCGGCCTGGACCGCGAGGGCTTCGCCCTGGCCCGCGTCGAGACGCGCGCCTCCGACCTCTACGACGCCGCGGCGGTGCGCGCCGTCTTCTACCCGGAGGTCTGCGAGGTGGTGCGCCGGGCCACCGGCGCGCGGCGCGTGCTCGCCTTCGACCACAACGTGCGCAACGCGGACAGGGCCGCCCTCGGCGAGGACGGCGCCCAGGGTCCGGTGAAGCTGGTGCACAACGACTACACCGAGGCCTCCGGACCGCAGCGCGTGCGCGACCTGCTGCCCGACGAGGCCGACGCGCTGCTGACGCGTCGCTTCGCGGTGATCAATGTCTGGAAGCCGATCCGCGGTCCGGTGGAGCAGTCGCCGCTGGGCTTCTGCGACGCGGGCAGCATCGCGCCCGAGGACATGCTCCCCACCGACCTGATCTACGCCGACCGCAGCGGCGAGATCTACTCGTTCCTGTGGCGCGAGACGCACCGCTGGTTCTACTACCCGGCCATGCGGGACGACGAGGCGCTGCTGCTCAAGTGCTACGACTCGCGTCGCGACTGCGCGCGCTTCACCGCCCACAGCGCCTTCGACGATCCCGGCTCGCCCGAGGACGCCGCCGTGCGCGAGAGCATCGAGGTGCGGACGCTGGCCTTCTGGTAGGGAGGGTCCGCTACTTCTCGCCGATCTTGCGGGCCACCGGCCGGCCGTCGGACAGGAAGACGACGCCCGAGGGCTGGATCTCGCTCACCACGTAGCGACCCACCACGTCCCCCTCGGCGACGCGGCGGCGCTCGCCGTCCACCTCGAGGAAGGCCACGCGGCGCGCGGCGGTCGGGTGCCAGAGGGTCTTCTCGACGATCGGTCCCGCGGTCGCCGCCGGAGCGGGCGGGGCCGGCGCGGGCTCGGGTGCCCGGGCCACGGGCTCCGGCGCGGGCGCGGGAGGCGGCGCCGCGGCGATCTTCGGCTCGGGCTTCGGCGCAGCCGCCGCGGCGATCTTCGGCTCCGGCTTCGGCTCGGCCGCGGCCGCGACCTTCGGCGCGGGCTTCTCGACGACCGGCGGGGGCTTCGGGGCGGCGGCCTTCTCGACGACCGGAGCGGGCTCGGGCCCGGGGTCCGCAGGAGCGGGCGGCGCCGCCTCCGGCGGATCCGCGGCGCGCGCGACGATGGGCGTGCGCGGCTCGGCGGGCGGACGCTCCACCACCTCGACCCGGGAGGCGAAGGCCTCTTCGGGAAGGCCCGCCTCGGCGGGCTCGACCGGCGCCGGCGCCGTGCGCTGCACGGGCGCGGGCCGCGGCGGCGACGGCGCGCGCGCCACCGGAGCCTGCGGCGGCGCGGGCTCGGCGGCGACGTCCAGGGCCGGCTCGGGCGCGAACCCCAGCCGCTCGCGCTGCGTCCAGGCCAGCCCGGCCGCCACGACCAGCCAGGCCACGCCCAGCAGCCACAGCAGGCGCTTCGACCCGCCCCGCCGGGGGGGCTCCGCCTCCGGCGCGGCCACCTGCTCGCGCAGCGGGCGTTCGCCGCCGGACTGCTTCTCCTCTTCGAGCCGGCGCAGCGCCTTCAGGATCGTGCTCACGAGCTCTCCTTCTGGCCGAACGGTATCACGCGGCGCCAGCCCACCCGCACCGCGCGCACGGCACGCACCGCGCCGGGACGGCGCGCCCGCCGCGCCGTCAGGATCTCGCGGGCCGCCTGCTCCACGTGGCTTCCGTTGACCAGCTTGGCGCCCTCGGCGTAGCCGGCGAGCAGCGAGCGGTCGGCCAGCAGGTTCACCAGCCGGGGAATGCCGCGGGTGCGCCGCCGGATCTGCCGCAGCGCGCCCTCGGTGAAGAGGTCGTGCTCGTCGCCGGTGGCGACGCGCACCCGGTGCACCACGTAGGCCGACGCCTCCTCCTCGGACAGCTCGCCCAGGCGCCAGCGCACGCTGATGCGCTGGCGCAGCTGGCGCAGCGCCTTGCTGTCGAGCTTCGCGTCGAGCTCGGGCTGACCGAACAGCACGATCTGGATCAGCTTCTGCCGCGAGGTCTCCAGGTTCGAGAGCAGCCGCATCTGCTCGAGCGTCTCGGTGGACAGGTTCTGGGCCTCGTCCACGATCAGCAGCACGCGGCGGCCGCGCCGGCTGGCGGCCAGCAGGAAGGCGTTCAGGCGCTGCGACAGGTCGGCGCGCGTGCCGGTGGGCGCCAGTCCGAACTCCATGGCGATGGCGCGCAGCAGCTCGTCCGGGTCGAGCGCCGGGTTGAACAGGTAGGCGAGCTCGGTCTCGGCGGCGAGCCGGTCGATCAGCGTGCGGCACAGCGTGGTCTTGCCGGTGCCCACCTCGCCGGTCACCGCGATGAAGCCCTCGCCCTGGTCGATGCCGTAGAGCACGTGGGCCAGCGCCTCCCGGTGGGAGGTCGACAGGAACAGGTAACGCGGGTCGGGCGTCAGGCTGAACGGCTTCTCGCGGAGCCCGTAGTGCGCGGTGTACATTGGCTGCTCCCGGATCACCCGATTGTGCCACTCTGGACGTCGTCTCGTTGTCTGAACCGCCGAAGCTCCAGAACGCTGCGCTCGCCGGTGCCGACGTCGGTGCGACCCTCGTGAAGCTGGCCATTCGCGAGCCGGCGGGGACCACCGCCCTGGAGACCCGGCCGGCCGCCGACCTGGAAGCCGTGGCCCGGCGCCTGGCCGAGGCCGGCGTCCGGCAGGTGGGCCTGACCGGCGGCGGCGCACCCCGGCTGGCGCGCCTGCTGTCTTCGGACACCGCCCAGGTCGACGAGTTCGCCGCCTGGTCCACCGGGGCCCGGCGCCTGCTGCGGGGCCGCGGCGTCGACGCGGAGCGCTTCCTGCTGGTCTCGGTGGGAACCGGCACCTCGGCCATGCTGGTCGACGGCGCCCGCGTGACGCGCGTGGGCGGCACGGCCCTGGGCGGCGGCACCGTGATGGGCCTGGGCACGGCGCTCACCGGCCGCCGCGAGTTCGACGCCATCGCCGAGGCGGCGGCGCAAGGCGACCGCCGCAACGTCGACCTGCTGATCTCGGACGTCTACCCGGAGGGCGATTTCCTGCTGCCCGGCGAGGTGAACGCCTCCTCCTTCGCCCGCCTCGCGCGGCTGGCGGAAGGCGACGTCACGGCTCCGTCGGACCTGGCTCATGGCGTGATGGGTCTGGTGGGCGAGAACGTGGCGCTCATCTGCTGCGGACTGGCCGCGGCGGCCGGCGTCGAGCGCATCGCCTGGGGCGGCACCACGCTGCGCAACAACCCGTCGCTGGTGGCGGTGCTGTCCGGCGCGTGCCGGGCCATGGGACGCCAGCCCACGTTCCTGCCGAAGGGCGAGTTCGTCGGCGCCCTCGGCGCACTGGAATGCGTGGCCGACGGCACGATCATCGACTAGCCGAAGGCTACTCGACGCTGACGCGCGTCTTCGCCTGGGTGTCGCTGTCGCGGAGGGCCGGCTCGGTGGCCTTGTCCTCGTCGCCGCGGCTCATGGTGCGCAGGGCGCGCTGGGTCCGCGCGATGGCGGCGCGCTGCACGCGCAGCTCCTCGCTCTGGGCGGCCACCTGGCGCTCGAGCCGCTCGCGCGCCTCGTTCGCCTCTTCGAGCTTGCCCTCGAGCTGGGCCATGCGGCGCTCGAGCTCGTGCACGACGCGCAGCACGTCGCTGTCGGCTCCGGCCGGTGCAGCGGCGACGGGAGCCGGGGGCGGCGAGTCCATGCGATCCGGATCGGCCGGCAGGTCGGACATTCCCTGGTTCATCGTCGGGTCTCCCATCGTCGTGGCTTCGTTCGGATCGACGGCCACGGTCTCGACATCGGTCTCGAAGAGGCTGTCCATCTCGGATCCGGCGCTCGCCGGCTCGGAGACGGGGGCGGCCGGCTCGGGCATCGCCGCGGGCTCGGTCGTCCTGGAATCGGTGGCGGGCTCGTCGTCGAAGAGCCCGTCGAGGGTTCCGCTGCCGCTCTCGGCGCTGGCGGCGCCCGGCATCTCGCTGTCGCCGCCGAAGCTCGGGGCCGAGCCCAGCAGCGTGTCGTGGGCGGTGGCGGAATCGTCGTCGCCGGTGCTCGACTCGTCGGCGATCGCCATCACGTCCAGGTCGTTGGGCAGCGGCCGGCGGCGGCGCATCAGGAAGAAGCCGACCAGGCACAGCAGCACACCGGCTCCGGCGGCCAGGACCAGCGGGTTCGACCACCAGCCGCCCTCGCTCGAAGGCGCGGGCGCCGGGGCCTTCGCCGTCTTCGGCGCCACCGGCTTGGGGGCGGCCTTCTTCGGCTGCACGGGCTTCGGCGCGACCGGCTTGGGCGCAACCGGACTGGGCGCCGTCGGCTCGGCGTCGGCGACCTCGAGCGGCTCGGCGTCGGGCGCGGCTTCCGGCGTCGCGTCGGCGACCGGCGCTTCGCTCGGTTCCTCGACCGCGGGCTTCGCGGCGGGCTTGGCGGGCTTCGCAACCTCGGGCGCGGGGGTCTTCGCGACCACCGGCTTCGGCGCGGGCGCGGGCGGCTTCTCGACCACGGGCTCGGGCGCCGGCTCCGGCGCGGGCTTCTTCGCCACGACCGGCGCGGGCTTATTCGCCACCGGCTTCGGCGCGGGCTTCTTCGCGACCACCGGTGCGGGCGCAGGCTTCGGCGCGGGCGGCTTCGCCACCTCCGGCTCCGGCGCGGGCTCCGGCGTCTTCGCGACCACCGGCTCGGGCGCCGGCTTCGGCGCGGGCTTCTTCGCCACCGGCATCGTGTTCTCGCGCATCACGTCGAGCACGATGCGCGGCGGGTTGGCGAGGATCATCTCCTTGACGCGGATGCCCGGCTCGCGCAGCGAGATGCGCGCCACCGACGTGCCACGGCCGGCGTCGACCTCGACCTTCGAGATGCCCCGCGTCCGGAACGGGATCGAGCGGGCGCTCGCGCCTGCGTCGAGCGTGACCGTCAGCCGGGTGCCGTCGCGCTCCAGCCGGTAGCCGGCCGGCGCGTCGAGCTGGAAGACGACGCGGGTGAATTCCGGGTGCTTGCCGACGCGCACCTCGGTGACCTCGGCGGCGAGCGCCGGCAGCGAGCATGCCAGCAACGCCAGGGCCACGAGCAGACCCCGGCCGCAGGAGCGGCAGGCGCGGTCGGTGCGGCGATGGCGGGACGTGGGTCGCATGGGCTCTTGCGCAGCCTTTCGGCAAGTCCTGGGCAGCGCTTGAACGGAAGTTGCGGGGCCGTGCCTGATTCTGGCAGGCGCGGGCCCGCGCGCCCAGCGCCCCGTGGAAGCGCTTTGGAAACGGGCGCTTCGGTCCCGGAAGCCGTTCAGGACCCGGGCTGCAGGAGCGCCCGCAGGGAGCTGATCGCCTGGCCGATGCGGGGGCCGTACCAGGACACCAGGGTGCCGTCGAGCGGGTGGATGCGCCGCGCCTCGGCCGCCGGGATGGGCCACTCCGAGAGCTCGGCCACCTCGCGCGGCCCGAACGCGTAGGGCTCGTCGGGCAGCAGCACCACCTCCGGCGCCCCGGCGACGATCTCGGCCTCCTCGACGATCGGATAGCGGCGCTCGTGCCGGTCGCCGAAGACGTTGGCGCCGCCGCACAGGCGCAGCAGGTCGTCGGCGTAGGTGTCGGCGCCGACCGCCATCCACGGGCTCTTCCAGATCGGGCAGAAGACGCGGGCCGGCGTCGCACTGGCCAGCGCCTGCTCGGCCCGCGCGAAGGCCTGGCGCACCGGACCCAGCACCGCCTCGCGCTGCGCCGCGTCGGCGCCCAGCGCGCCCAGCTCCTCGAGCAGCGCGATGGCGTCGCGCACCGTGCGCGGATACGTGACCCACACGTCGACGCCCGCCTGCGTCAGCCGCTCGACGTCGCGGCGCCGGTTCTCCTCCTGGTTGGCGATCACCAGCTGGGGGCGCAGCTCCAGGATGCGCTCGATCGACGGGTTCTTGGTGCCGCCCACCTTGGGCAGCGCCGCCACCCGGTCGGCCGGGTGCACGCACCAGTCGGTCACGCCGACCACCCGGTCGCCCAGGCCCAGCGCGAACAGCGCCTCGCTCAGGCTCGGCACCAGCGAGACGATGCGGCGCGCCGCGGCGCGCTCGCTCACACGGCCTCCCCGAACTCGACCTCGAGCACGCCCTTGACCAGCTCCGCCGACTCCACCGGCAGGCCGGCCAGCGACGCGGGCAGCGCCACGCGCCGCTCGAAGTCGCGCACCGAGATCCACAGCTCGTCGCCGCGCACCAGCACGTCCACCTCCTCGCGCTCCACCGTCGGCAGGTCGAGCAGCAGGACGGTGCGGCCGTCGCGCTTCTCGAGCCGCAGCGGGCGGCGCTGCACGAAGCGCGCCGCCGGGTCGCGCTCGCCGTAGAGCTCGCGTCCCAGGCTGGCCAGCGCCTCGGTGCCGATCAGCTCGCCGCGGCGCAGCGGCGCCCGCAGCAGCGGCACCGGGAAGGAGCGCTCGATGTCGAGCAGCTCCTCGCGCTCGCGCTCGGCCCAGCGCTCGAAGTAGCCCTGGGCCGCCTCGGCCGGCAGCAGCCGGTTCACCAGCACCGCGTCGGTGCCGACGCCGTGCAGACACAGGTAGGCGTAGGAGCGGCGCGTCTCGTCGACCACCACGCGCGCCGGGTTCACCACCAGACGCGCCGAGGTGCGGTCCTCGTCCAGCAGGATCTGGCGCACGGCGTCGATCTCGTCGTAGAGACGCTCGAAGGCGTCGAACACCTCCTCCGGTGCGACGAAGCGGCCCAGACCCACCCGGTCGGCGACGGGACGCAGCGCGCGGGCCGCGCGCCGCTTCATGTCCCAGAAGTTCTCCATCACCATGCGCAGCACGTCGGGCAGGCGCAGCAGGCGCAGGGTGGATCCGGTGGGGGCGCAGTCGACCACGCACAGGTCGCAGGCGCCACTGGCCTCCACCTCGAGCAGCGCGCGCAGGCTGACCAATTCCTCGAGCCCGGGGAACACCAGCAGCTCCTCGGCCACCACCTCGTCGTCGCTGCCCACCAGCACCGACTGGAGGAACTCCTGGATCTCGGACCAGGAGCGGTCGAGCTCGGCCAGCGCCGACACCTCCTGGGCGGTCACGTTCGGCGCGACCTCCACCGGGCGCGGACCCACCGGACGCCCCAGCGCGTCGCCCAGGCTGTGGGCCGAGTCGGTGGACAGCACGAACACCCGCGAGCCCAGCTCGGCGGCGCGCAGCGCGGTGGCCAGGGCCAGGCTGGTCTTGCCGACGCCGCCCTTGCCGGTGAGGAGGAGCACGCGCATCAGGCGCGCTTCCCTTCGGCGGGGTCGGCGGGGTCGGCGGCGAAGCGCACGTGGAGGGTCGCGCCGTCGAGCCGAGCCTCGCGCAGGGCGAGCGGCGCCACCCGGCGCGGCAGGCGGATCGCCCGGCGCCGCAGGCCGGCGGTCACCACCAGGTCGTCGTCCACCTTGGCCACGTCGAGCGCGTCGGCGGTGCCCAGGGGCAGCGGCACCCGGGCCACGTAGCCGCCCGGCTCCCGCTCGAAGCGCACGCGCGGGGCGCTGCACAGCACGTCGCCGGGCTCCACCTCGGCGAACAGCCGGGCGCCGTGGGCGCGCAGGCGGGCCAGGCCCGTCACCTCGTCCTGCTGGAGCGGCGCCGGCAGCACCGGCAGCGGCGCGAAGCCCTCCTGCACCTCGGCCAGCCGCTCCTGCTGGAGCCGCTCCCAGTCGCGGAAGAACTCCACCTCGCCGGCCTCGGGCGGCAGCAGCCGGTTCATCACCACCGCGTCGCAGGGCACCTCGAACAGCGACAGCTCGGTGTACACGCGGCGCGCCTCGTCGATCACCATGCGCTCCGGCGTGACGACCAGCCTCACGCTGGTGGCGGGATCGGTGAGTCGGCGCTGGAGCGTCACGAAGCGGCGGTAGACCAGCTCCTCCGCGTCCTCGAAGACCGAGGGGTCGGGCAGCGGCACGCTCACCAGCCGCCGCGCGATCGGCACGGCCACGCCCGACAGCGCCTCGAGGGACGGCAGCACGATGCGCAGCATGCCGCGGGCCACCTCGGGCAGGGTGGTGAGGCGCAGCGCCGCGTCGGTCGGCGCGCAGTCGACCACCACCTGGTCGTACTGGCCCGACGCCAGGTGCCGCTCGACCGCCAGCAGCGTGACGATCTCCTCGGCGCCGGGCAACAACGCCAGCTCCTCGGCCACCACGGCCTCGATGCCGTGGTAGAGGAACATCGAGACCAGGTACTCCTGGATGCGACCCCAGTGGCGGGCGGTCTCGGCGCGGGCGTCGATCTCCACGGCGTCGAGACGCGGGGCGACGGTGCGCGGCTCGGGTCCGAGCCGCTGCTCCAGCACGTCGCCCAGGCTGTGGGCCGAGTCGGCGGAGGCCACCAGCGTGCGCTGGCCGCGCTCCGCCGCACACACGGCGGCAGCGGCGGCGGTCGTCGTCTTGCCGACGCCACCCTTCCCCGTGTAGAGCACGAGCCTCACGCACCGACGGTAGCACCGGCGCGATCACGCCATGCGCGCGCTCACCTCAGGCGGCGCTGGCCACCTCGCTGGCCACGTGCAGCGTCGGACGCGTGCGGACGGGCTCGGCGCGACGCGTCCAGCGGTGGTCGCAGCGCGGGCACTCGTGCAGGAACACCCAGCCGCGATCGACGACCTCGTCGGTGCGGACCTCCGAGGAGCCGCAGACGAGGCAGCGGGTGACGGTGCGATCGACCGGTCGCAGGTTCTGACGCATGGACTCGACCTCCAGGGATGCCATCGGTGGGACGCGCACCGCAGCACGGGGATTCGATGCCGTTCGATGCGGTCAGGATCCACCACCCCCGTGACGGATCCGGTCACGCCGCCGGGCCGCCGGCCCCGCCTTCCCGCTCCCCCCGGGTGCCTCCCGGAGCCCCGGGAACGCTACGTTTCCGGCCCTGGAGGGACCCCTTTGCGAATCGGACTGATCCTCACTTCCGGCACCGCGCGCGGCGACGTCGAGATGGCGGTGCGGGCCGAGGCCGCCGGCTTCGACGGCGTCTACACCATCGAGTTCTTCAACCGCCACGGCTACGTGCCGCTGGGCGCCATCGCCCAGGCCACGTCGCAGGTGCGCATCGGCACCGGCATCGCCAACGCCTTCACGCGCTCGCCGCTGCTCCACGCCAGCGCCGCCATGGATCTCGACGAGCTGTCCGGCGGTCGGCTGGTGCTCGGGCTCGGCAGCGCCACCCGCCGCATGAACGAGGACTGGTTCGGCATGCCGTTCTCGGCGCCGGCGCCGCGCATGAAGGAGCTGGTGCGCCTGCTGCGCGCCGCCTTCGAGGCCCAGAAGGGCGGCGGCTTCCGCTGGGAGGGCGAGCACTGGAACCTGAAGGTGCCCGTCTACGCGCGGCCCGGCGCGCCGCGCGTCGACATCCCCATCTGGATCGCCGCCGTGAACCGGGGAATGATCGCCGCCGCCGGCACGGTCGCCGACGGGCTGGTCGGCCACCCCATCGCCACGCGCACCTGGCACCGCGACGTGACCCTTCCCGGCCTGCGCGCCGCCGAGGAGAAGGCGGGGCGGACCGCCGGCGCCTGCGCCCTCGCACCCTACGTGCTGACCTCCATCCAGGAGGATCGCGAGCTGGCGGTGCAGGACGCCAAGAACCAGATCGGCTTCTACTACACCACCGCCCTCTACCACTCGATCCTCGAGCACCACGGCATGAAGGAGGTGGGCCTTGCGTGCCGCGCCGCGCTCAAGAAGTTCGACGTGAAGGCCATGTGCGAGGCCGTGCCCGACGCGCTGGTGGACGAGATCGCCATCGTCGGCACGCCGGACGAGGCGAAGGACAAGCTGTCCCAGTGGAAGGACCTGACCGACCAGCCGCTGCTCTACGCGCCTTCGGTGGGTGTGCCCGGCGAGCGCATCCAGAGCAACGTCGGCCACATGTTCGAGATCTTCGGGAGCGCCGCTTGAGCGAGCAGGAACACCGGCTCCCCTACCCGGTCGACAAGGAGGAGGCGAGCAAGTGGGCCCAGAAGCGCCGGCTCGCCACCGCCATGCGCCTGGTGATGGAGCGGCTGGTGCCGTCGAACGCGCCGGAGGACGAGCTGGCCCGCGCGGCCGACGGTCTGGAGCGCTACGCCGAGGCGCTCGCCGCCCACCCGCGCCTGCGCTACGTGCACGGCTACGCCGAGAGCGCCACCGCCGGCGACGTCGGCGCCTTCTTCGACCAGAGCCCCATGATCGGGCTGGCCAACCCGCTGGCGCCGCCCATCTCCATCGCCAAGACCGGCGAGCGCACCGCGGTGGGGACGTGCACGTTCGGATCCGCCTACGAGGGCGCGCCCGGCTGCGTGCACGGCGGCTTCGTGGCCGCCGCCTTCGACGAGGTGCTGGGCTTCGTGCAGTCGCTGGGCGGTCGGCCCGGCATGACGGGCACGCTCACCATCCGCTACGAGAAGCCCACGCCGCTGCACACCGAGCTGGCCTTCGCGTGCGAGCTGGTGCGCATGGAGGGTCGCAAGATCTTCACCGAGGGACGCCTGCTGGCCGGCGACCGGCTGTGCGCGAAGGCCCAGGGCCTGTTCATCTCCATCGGCCCCGAGCGCTTCGAGGCGCTGGAGGAGCAGCGCAGAGCGCTCGAGCCGGAGGGCTGACTCAGCCCTGCCCCAGCTCGTCGGCGTGGCTGCGCCAGACCAGCCCCAGCACGCGCATCTCCACCATCATCAGGTAGAGGAAGGCCGCGTTCATGAACGCGTAGCCCACGAGCGTCGGCAGGGCGCCGACCACCGCCTTCGTGGCGACGTCGAAGACGGCGTAGATGCCGAGCAGCAGGGCGCAGGCGCCGAAGTAGCTGGGGCGCACCTTGGCGAGCAGCGGCAGCACCGTGACCGGAGTGATGGCCAGCAGGTTCCCCGAGATGGAGGCGGCGATCCAGGCCATGGGCGCGTAGGCGACGCCGGCCAGCACCAGCGCACCGCCCAGCCACGGGTGGCCGCTGCGGAACGCCCAGAAGGCCGGGGCGTAGGAGACGAAGGCGGTCGCGATGGCCAGCAGCATGGGCTTGAACAGCTGGCCCGCGCTGTTCACGTCGGGCCAGTTCGGCGCGTTCTCGCGACCGTCGGCGGTCTCGCGCAGCACCTGCATGCCGTAGCCGAGGAACAGGCACCACACGAACAGCAGCCCGCCCAGGCCGCGCAGGAACAGCAGCGTCCCGCACGAGAAGAGCGTGCCGGCCGCGATCATCAGCGGACCGGCGTCGCGCAGCGGGTAGGCGAAGGCGCCGAGGAAGGTCTCGGTGAGCGCTTCGCGATCGTTCGCGCGGCCCGCCTTCATGGGCTGGCACAGCTCGCCGCAGGCCTTGCAGGTGTCGACCGAGGCCGCGCCGAAGCGGCGGCGGCCGACGCACTCGCCGCAGAAGACGCTCTCGCAGCCCACGCACATCCAGCGCGCGTCGGCGCCCGGGTGGTTCACGCACTCGAAGGCCGCCATCCCCACCGGATCGGCGGACCGGCGGAAGGTCTGGAGAAGGGCCCTAGCGCAGCTCCCGCTTCAGGATCTTGCCCGTCGGGCCCTTGGGGAGGCCCTCGCTGAACTCGATGATGCGCGGGTACTTGTAGGCGGCGAGCCGCTCCTTGCACCAGGCCCGGAGCGTGTCGGCGTCCAGGCTCGGATCGTTCGACACGACCACCGCCTTCACCTCCTCGCCGTGGCTCTCGTGGGGCACGCCCAGCACGGCGGCCTCGACGATCGCCTCGTGGCTGTAGAGCACCTCTTCCACCTCGCGCGGGTAGACGTTGAAGCCGCCGCGCAGGATCATGTCCTTCACCCGGTCGACGATGGCGTAGCTGCCGCCCTCGTCGCGCACGCCCACGTCGCCCGAGTGGAACCAGCCGCTCTTGAGCGCCTCCTTCGTGGCGTCGGGGCGCTTCAGGTAGCCCTTCATGACGTTGTGGCCGCGAATGCAGATCTCGCCGCGCTCGCCGTCGGGCACCGGGCGGTCGTTCTCGTCGAGGATCGCCATCTCGACGCCCCACACCGGGTAGCCGATCGAGCCCGGCGTGCGCGGTCGGCCCGGCTGGTTGAACGACGCGATGGGCGAGGTCTCGGACAGGCCGTAGCCCTCCAGGATGTCGACGCCGAACTTCTCCTCGAAGCTCTTCATCACCTCGACCGGCATGGGCGCGCCGCCCGACATGCAGATGCGCAGCGTCGAGAGATCGGGCGCGCGCTCCGGCTCGTGGTTCAGCAGCGCGAAGTACATGGTCGGGACGCCGGCGAAGAGCGTCACCCGGTCGCGCTCCATCACCGAGAAGGCCTCGTCCGGTCCGAAGCGCGGCAGCAGCGTGTACGTGGCGCCCAGGGCGATCATGGCGTTCTGGATGCAGGTCTGCCCGAAGGAGTGGAACAGCGGCAGCGTCGCCATGGCCACGTCGTCCGGACCCACCGGCAGCAGCTTCGGCACGACCATGCCGGCGTTGATGAAGAGGTTGCTGTGGGTGAGCTCGGCGCCCTTGGGCTTGCCGGTGGTGCCCGACGTGTACAGCACGACCGCCGTGTCGGTGGGCTTCGTCGGATGGAGCGCTTCCACCGGATCGGCCGACGCGAGCCCGGCCACCGTGCCCTCGCCGTCGCCGGCCGCCCACACCACGTCGACGCCCGCCGCCGCGGCGCCCGCCTTCGCCGGCTCCTCGAAGAGCGGGTGCGCCACCAGCAGCTTCGCCTCGGAATCCTCCAGGTGGTACTGCACCTCCGGACCCGACAGCAGCACGTTCAGCGGCACCACGGTGCAGCCCGCGTACAGGATGCCGAAGTAGGTGATCGTGAACTCGGGCAGGTTCGGCACCATGATCGCCACCGCCATGCCCGGCTCGATGCCGCGCGCCCGCAGTGACGCGGCCACGCCCCGCGCCGCGCGATCCAGCTCGGCGTAGCTGAGGGTCCGGTCGTCGTGGCGGATCGCCACATGGTCGGGCCGCTGGTGGGTGCTGCCCTGGAGGATGCTTCCGAGGTTCAGGTGCATGGATGGGGGCTCCTGGAGTTTCGCGAACAGGGAGTATGGACCATTCCGCCGCCGTATACTCGGAGCGGACGTCCGCGGGGGGAGCTGCATGCGCGAGAGGCGATCCTGCGCGCCCGCCAGGCGCTGGGCTTCCAGGCCGACGCCGGACCCGCGCCCGCCGACGACTACGACGGCGTCATCACCTACGTGGACCGCTACGTCTGGGACGTCACCATGTTCTGCCAGCAGCTCACGCTCTACGTGCGCGACCCCGAGACCGGCTACATCACCGCCACCGGCTGGTCCTGGCGCCCGTCGGTGGTGCGCAAGACGCCCCAGGGCCACGCGCGCCTGATCCTCGCCGAGCTGTTCGGCCGGAGCCCCGAGTGAGGCAGCGGGCGCGCGTTGCCGGTGCGGCGCTGCTGTGGATCGCCCTGGCGACCGGCTGCAGCTCCATTCCGAAGGCCGCCGCCATGCAGGCCCGCGACGTCTCGGTCGAGCGCAGCCATCCCTGGCGCGTCGGCGTGCGCGCGTCGGGGGGACAGGACTTCGAGTTCCGCATCTCCGACGCCGCCTTCGAGCAGGCGCTGCGCGACTCGCTGGTCGCGAGCGGCGTCTTCCAGGGCCTGGTCGCGCTGGACAGCGGCGACTACCGGCTCGACGTGGTGCTGGGAGACGGCGTCGGCGTGGAGGGACGCGAGCTCACTGTGCTCTGGAGCCTGTCGCGCGTCGCCGATCGGACGACGGTGTGGCAGGAGCCCGTCACGTCCCGCGGACGCAGCCACCACTTCGTGGGCGGGGTCCGTGGTCGGCGAAGCCTCGAGTACGCCGCGCGAGAGAACATCCGCCTGGGCATCCAGGCGCTCTCGCGCATCGAGCTTCCGCCCGCCCCGTAGCGCGCCTCAATCGCCCCCGGCGTCCGGCCGATGTGTGCAGGCCAGGGGGTATCCGTGCAGCTTCTCTCGGGAATCGGCTTCCTGGTCCTGCTGGTGGCGTCGCTCGGCGTGGGCGTGCGCATGCTGGCGCTGGCCCGTCGCACCGGTCAGGCGCCGGAGCTGCTGCTCGGACTCTCGCTCGTGCTGCTGGCGGGCGTCGGCTACCCGCTGATGGTCGCCACCCGGGCGCCGGGCCTGCTCGAGCCGCCGCTGCTGGGCGCGGTGGCGGTGGGCGGCGTGCTGGCCATCGACGTCTCGGTCGCACTGCTGTTCGCCTTCACCTGGCGCGTGTTCCGCTCGGGCTCGCGCCTGGCGCGGAGCGCAGCGCTCCTGGCCATGGCGGCGACCGCCCTCCACTTCCTGTGGGCGGCCGGACCGAACTGGGCCGCCGTCTCGCCCGAGAGCCTGACCGGCCGCACCCGCCTGCCGGCGATCCTCCAGCTGCTGCTGTGCGTGGCCGCCTACGGCTGGAGCGCCGTCGAGGCGCTCGCCCTGCACGGGAAGCTGCGCAAGCGCCTGGCGCTGGGTCTGGCCGACCCGCTGGTGTGTCACCGCACCGGACTGTGGGCGCTGGTGAGCATCGCCGCCGGCTCGGCCGGGCTCGTGAACGTCTTCTACCTGGCCGCCGGCGTCGACGTGCTGCGCTCGGACCCGGCCCAGCTGCTCACCGCCGCCGCCGGCATCACCCAGAGCGTGGGCCTCTACCTGGCCTTCCTGCCCCCACGCACCTGGGCCGACCGGGTGCGCGCGCGGGCCGCCGCCCCCTAATCGATGTACCCGAGCTCGCGCAGGCGCTGCTTCGTCTCCTCGGGCAGGCCGTCGAAGCGCTGGGCCTCTTCCGGGGAGGCGGCGGGGCGGGCGGAGAGCTGGCCGTTCAGGACCGCGACCAGGCGCTCGCGCTGCTCCGGACGGGTGTCGGCCAGGTCGTTCTGCTCGCCGGGGTCGCTGGCCAGGTCGTAGAGCTCGAGCTCGCCGGTGGGCAGCGAGCGCACCAGCTTCCAGTCGCCCAGCACCACCGACTGGAGGTCGTGGCCGAAGGGGTAGCCCTCGGACACGATCGGGACCTCCGGCAGCCACTCGCCGCGCATGAGCGGCAGCAGGCTGCGGCCGCGCACGCCCTCGGGCACCGGCACCGCCAGCAGCTCGAGCAGGGTGGGCAGCACGTCGAGCATGGAGACGCGCGCCGCGATCCGCCGCGCGCGATCGCGCCAGGCCGGCACGCGCACCATCAGCGGCACGTGCAGCAGCTCCTCGTAGAGCGTGTGCGAGTGCAGCACCGAGCCGTGCTCCCAGAACTCCTCGCCGTGGTCGGAGAGCACGACCACCAGCGTGTCGTCGGCCAGGTCCGGCGCGGCGAGCCGCTCGAGCAGTCCGGCCAGCAGCATGTCGGTCTTGGCGATCTCGCCGTCGTAGAGCGCCTCGACCTTGCGGCGCCCGTCGGCGTCGAGCTCCACCGGGTCGGCGCGCCGGACCTGCTCGAAGATGCGGCGCACGCCACGCATCAGCGGCAGCGTCCGCTCGCCCGTCACCGGCCCCGCGTAGTCGGGGAAGAAGCGCGTGTCGAAGGGCGGCGGCGGATCGTAGGGCAGGTGCACGTCGAAGGTGTGGACGAACAGGTAGAAGGGCGCGTCGCCGCCGGCCGCCTGCTCCAGCCAGGGCAGCGCCTTCGGCAGGCTGGTGGCGAGGCCGCGGTTGCCGTCGTCGAAGTGCTCGAAGCCGCGGGCGAAGCCCAGCTCGCGGGCCATGGTGCCGCCGTCGGTGTAGCCGGCGGTGCGATAGCCCCGCTGGCGCAGGATCCCCGCCAGCGTCGGCGCGCGGCTGCCCCGGGCCACCGCCCGCGACGCCACCTTCGACTGGAACAGCGCATGGTGCGCCCCGGCGGTGGCGTTGCCCGCGCTGGTGGCGCGCTCGAAGACGAAGGCCTCGCGCGAGAAGGCGTCGAGGCGCGGCGACGTCGCGCGCCCGTAGCCGTAGGCGCCGAGCCGGTCGGCGCGCAGGGTGTCGAGGGACACGACCACCAGGTTGCGCGCGGTGGGATCGGGCGGGGCGCAGCCCGGGGCCGCACCGCACAGCAGGCACAGCAGCGCCGCGAGCCCGCTACGACCCCGCACGCGCGAACATCCCGAAGAGCACGCCTCCCGCGGTGACGAAGCCCAGCACCACGCCCACCACGGCGACGCGGCCCGCGCGCCGGTGCGAGGGCCCGCCGGGCAACGGCTCCGCCGGAAGCGTCCCGTCGGGTCCCAGCCGCGAGCGGAAGCGCCAGGCCCGGAAGATCGCCAGGCCGCCGGCCAGCAGCATCGCAGCGATGCACAGCTCGTGGACGTAGAGCACGGCGTAGTCGAGCGACGTCCACAGCGAGCGGTCCTCCTTGCCGAGCACCATCACCTTCACCGCGTAGGACGCCAGGAACAGGCCGACGAGTGCTGCGCTCGTCAGCATCAGGTTGCGGTGGCGCCGCACCTGGCCGCGCCGGATCGCCCGCACGCCCAGGACCACGCAGAGCGTGATCACGCCCAGGTTCAGCAGGGCGCCGGTCCAGTAGGCGAGCTTGGGATCCATGGGCTGCGTGGTGGGCTCTAGACGGGAAGGTCGCTCCGGTCGAACAGCGACTCGAGCTGGAAGCCGCGCTCGGCGAACGCCTCTGCGCCGCCCTCCCCACGATCCACGATGCAGAGCACCCGCGCCACCTTGCCGCCGGCCGCCTCCACCAGGTCGATGGCCTGGAGGGTCGAGCCGCCGGTGGTGACCGTGTCCTCCACCAGCGCCACCGTCTGGCCCGCGGCGAAGCCGCCCTCGATCTGGCGGCCCAGGCCGTGGC
Organism: Myxococcota bacterium; assembly: GCA_050618055.1. Lineage (GTDB taxonomy): Bacteria > Myxococcota_A > UBA9160 > UBA9160 > SMWR01 > CALDCK01. The sequence continues at coordinate 26,145 of JBNLVK010000061.1, forward strand.
CCTTCTTCTCCTTGCGCACGAAGAAGCCGAGCAGCGGCGAGGCCGGGTCCTTCGCCGCGGCCGCCAGCAGCACCGCCGACACGAAGGGCACCGCGCCCACCGCCATGCCGCCCACCGCCGCGACCGGCGTGCCGGAAGAGAGCCGCTCCAGCGCCAGCTCGCCGGCCAGCTGCACGCCGCGCGGACGCATCAGCGTCTGGCGCAGGTCGAGGTAGAAGTCGCTCTCCTTGCCCGAGGACAGCACCACCTTCTCGCGGCGGAAGGAGACGTCGAGGATCAGGTCGAGAAGCTCCCGGCGCCGCGGATCGCTCACTTGCGCATCCCCAGCATCGCCTCGGCCACCAGCTTGCGGTGCAGCTCGCTGGTCCCCTCGCCGAACTCCAGCGCCTTGGCCTCCATCAGGTGGCGCCCGATCTCGTACTCGGCGGTGACGGCGTAGCCGCCGTGGATGGCCATGGAGTCGAGCGCGTTCTGGGTGGCCGCCTCGCTGGCCATCAGCTTCGCCAGCGAGCTCTCCATCGAGCAGCGCTCGACCCCCGCGTCCTTCATGCGCCCCAGCCGGTAGACCACGCCGCGCGCGCCCTCGGTGCGGATCACCATGTCGGCGATCTTCTTCTGGATCATCTGGAACTCGCCGATCTTCTGGCCGAAGGCCTCGCGCTCCTTGGCGTAGGCCACGCCCAGGTCGATGCAGCGCTGGCTCTGGCCGATGCAGCGCGCCGCCACCGAGTAGCGCCCCATGTCGAGGGCCGAGCCCAGCACCGGGAAGCCGCCGCCCGGCTGGCCCAGCACGTTCGCGTCGGGGACGAAGGTGTCCTCGAAGTGCACCTCGGCCAGGTTGTCGCGCTTGAGCGTGCGCATCGGGAAGTTGCCGATGGTGATGCCTTCACTGGTATGGGGGTCGACCAGGAAGGCGGTCACGCCCTTGTGCTTCTTCGCCAGGTCGACCGAGGCGACCGTGAAGAACAGGCCCGCGTGGTTCGCGTGGGAGATGAAGACCTTGGTGCCGTTGAGGCGGTAGCCGCCGTCCACCTTGGTGGCGGTGGTCTTCAGGTTGCCCAGGTCGGTGCCGCCGCCCGGCTCGGTCAGGCAGGCCGAGCAGATCACCTCGCCGCTGGCCAGACGCGGCAGCCAGGCGTCCTTCTGGGCGTCGCTGCCGTGGCGCAGGATCGATCCGCCCGCCAACGAGTTGGCCACCGACACCACCGACGCCACCACCCAGTCGACCCGGGCCAGCTCCTCGCAGATGACGCCGTAGCTCACGACGTCGATGAACGAGCCGCCGTACTGCTCGGGGATCATGGGCGCCATGTACCCCAAGGGGACGAGCTTCTGGATCAGCTCGGTGGGGTAGCGCTCCTCGCGCTCGTACTGCTCGACGTGGGGGAGGATCTCCTTCTCGGCGAACTCGCGCACCGCGCTGCGCACGAGACGCTGGTCCTCGGTCAGGTCGAAGTCGGCCAGTCGATCCTGGGGGGTGCTCATGGGGGCCTCCGGCGGGCGAAGCATAACGGATGGGCCGCTCCCCGAGCCGCCGGCCGCGGGGGCGCCGGCTGGTCAAGCCCGCGGGCGGGCCGACCGATCCGGCACCCATGGCGAGCCGTCTGATCCTGATCGGGTGCGTGGTGTTCCTGCTGGCGGTCCCGGCCGGGGCGATCGTCATCGATCCCAACCCCCTGCTCGGGACGCCCGATCCCGCCTCGGCTCCGCCGCCGGGCAGCGATCCGGGCTGGGACCACGTGGGCACCTACGGCTCCGGCAGCGCCGTCTACCTGGGCAAGAACGCCAGTGGCGAGTCGTGGATCCTGACCGCCGCGCACACCGGCTCTTCCGGCAGCTTCACCCTCGGCGGCACCACCTACGCGACCGACGCCTCGGTCGGCTTCACCAACCCCGGCGGTGGCACCGCGGACCTGCGGGCCTGGCGCCTGGTGGGAGACCCGGGCCTGGCCGGGCTGTCGATCTCGGCCTCCACGCCGCTCGCCGCCACCGCGATCACCGTGATCGGCCATGGCAACAGCACCGGCGCCGCCACCTGCTGGGACGCGGGCTGGAACGCCGGCAGCTGTCTCGGAGCCCCCCACTCCGGCTACCTGTGGGCGTCCGGTGCCAAGCAGTGGGGCACGAACCTGGTGAGTCCCGCATCGGCGGCCCTCGACACCCTGGCCAACGATCTCGGCCTGGCCGACGCCATCTTCGCCACCGGCTTCGACGACGCGAGCACCGTCCTCGAGAGCCAGGCCGCGGTCGGCGACTCGGGCGGCGGCGCCTTCGTGAACAACGGCGGGCAATGGGAGCTGGCCGGACTGACGCTGGCGATCGGCTGGATCCCGAACGACCCGGCGCGTCCCTCCTCGATCGCGGCCCTGGGGGAGGACTTCACCTACTACGTGGACCTCTCCTTCTACCGGGACCAGATCCAGGCCGGCACCGGCGTACCGGTACCGGAGCCGGGCACCGGACTCCTGCTGGGGCTCGGGCTGGTCGCCCTCTCGGTCCGTCGGCGCCGCTAGACGGCCCGCCGCGGCACCGGACGGGGGTGCCCGGGCCCGTTGGACGCCCGGCCGGGCCTCCACTACCCTGCCGGACCCGACGACCCCGGAGTCCCCAGTGAAGAAGGCCAAGGCGCTTCCCCACCGCAATCGAGGCAAGAGCTCCCGCCACCGGGCGAAGCTGAAGTCGAAGCACCAGCGCGTCCGCAAGCGCCGCAGCTCCGGCGAGCGCAAGACGTACCGCTAGCCGGGCCTCCATGTCGGACGCGCCGTTCCGGTACCACCTGGACGGCCGCTCGGGGGCCGCGCGGGCGGGTCGCTTCACCACGCCCCACGGCGAGATCACCACGCCGGCCTTCATGCCGGTGGGCACCCACGGCGCGATCAAGGCGCTGACCCCGGCCCAGGTGCGATCCACCGGCGCCCAGGTGGTGCTCGGCAACACCTACCACCTGGCCCTGCGGCCCGGCGAGGGGCTGGTCCGCAAGCTGGGCGGGCTGCACGCCTTCATGTGCTGGGACGGTCCGATCCTGACCGACAGCGGCGGCTTCCAGGTCTTCTCGCTGCCGAGCGCGAAGATCAGCGACCGCGGCGTGCAGTTCCAGAGCGAGGTCGACGGCAAGGGCATCGATCTCACGCCGGAGCGCTCCATCGAGATCCAGCAGGCGCTGGGCGCCGACATCATCATGGCCTTCGACGAGTGCACGCCCCACCCGGCCGACGAGAAGCTGGCGCGCACCGGCGTGCGGCGCACGCTGTCCTGGATCGAACGCTGCCTGAAGGCCCACACCACGCCCGAGACCCAGGCGCTGTTCGGCATCGTCCAGGGGAGCACCTACCTGCACCTGCGCGAGAGCTGTGCCCAGGCGCTGGTCGCCCTCGACCTGCCCGGCTACGCCATCGGCGGCGTCTCCGTCGGGGAGGGCCACGAGCTGCTGTGCCGTATCACCGAGCACACGGCACCCCTGCTGCCCGAGGACAAGCCCCGCTACCTGATGGGCGTGGGCCTGCCCGAGGACATGCTGGCCGCCATCGGCTACGGCATCGACCTGTTCGACTGCGTCATTCCCACGCGCTACGCGCGCAGCGCCACCGTCTTCACGTCGCGGGGCCGCATCCGGCTCTCGAACCGGCGCTACCGCCGCGACGCCTACCCGATCGACCCGTCCTGCGACTGCGAGGTCTGCACCGGGGGCTTCACCCGCGCCTACCTGCACCACCTGTTCGCCGCCAACGAGATCCTGTCGGCGATCCTGGCGTCGCTGCACAACGTCCACTTCTACCAGCGGCTGGTGCGCGACGCGCGCCGGGCGATCGTCGAGGGGCGCTTCGAGGAGCACCGCAGCGCATTCCTGCGCAGCTACGGTCAGGCAGGCGGCAAGTAGCGCGCAGCGGGGGCGCAGGAGCGCGCCGGGTGTGATGCGGGGTCACAGAGTTCCGCGGGCCACCGACCGATCTTCCCCCCTTGGAGGGGCTCCACTTCGTCCCCGGAGCTTCGTGGCCTCGAAACCGATTCGCTTCCTGTTCCCGTTCCTCTTCCTCGGGCTCGTCTGGGCCGGCCCGGCGCTGGCCGACGAGCCGGCCGAAGCCCGCAGCCTGACCACCCGCCAGCTGATCACCCAGTCGCGCACGGTGGGCGATCCGGGCACGCGGCCCTCTGCGCTGCACCCGGTGGCGGGCCTGTACGCCCAGGCCTTCCCGATCCGCAGCCTGGGCCTCTGGGCCCAGGGCCACGGCTTCTCGCTGTCGCGCCGCGCCGCCATGTACGACGTGGAGGGCGGCGCCGCCCTGCGCCTGGACGAGGGCATCCACCTGACCGCCAGCTACCGCATGCTGGGCCTCGACCTGGGCTTCGACTCGGACGTCGAGGGCGCCGACGGCGAGCCCGGCATCGCCGCACCCTTCGTGGGGCTCGCGTTCGATTTCTAGCGCTCCTAAGCTCCGGCCCCATGCCGAACTACGGGGCCCGCGAAGTCCTGACTCCCGACGAGGTGCTGGTCCGCTACCAGGGCGGACCCAAGACCGGCGTCTTCACCGACGGCTCCTGCGAGGGAAACCCGGGACCGGGCGGCTGGGGCCTGGTGTGGGTGCAGGACGACGAGATCGTCGAGGAGCGCAGCGGCTTCGCCGACGACACCACCAACAACCGCATGGAGCTGACGGCGCTGATCGAGGCCTACCAGCTGCTGCCGGACGACGCCGAGCTGGTCGTCTACTCGGACAGCCAGCTGTGCGTGAAGACGGTGAACGAGTGGGCCGCCGGCTGGGAGAAGCGCGGCTGGAAGCGCAAGAGCGGTCCGATCGCGAACCTGGAGCTGGTCAAGCAACTGTACGCGCTGGCCGGCGACCACCCGCGCGTCCAGCTCCACTGGATCAAGGCTCACGACGGCTCGCGCTGGAACGAGTACGCGGACGCCCTGGCCTCGGCGTACCAGCTGCGCTGAGCGCGCGCTCCTCGAGCTCCGGGTCGAAGCGCTCGAACTGGAGGCAGGTGTCGACGCTGCGCCGCGGCGGCCTGCCGTGTCTGCCGAGCGGCCAGCCGATCGGGATCAGCACGCTCGTCGGCCGCTCCGGCGGAAGCCCCAGCCAGGCGTCGACCTCGGCGCCGAAGGAGCGGTGGATGGTGGTGAGCGACGCGCCGAGCCCGACGGCGCGGCACGCCAGCAGCACGTTCTGCACGCACGGGAAGATGGCCTGGTGCTGCTCCTCGCCGCGGCGCTTCCAGCCGGCCACGAACAGGTGCACCGGCGCCTCGTGCAGGTGGTCGGCCAGGTGGAGCGCCGCCCGCATGTTGCGCCGGCCCGCCTCGGGGAAGTCGGGCGCCCTGGCCGCCTCGAGCGCCGGCGCGATGTAGGCGTGGAAGGCCTTGCGGTAGCGCTCGGCCACCCAGGCGCGACGCTCCGGCTCGGTCACCGCCACGAAGGTCCAGGGCTGGCGGTTGCCGCCGGAGGGCGCGAAGGTGCCGGCCTCGCACACCTTGCGGATCAGCGCCTTCGGCACCGGGTCGGGCTTGAGCCGCCGGATCGCCCGCGCCGTGCGGATGCCCTCGAGGAGCGGAACGTCCTCACCCAGCGATTCGATCGTCTCGACGTCCAGGTCCACTAGCGCGCCTTCGCGCCCAGCTTCACGATGCGATCGAAGGCGTCCTTCGGAATGGGCTGCACCGACAGACGCGACTGGGTGACCAGCGGGATCTTCGCCAGCTTCGGGTCCGCCTTCACCTCGGCCAGCGTCACCGGGTGGGCCAGCGGCTTCACCGGCTCGAGGTCCACCACCACCCAGCGCTCGTCGTCGGTGGTGGGATCCGGGTAGGCGGTCTTCGTCACCCGGGCCACGCCCACCACCTCCTTGCCCTCGTTCGAGTGGTAGTAGAGCACCGCGTCGCCCTTCTTCATGGCCGCCAGGTTGTTGCGCGCCTGGGCGTTGCGCACACCGTCCCAGTAGGTGGAGCCGTCCTTCACGAACTGGTCCCACGAGTACTTGAAGGGCTCGGACTTCACGAGCCAGTGACCGCGTGCCATCAGCGCATCTCCTCCGGGGTCTGCTTCTCCATCACGTCGCGGGCCAGGTAGGCCACGAAGGGCCGCGGCGCCAGGCGTCCGGCCAGGTTCGCGCGCAGCCAGTTGAACCAGCCGGAGACGACCGACGGCTGGCGGCCCAGCGCCTCCAGCGCCACGCGCACCACGTCCTGGGGCGGCTCGCCCTCGTGGGCGATCTCGCCGGCGACCTCCTGGAACTCGGTGGCCGTGCTGCCCGGCTCGAGCACCACCACGTCGACGCCGTGCTCGCGAAGCTCCACGAACAGCGACTCGCCGAGCAGCAGGTCGAAGGCCTTGGTGGCGCTGTAGACGCCGTGGAGCGGCAGCGGCTGGCGGCCGGCGACGGATCCGGTGATGACGACCGCGCTGCGCGCCGCACCGCCGCGCGCGCGCTCGAGCAGGGCGGGCAGCAGCCGCCGCGTCAGCACGGTGGGCGCCACGCAGTTGAGCTCCACCATCTGGCGCAGCCTTTCCTCGTCGAGCTTGTCGAAGCGACCCGAGTAGCCGAAGCCCGCGTTGTTCACCAGGATGGCCAGCGGCAGGTCGGCCACCGCGGCGGCGACCGCGTCGATGCCCTCGGGCGTGGCCAGGTCGCAGGCGACGCTGCGCGTCTGCACCGACCAGGTCTTCTCGAGCTCGGCGGCCAGCGCCTCGAGCCGGTCGGCGCGGCGCGCGACGAGCACCACCGACACGCCGTCGCGGGCCAGCGCCCGCGCGAACTCGGCGCCGATGCCCGCCGAGGCGCCGGTCACCAGCGCCCACTCGCCGTAGCGCTCGCGCAGCGTCGTGGCGGGCGAGGCGAACCGCTCGCGGGCGTTCCACAGGGCGCGGGTCAGCAGGGCGAACGGCACGAAGGCCACGGCGCCGAAGAGCACGCCGCCCACGCCGTCGACGTAGAGCAGCGGCCAGACCAGCATGGAGATCGCCACCTGGCCGACGTAGATCGCGGCCCAGGGCCACATCCACTCCTTCATGCGCAGGAAGCCGTAGGCGCCGGCGGCGTAGATGGCCCAGTGCAGGGGCTCGGTGAGCTTCGCCGCCCAGCCGTGCAGCCGGACGCCGAACCAGACCTCCTCGTCCAGCGCCACCGGCTTCATGAAGAAGTCCCACGGCACGTAGACGATGGCCATGTAGGCCGAGAAGATCATCAGGGCGTTCATCCAGCCGGGTCGGCCGGACAGGACGTGACGCAGCCATTCGCGCATGGGGGGCCCTCCGAGGGTGCGCGGAGAGCAGTCTACCGCGGCGGCCCGGCCGCGTTCAGGCGATCTCGGCGGCGATGCGCGGACGCCAGGCGTCGAGCAGGTCCGTGTCGTCGAGCTGGTCCGGGTGGAAGTCGCGGCGGTACCAGGGCCAGTAGTCGCGCCCCACGCCGCGCAGGAAGCCCACCTCGCCGAACAGGAAGCGCCAGGCGCCCTTCCAGGTCTCCGCGCGGAACAGCAGGCCGTCCTTCCAGAGCATGTAGCAGGCCCGCGCCATCACCTCGGCCAGCACGCCCACCGTGTTCTGCGCCAGCATGAAGACGCGCATCCCGTGGCTCGGCGCCACGCGCATGAGCACGTCGTAGGCCACCGACTTGTGCTCCGCCTCCTCCAGCGCGTGCCAGCGCCAGAGCCGGCCCATGGTCGCGTCCATCTCGCCGGTGAAGCGCTCCGCGTCGGTCAGCAGGCGGCGCGCCAGGATGGCGGTCAGGTGCTCGAGCGCCGCGGTGGCCGCCAGCGACGCCTTCGGCGCCCTGCGCACCGAGAGGTCCATGAACCAGCGGGCCACCCGGTTCTGCGTCTCGATGCCGGTGTAGCCCTGGTCGAGCAGCAGCTTCGTGTGGGCGTCGTGCAGGCGGCTGTGCTGGCCCTCCTGGCCGGCGAACTCGCGGACCTGCTTCTGGAGCACCGGGTCGTCGATCTCGCCGCGGAAGGCCATCACCGACTTCACGAAGAACGCCTCGCCGTCCGGGAAGGTGGAGGACAGCGCGTTCATGAAATGGGTGGCGAAGGGATCGCCGCCGTTCCAGTGGCGCGGCACCCGGGAGAGGTCGAGCTCGGGGTGGCGGATCGAGATCGAGCGGGAGATCGAGCGGGCGGGGGCGGTCGATTCGGACATGGCGAGCCTGCAACGGGCGCCCCCCGAGGCTAGCGCTCCGTCACCACGAGGGCCCGAAGCGCACCGGCGCGAGGAGCTCCCAGACCGTGTAGCGATCGCGCGCCGGCGCCCAGGCCCAGGGCAGCGGACCCAGCGGGCTGGCGTAGAAGCCGGCCACGCCCGGCGCCAGGGTGCGCAGCCCGAGCGCCTCGCCGTCGAGCGTATCGAGCTCGCGCGCCAGGGCGGGCGGCGGCGCGCGGCGGTCGGTGTTGTGGCTCGACACGATCAGCCGATCGCCGCGCCCGGGCCAGCGCCGGTCGTCGACCGCCAGCGCGCCCGCCTTCTCCAGATACCACTGGAGTCCCCAGTTGCCCAGGAAGAAGGTGTCGTGGCCCGCGCCCACGTGACGTCGCGCCAGCAGCCCGGCGCTGGCGCGCACGTCGCCGGCCCAGCGGTGGTCGGCGACCGCCACCGCCACCGCCAGCAGCACGCTGACCACCAGCGCCACGCCGCGCAGCGCGGCGCGCGGCGGCGCCTGCTTCGCTTCGAGCCGCCGCACCAGCAGGATCGCGCAGGCCGGCGCCATCAGCAGGATCGAGCGCCCGTTCACCACCCAGTTGGCCAGCGCGGCGAACACGAACATGCCGAGCAGCCAGGCCGCCAGCAGCAGGCCGTCGGCATCGCGGCGTCGCCACAGGTCGGTCAGGGCCACGGCCACCGCGCTCGCACCGCCGAGCGCGAAGAGCAGCAGGTGGGCGGGCAGGAGCCAGCGCGCATCGGCGCCGGCGCCGGGAAAGTCGATGCCGAGCGCTCCCCCGAGCGCCGGCCAGGCGACGAGCCCCGCCGCCGCCAGCCCCAGCGCGGCCAGGCAGACCCGCGCCGACCACAGCAGCGGCGCGTAGAGGAGGGCGGGCAGCAGACAGCCACCGGTGAACGCCAGTCCGACGGCCACGCGTCCCAGGCGCACGCCCTCGTCGCCGGCGCCGAAGGCCCGGGCGAAGCGCAGCGTCGACGAGAAGTGGCCGGTGCCGTAGAGCCAGGCCGTCACCGCGTCGTAGGCGGCGATGGTCGCGAGCGGCACCAGCAGGTAGAGGCACCAGCGACCCGGCCGCCGCTCGCGGGCGGCGCCGTAGACGAAGAGCAGCGGCAGCAGCGCCAGCGCCGCGAACTTGGTCAGGAAGGCGAGCCCGGCCAGCGCCGCGCCGCCGAGCAGCAGCGCGTCGCTCCGGCGATCGAAGCCCCGCACCCACAGCAGCAGCGACCCGGTCCAGCAGGCCAGCAGCCACGACTCGACCATCACGTTGGAGAGCGAGACCAGGAAGGCGGGCGTCGCGACGGCGAGCAGCGTGGCTTCGCCGGGCCTTCCGGTGAAGCGGCCGGCCAGCGCGTGGATCGCGGCGGTCGCCAGCCCCGCCGGCAGCAGGAAGACCGCGTGCAGCGCGCGCTCGCCGAAGCCGAAGAGCCCCGCTGCCGCCGCGATGAGGTAGCCCACCAGCGGCGGGTTCTGGTTGATGTCGAACATGCGCAGCCGGGTCGCGTTCCACACGACGCTGCCGCCCAGCGGATCGAGCGGATCGGCGTGGACCTGCTCGGCGATCCACAGGAAGAGCGGATCGTCGACGGTGAACGCCTTGTCGCCGAGCCAGGCGAGCACGCCCAGCACGAGGGCCACCAGCAGCGCGCGCTCGCGCGCCGCTCCCGGCTGCGACGCCACGTCAGGCGTCGCCATCGGTCCGCGCGCGCGCGAAGCGCTCCGCCACCAGCGACCCGGCGGCGCCCAGCGCCAGCGCCTCGGCCACGGCGATGGGCGGCAGCGCCGGCAGGAAGTAGCGATCCCAGCGCACCGGCGGCCACACACACACCGCCGTCACGCCGCACACCAGCCACAGCGCGCAGAGCCGCGCGGTCGCGTCGCCGCGGGCGCGCCGCACCAGCAGCACGGCGCCGGCGGGCAGCAGCAGCAGGTCGACCGGCACGCCCAGCCGTCCGCCCACCACGCCGCCGTCGACCAGCAGGAAGCGCGCCGCCGCCTCGACGCGGCTCGCCAGGGTGGGCAGGCTCACGCCGGGGAAGATCCTCCCCAGCCCACCCACCTCGCCGCCGATGCGCAGCATGGAGAGCATGCCCTCGACCGGCGCCACGTAGAGGGTGGGGTTCGTGCCGACGAAGACGGCCAGGGCCAGCACGCCCGCCAGCGCGGCGCGCCCGAGCAGCCGGGGGTCGCGACGGCGCACCGCCTCCAAGCCGAACGCCAGCACCAGCACCGGCACCAGGACCGCGGCGTTCAGCTTGCTGGCCAGCGCGGCGCCGCACAGCAGGCCGGCGGCCAGCATGGGCGCCAGGCGCCGGGGCGCGCGGCAGACGGCGGCCGCCGCGAGCACCGCGCCCAGCGAGAAGGCGAGCGCCGGACCGTCCAGCATGGCGCGCCGCGCGGCGGTCCAGACCAGCGGGCTCGTCGCGTAGAGAAGCGCCACCGCGAACGCCCAGCCGCGGTGCACGACGCCACACAAGAGGGCGTAGAGCGCGACGGCGCCGGCCACGCCGAGCAGCGCCACCGGCAGGCGTCCGGCGCGAAGCGTCTCGCGCGCGGGCAGGAAGCCGTTGCGCCGGTTCCACTCGACACTGCGGCCGAAGCCGTAGTCGCGCGACCAGCGCGCGGGAAGCGGCGCGTCGGCCAGGCGCACGCCGGCGCCGATCAGCAGCGCACCCAGCTTCGGGTTGCGCGTGGCCGCCGTCTCGGTGGGGTGGTCCACGTCGAGCACCGACGCCATCGCACCGGTCTGCCAGTCGGGGCTTCGCAGGTCGCCCGCCGCCACCCGCGCCGCGGACCGCGCGCCGGCCTGGATCCAGTAGGCCTCGTCGCCGTGGGTGATCCCGTCCGCGTCGAGGCCCGTCAGGTAGAGGGGCAGCAGGATCACGGCCAGCAGCACACCCAGCGCGCGGGGATCAGTCATCGCAGCGGAGCACCCGATCGCGCTGCACGAAGCGCGCGCGCCACGGCTGCGACGGCGCCGCGTCGGCCATCAGCGCGCCGATCGCGCCGCACCAGGCGCGCCGCTCCGCCTCGCCGACGGGGGGATGCGAGCGGGCGCTCATCTCCCAGACGACGGCGCGGGGCGTGTTGCGCGCGCCGATCCCGATCCAGCGGCCGGCGCTGGCGGCGTCGAGCGCGTCGGTGACCCGCGCCAGGTCGGGCGTCAGCCAGGCCGGACGCGCGCGCTCGGGCGCCGCGTGGACCGGCAGCCACACGCCGCTGGCGAACGCCACGGCGCAGGCGAGAGCCGCCGTGCCCGAGACGAACGCGCCCGCCCGGCGCAGCCCCGCCGGCAACGCCTCGAGCCCCCGCGCGAAGAAGAGCGCCGCCGGCACCGCACACGGCAGCAGGTAGGACGCCTTCACCGCCGCCGTCGCCGGCGCCCGCAGCGTGAAGCCCACGAAGGCGAGCGCTCCCAGCGCGGCCATGCCCACCAGCGGCGCGCCCGGATCGCTGCCGCGCAGCGTGCGCCGCAGCGACACGCCGGCGCCGAGCAGCAGCAGCAGCGTCGGCACCACGCCCAGCACCAGCAGACCGCGGCCCACCCGCGCGCCGGCGGCGCGACGGTCCTCGGGCACGCGCACCTCGTGGGCGTCGTACCAGGCCGAGGCGTACGCCAGCCCCCAGACGTTGGTCATCACCGGGTTGAGGCCCGCCTTGCCGTCCCCACCCGCGAGCGCGTGCACCGTCGGCAGGCGGAACACCGCCGGATCGAGCCACAGGTAGTCGACGACGCGCCGCTCGCGGATCGTGAGCCCGCGCTCGACGGTGGCCACCGGCTCGCGGTCCCGCGTCATCGGCAGCCACTCGCCGGTGGCCCGCCAGTTCCGCAGGTACGGACCCGACGCCAGCACCAGCACGATCGCCGCCGCCACGCCCGCCGCGACGAGCAGCGCCCGGTCGACGTCGCGGCGCAGGAAGGGCACGGCCACGGCGGGCAGCGCCAGCAGCCCGGTGAACTTCGTCGCCATGGCCAGACCCACGCAGAGCGCAGCGCCCGCCGCCCGCGGCAGCGAACGCGGGTCGGCATGCAGACCCACCCCCAGGAGCGCCGCCAGCGCGGCGAAGCCGGCGGCCAGCGCCTCGTTCCCCACCATGGTCCCGGCGAGCTGGGTGCTCGGCAGGAACAGCAGCACGAGCGCGGCGAGGGCCGCCACGGGCCGTGCGTGACCCAGCCGCCGCAGCACCCGGAACGCGCTGGCCCCGACCACCAGCACCGCGGCGACGCTCACCCCCTCGAGCCAGCGCACCGGCCAGACCGGTGCCGCGGGCAGCGAGAGGCCCGCCAGCAGCGCGTAGTAGAGCGGCGGGTGGAAGCTCGACCAGCCCTCCAGCGGTTCGGGCAGGCGGCCCAGGTCGACCAGGGTGGCCACGTAGTGCATGTGGCCCTCCAGGTCGTAGGCGGCGAACGGCTCGTGGGTCGCCACGTTCCAGGCGTACACCGCCAGCGCCGCCAGCAGCACGAGACCGAGCGTCCGCCGATCCCGGCCGCCCTCTCCGTCGCTCATTCGTCCGGGCGCTCCGGGGGCTCCGTCTCCTCGGCCTCGCCGCGCATCGGCACGAAGCGCACGCCGATCAGGTCCTCGCGCTGCACGCCGTCCTCCGTCCTGCGCAGCAGCACCAGCTCCTGCTGGAAGTCGCCCACCGGCAGCACCATGCGCCCGCCGACGGCCAGCTGCTCGATCAGCGCCGGCGGCACGTGGTCGGGGGCCGCCGTCACCACGATCGCGTCGAAGGGCGCGTGCTCGGGCCAGCCGCCGTAGCCGTCGCCGGCCCTGGCCGCCTCGGGCGAGAAGCCGATGCGCGCCAGGTCGCGCGCCGCCCGCTCGGCCAGCTCGGGCACGTACTCGATGGTGAAGACGCGGGCGCCCATGGCCACCAGCACCGCCGCCTGGTAGCCCGAGCCGGTACCGACCTCGAGCACCTTCTCGCCGGGCTGGAGGTCCAGGGCCTCGCTCATGAAGCCCACCACGTAGGGCTGCGAGATCGTCTGGCCCATGCCGATCGGCAGCGCCCGATCCGCGTAGGCGTCGTCGCGCACGTTCTCGGGCACCAGCTCGTGACGCGGCACGCGGCGCATGGCGTCGAGCACGCGTTCGTCGCGCACGCCGCGGCCGGCGATCTGCTGCGTGACCATGCGCTGGCGGGCCGCGTCGCTGGCATCGCCCCCGCTCGGCGAACCGTCCTGGGCACTCACGCTGCAGCCGACCAGGCTGGCGACCGCCAGGAGCAGTCCCTGCGGCTTTCGTCCCATGCCCCCATTGTGCAGTATCCGGGGGCCGTGGGCCTCCGCAGCGCAGCTCTCGTCCTGGCCGGCGTCGTCGTCGTCGCCACCGCGCTCCCGCTCGGCTGGCTCGCCGTGCGCGAGCCCTTCACCACCAGCTTCATGGTCTGGAGCCGCTTCTCCGACCCGGCCACCGGACGCGCCTGTCCCGGGGTCGACTACCGCTTCGTCGAGCGACGCGCCATCGCACCGGCGCTGCGCCGGGCGGTGGTGCTGGCCGAGGACCAGCGCTTCCTCGAGCACGGCGGCGTCGACCTGCGCCAGGTGGAGCGGGTGGTCGAGGAACGCGGCGACGGCGGGCCCATGCGCGGCGCCAGCACGCTCAGCCAGCAGCTGGCGAAGAACCTCTTCCTGTGGCCCGGCCGCTCCTGGCTGCGCAAGGGGCTGGAGGCCTGGTTCACCCTGTGGCTCGAGCTGGCGCTGTCGAAGCAGCGCATCCTCGAGCTGTATCTCAACGTGGCCCAGTTCGGTCCGTGCGTGTTCGGTGCCGAGGCGGCGGCGCAGCGCTACTTCGGCACGAGCGCCGCCGCGCTCACGCCGCGCCAGGCCGCGCTGCTCGCCGCCGTGCTGCCGAGCCCGGGCCGGATCAGCGCCGCCGACCCGGGCCCGTACGCCCGGCAGCGCACCCGCGAGATCCTCGCCCTGATGCGCGACACCCGCGACGCCCCGTGGCTGCGCGGGCTATGAGCGCGCCCCCACCACCAGCTGCCGCAGCGTCCAGGTGATGGGGGGGCCGCCGTCGCGGGCGATGGCTTCCAGCTCGGCGGCCAGCGCGCGGTCGTCGGGGCGCAGGGTCGCCAGGTTGAGGGCGAACATGCGGGCCGCGTCGCGCGGGTCGACCGGGTGGGTGCGGGCCGTCGACGACGCGACTTCGAGCCCGGCGGCCAGCTCCTCCAGGCGCGGACCCACGAACAGGCACTGGCCGCGCTCGGCGAGCACCGCTTCCACCAGAGCCAGGTAGCGGCCGAACACGCGGCAGGCGGTGTCGATGGCCTCCACCTCGTCGAGCAGCAGGCGGCCCCCCGGCGCCAGCGCCGACCGCCAGCCGGCCAGCGCCCGGGCCGGGTCGGCCAGGTGGCTCACCAGGAAGCGGGCGTAGACGAGATCCGCCGGCCCCGTCGGAAAGGGCAGGTCGAGCACGTCGTGGCGCAGGAAGGCGAGGCGCGGCGCGCGGGCGCTCGCCGCGTCGACGAAGGCCTGCGACGCGTCGATGCCGACCGTCCGCTCCGGCGCGAGCACCGCGTCCACCAGCTCGGTGGTGAAGCCGGGCCCGCAGCCCAGGTCGAGGGCCAGACCGCAGCCCGCGCCCTTCCACTCGCCCAGGAAGGCCCGCGACGGCGGGTCGAACACGCGGGCGACGGTCGCCAGCCGCTGCGCGGCGGTGTCCGAGTCGCCGAACGCGTAGCGCGACTCCGGCACCGCCCCGCGTCAGCCCTGCGCGGCCCGGAAGGCCTCGATCACCTCGGGCGGAGCCTGCACCAGCTCGATCAGCACGCCCTCGCCGCCGATCGGCGACGCCTCGTTGCCCTTCGGGTGGATGAAGCAGACGTCGTGGCCCGACGCGCCCTTGCGGATGCCGCCCGGCGTGAAGCGCACGCCCTGGCCCTCCAGCCACTCGACCGCCTGCGCCAGGTCGTCGATCCACAGGCCCACGTGGTTGAGCGCCGGCTCGTGCACCCGGGGCCGCGCCTCCGGGTCGAGGGGCTGCATCAGGTCGACCTCGACGCGGAAGGGTCCGGCGCCGGCGACCGTGATGTCCTCGTCCACGTTCTCCTTCTCGCTCTGGAACTCCTTCTCGAGGGTGAGCCCGAGGGTGTCGACCCAGAGGCGCCGCAGGGCGTGCTTGTCGGTGGCGCCGACGGCGATCTGCTGGAGTCCGAGGACCTGGAAGGGACGGGACATGGGGGTCTCCTCAATCTGCGGGATCCGGGGGTTGGTAGCCTTCACCGAACAGGTAGCGCTCCGTCGTGCCCTTGCGGCTGGCGCGGGGCTTGAGCGCGCGGGCCTGGCGGAACGAGCGACGCAGCCGCTTGTCGATGGCCTGGGCCTCGGGCCCCTCCATGATCTTCAGCAGCAGGCGTCCGCCGGGGGCCAGCAGCCGCGGCAGCGCCGCCTCGACGCCCAGCAGCAGCTCCTCCTCGCGGGCCCGATCGGTGTCGCGGATGCCGGTGAGCTTGGGCGCCGCGTCGCACAGCAGCACGTCGGCGCGCCCTTGCAGCGCCTCGAGAAGCGCTTCGACGACGGGGGCTTGCGTGAGGTCCCCGGTCAATGCGATCACGTTCTCATTGGGCAGCGGCTCGGTCTCGGCCAGGTCGACGCCCACCACGCGCCCCTGCTTTCCCACCTGCTCCGCCGCCACCTGGAGCCAGGCCCCGGGCCAGCAGCCCAGGTCGATCACCCGGTCGCCGCGGCGCAGCAGGCGTCGGCCCCTGCAGAGCTCCAGCAGCTTGTAGGCCGCCCGCGAGCGGTAGCCCTCCTGCTTGGCCCGCTGGTGGAAGTGGTCCTTGCGGTCGTATCCCGGGCGGGGCACGCCCGCTCCCTAGGAGTCGGCCTTTGCCTTGACCGACGGGCGCACGCGCAGGATGCCCTCGTTGTGGCCGGGCACGCCGCCGCGCACGAACAGCAGGCCCTGGTCGGCGTCGACCTTCACCACCTCGATGTTCAGGCCGGTCACGCGCTCGTTGCCCATGCGGCCGGCCATGCCGATGCCCTTGAACACCTTGCCCGGGTAGGCGCCGGCGCCGATGGCGCCGCCGTGGCGGAAGAACTCGTGGGTGCCGTGGGTCTTGCGCTTGACCGCGAAGCCGTGGCGCTTGACCACGCCGGCGGTGCCGCGGCCCTTCGAGGTGCCGATCACGTCGACGCGCTGGCCCTCGCTGAAGATGTCGACCTTGATGTCCTGGCCCACCTCGTAGGCCTCGGCCTCCTCGGCGGACAGGCGGCTCTCCTTCAGCACCTGCTGGGGCGCCGTGCCGGCCTTCTCGAAGTGGCCGAGCTCGCCCTTGGGCGTGCGCGACGGACGCCGCTCGCCGTAGCCGAGCTGGAGGGCGGTGTAGCCGTCCTTCTCCTCGGTCTTCTTCTGCACCACCTTGTTGGGACCGGCCTCGAGGACGGTCACCGGGATGCACTCGCCGGAGTCGGTGAACAGCTGGGTCATGCCGATCTTGCGGCACAGGAATTCGATCGCCACGACGGGGACCTCGGAGGAGAAGGGGAGTCGGGATCAGTCGCCTTCGGAAGGCGCGGGAATATAGGAAGGCGCCGGGCCGGTGTCGAGGTCGGCCCCTGCGGGGTCGCCCCCACCCGCCTCCAGGTCGGGGTCGCAGACGAAGCGGTCCTGGGCGGCCCGCAGGCTGGCCAGGTCGCCGCCCCAGTCCCGCCAGCCCCACTCGAGCTCCTCCCAGGTGGTGGCCACCACCCGGCCGTCCCGGTAGGCCACCGGCCGGTCGTCGTACTGGACGTCCGGGCAGCCCTCGGCCGGCCGGGTCGCCACCACGTAGACCTCGAGCCGCAGCGAGCCGCCGCCCGGCGGTCGCAGCTCGACCTCCCGGTAGGGGGTGGGGAAGGGGGCGTCCGGGTGACCCGGCCGGCGCACCGGCACGTCGCCCATCTGGTCCCGGACCTGCGCGCGGGTCTGGCCGATCTCCACCGCGCGGTGGCGCTCGCGCAGCACGTGGGCCGGCACGCTCGGCGGACCGGGAGACTGGCAGGCGACGAGGCCGACGGCCAGCAGGAGCAGGCGGGCGCGAACCATGGCGGGTGCCCGAGCAGGGTAGACTGGGGCGTGATCCGGCGCATGGTCGTCTTCGGGCTGCTGCTGGCGAGCTGCGCGGCCGGTCCGGCCGGTCCTCCGACGGGGCCCGGACCGGTGCTCGACGTGCTGCTGGGCGACCGGCGCACCACGCTCCCCCGCGCGGAGCTGGTCGCGCGGGCCGCACTCGCCCCCGACCAGGACGTGCGCGTGGTGGAGATCGGTCGCGACGCGCACACCAGCCACCACGTGGTGGGAATCCGCAGCGGCGAGCCGCTCCACCGCCACGAGCGGCACGACCTGATCGTGGTCGTGCTGGAGGGCCACGGCCGCATGCGCCTGGGCGACACGACCCGCCCCGTCGGCCAGGGCTCGGTGGTGTACACGCCGCGCGGCGCGGTCCACGCCTTCACCAACGCGGGCGAGCGACCGGCCTACGCCCACGTCGTCTACAGCCCGCCCTACGACGGCGAGGACCGGGTGCTGGTGGGCGAGTGAGGCGCGACCGGCGCCGTCGCTAGAGCGGCAGCGGTGCGGTTCGCGCCGGCTTCCTCGCCGGGGCCTTCTTCTTCGTCGTCTTCTTGCGCGTCGCCTTCTTCTTCTTCGGCGGCTCGATGGCGCGCTCCAGGCGCTTCAGCAGACGGACCGCGTCGCGGCGCGCCTGGGTCGTCCCCTTGCGCCAGCGCTTCTCGCCCTCGGCCTCGAGCTTGCCGAGCGTGTGGCTCGTGTCGCGCAGCAGGCGCGTCCAGCGCCGGCGCGCGTCGCGCTGCGACTTCTCGATCTCGCGCTCCAGGCGCGTCAGCCCCAGGCGCACTCGTCGCGAGAATGCGCGCAGGTCCCTGGGCAGCTCTTCCTCGAGGCGCCGCACCGCCTTGCGGGCGCTGGTCTTGCGGCTGGCGCGTTTCTTCGCGGTCTTCTTGCGGGAGGTCTTGGCAGGCACGGCAGTCTCCTTTGCCTTGGGGGTCAACCCACCTACGGACTGCAATCACTATGCCCGGCCCGGACGACGCTGCAACGGGCTTTCTTGTCGCAACGCGCCACTGATCCGGTCCGCCGCGGGGCAGAACGCTCCAGAGCACCGCGGCTCACTCCGGGACCTCCCAGTCGTAGGGGCGTGCCCGCCGCGCGCCGTCGACCAGCCGCTTCAGCGCCGGCAGCCCGCGCAGGCCGCGCTCGGCGGCGAACACCAGCAGGCGCGGACCGGCGGCGGCCACCAGCTTCACGTAGCCGCGTCGCACCAGCCGTCCGAAGCCCGCGACCACCCGCAGGTCGACGTGCTCCTCCGGGTCGGCCGACTCCATGGCCCGGAACAGCGCCATGGCGAAGCCGGCGAGCCCGTCGTGCTCCTCGGCCAGGCGCCGGACCGCACCCGGCGCGAAGCGGAACACGAAGTCCGGATCCGCCGAGCGCCCGGGCAGCAGCTCGGCGTGGTCGCCGCGCAGCGCCAGGTGCCAGGCCTCGCCGGGCCGCGTGGTGAAGTAGACGTCGCTGGTGGCGTCCGGCGCGCTGACGTAGCGCGCCGCCGCGCGCCAGGCCGCGTGCTCCCGGAACAGCCGGCCCAGCACGAGGACCTCGTCCTGCATGCCCCGAGCCTACGCCACCGCGGGCGCACGGGCGTCGGCTACCCTCCCCGCGTACCTGGTACCCCCCTCTCCGAGGGCGGGTGGCGGGATATCCGTGCGTGCAGGGAGCGATGGCCGAGAGCGAGACACGAATCCAGGGACTCCGCGACCTGACCGACCACCTGGTCGCGCAGCGACGCGCCGCCCACGTGGTCGGGCTGCGCGGCGCGTCGCGTGCCGTGGCGGTGGCCCACCTGGCCCGCGCCCACGGCGATCGCCCCATCCTGGTGATCGTCCCCACGGCCTAGCAGGGCGACGCCTTCGTCGAGGATCTCCAGGCTGCCCTCGGCGAGGCGCCCGGCCGGGGGCGCGTGCGCGCCTTCCCCCGCTACGACACCCAGCCCTACGAGCGCTTCTCGCCCCAGCCCTTCCTGGTCGCCCAGCGCATGGACCTGCTCTACCGCTGGCTCGCGAGCCCGGCGCCGGGTCCGGACGTGCCGGTGTCGAGCGAGCCCGCGCCCATCGCGGTGGCGCCGTGGACGGCGCTGGCCCCGCGCGTCCCGACCCGCGGCTTCGTGCGCGGTCGCGCCGTGCACCTCGAGGTGGGCCAGACCCTCGACCGCGACGCGCTGGTCGAGACGCTGGTGTCGGCGGGCTACGCGCGCATGCCGCTGGTGGAGGAGCGCGGCGAGCTGGCCGTGCGCTGCGGCATCCTCGACCTCTACCCGCCCCAGCGCGAGCTGCCGGTGCGCGTCGAGCTGCTGGGCGACGAGGTCGAGTCGATCCGCGAGTTCGACCCGGCCAGCCAGCGCAGCCAGCAGACCCTTCCCTACGTGGTGGCGCCGCCGCCCCGCGAGCTGCTGGTCGACCGCAGCGGCGTGATCGCCGCCAGCGACGCGCTGCGCGAGCGCGCCCGGGAGCAGGGCGTACCGGCCCGCGACGTCGACCAGCTGGTGGACGCCCTGCTGCGCGGTCACCTGCCGCCGGGTGTCGAGGCGCTGGCCCCGCTGCTGATGCGCGAGACCGAGACGGTGCTCGACTTCCTGCCGTCGGACACGCTGGTGGTGGTCGACGATCCGGACGCCGGACGCCAGCGCCTGCTGAAGTACGCCGAGGAGCTCTTCGAGCACCACGAGCTGGCGGTGGAGAGCGGACGCCTGGTGGCCCGGCCCGACGAGCTGGCGCTGCTTCCCGAGGAGCTCGAGCAGGCGGTCGGGGCGCGGGCGCCGGTGCTGCTCGACGGTCTCGACGTCGACGAGGGCGACGGCCTGCCGCGCCACGCGGTGCGCGCGCCGGACCAGTCGGAGCTGCGGCGCGCGCTCACCCGGGCGCGCACCGGCGACCACGCGCTGCGCCCGCTGGTCGAACGCATCGAGCAGTGGCGCGCCGACCGCTTCCGCATCGTGCTGGCCGCGCCCTCGCTCTCCCACGTCGAGCGCCTGCGCACGCTGCTCTCCGAGTACGCCGTCGAGGCGGTGGCCAGCGACGATCCGCGGCCCGCCTGGCGCTGGTCGGGCACCGGCCGGGTCGAGGTGCGCGCCATGCCGCTGTCGGCCGGCTTCACGCTGCCGTCGGAGAAGCTGGCCGTGGTGACCGAGGAGGAGATCTTCGGTCCGCGCGAGAAGACGCGGCGGCGCACCCGGCAGTGGCCGGCCGGCGCGGCGGTCGAGGCGCTGGGCCAGCTCACGCCCGGCGACTACCTGGTCCACGCGGAGCACGGCATCGGCATCTACCGCGGCCTGGTGGAGCTGGAGCTGCGCGGTGCGATCGGCGAGTTCCTGCGCCTCGAGTACGCCGAAGGCGCGCGCCTGTTCCTGCCGGTCCACCGGCTGAACCTGGTGCAGCGCTACGCCGGATCCGACGGCCACGTGCCGCGCATCGACAAGCTGGGCGGACTCACCTGGGAGAAGGCCAAGAAGAAGGTCAAGCGCTCGCTGCGCGACATGGCCGAGGAGCTGCTGTCGGTGCACGCCGCGCGCGAGGTGGCCGAGGGCTTCGCCTTCTCGCCGCGCGACCGCATGTTCGAGGAGTTCGAGGCCACCTTCCCCTACGACGAGACCCCGGACCAGCTGGCTGCCATCGAGGACTCGCTGGCCGACATGCAGAACGGCAAGCCCATGGACCGCATCGTGTGCGGCGACGTGGGCTTCGGCAAGACCGAAGTGGCCGTGCGCGCCGCCTTCCGCGCGGCCATGGACGGCAAGCAGGTGGCCGTGCTGGTGCCGACCACCATCCTGTGCCAGCAGCACGAGGAGACCTTCCGCGAGCGCTTCCAGGGCTACCCGGTGCGCATCGAGGCGCTCTCCCGCTTCCAGACCCCGGCCGCCAGCAGGCGCGTGCTGGAAGGCCTGGCCGACGGCAGCGTCGACGTCGTGATCGGCACCCACCGGCTGCTCCAGAAGAGCGTGCGCTTCCGCAGCCTGGGCCTGCTGGTGGTCGACGAGGAGCACCGCTTCGGCGTGGCCCACAAGGAGCGCATCAAGCAGCTCAAGAAGACGGTCGACGTGCTGACGCTCACCGCCACGCCCATTCCGCGCACGCTCCAGCTCGCCTTCACCGGCATGCGCGACCTGTCGGTCATCGACACGCCGCCGGCCGACCGCCTGGCCATCCGCACCCAGGTGTGCCACTTCTCCGAGCAGATCATCCGCGAGGCGATCCTGCGCGAGATGCGCCGCGGCGGTCAGGTCTACTTCGTGCACAACCGGGTGCAGACCATCGGCGCCATGGCCGAGACGCTGGCGAAGGTGGTGCCCGAGGCGAAGGTGCTGGTGGCCCACGGCCAGATGAAGGAGCGCGAGCTCGAGAAGCGCACCCTCGACTTCATGCACGGCAAGTACGACGTGCTGCTGTGCACCACGATCATCGAGAGCGGCATGGACAACCCGCGCGCCAACACGATCGTGGTGAACCGGGCCGACGCGCTGGGGCTGGCCCAGCTCTACCAGCTGCGCGGACGCGTCGGACGCAGCTCGCACCGGGCCTACGCGTATCTCATGGTCCGCAACACCGAGCAGCTCACCCCCGACGCGCGCAAGCGGCTCGAGGCCATCCAGGACCTGACCGAGCTGGGCAGCGGCTTCCGCCTGGCCAACATGGACCTGGAGATCCGCGGCGCGGGCAACCTGCTGGGCGCCGAGCAGTCGGGCAACCTGATGGCGGTGGGCTACGAGACCTACATGGAGATGCTCGAGGAGACGATCGACGAGCTGCGCGGCAAGCCGCACCAGCAGGAGATCGACCCGGAGATCCGCCTGCCGGTTCCCGCGCGCCTGCCCGACGACTACGTGGCGACGGTCAGCCAGCGGCTGGTGCTGTACAAGCGGCTGGCGAGCTGCCGCGACGACGACGAGGTGGACCGCATCCGCGACGAGCTGCTCGACCGCTTCGGCGCGCTGCCCGAGGTGGCCGAAAACCTCCTGTGGGTGATCCGGCTGAAGATCGCGGCGCGGCGGCTGGGCATCGCGTCGGTCGACCTGGCCAACGGCGAGTTCGTGCTCACCGCCGCCGAGCAGACGAACGTCGATCCGGAGCGGCTGCTACGCCTGATGACCCAGGCCCGCGGCGGCCTGCGCGTGACCCCCGGCCACAAGATCTACGCCCCGGCCCCCCGCAACGGCGACGCCACGGGCCTGTTCGACTCGGCCCGCCGCCTGCTGGCCCACCTGGGCGACTAGGCGCTCCGCCCGGGCAGCGTCTTCAGGAAGGCCTCCGCGCCTGGCGCCTGGGGCACGTCCTTGCCGGTGAGCCAGGCCTCGAGCATGGCGTTCACCTCGTCGGGCGCCTCCTGCTGCACCCAGTGGCCGACGCCGGGCAGGTAGCGCAGCGTGAGATCGGGGATGTAGTCGCGGGTGGCCAGCGTGAGCTCGACGCCCAGGGCGATGTCCTCGGTGCCCCAGAGCATCAGCGACGGACACTCGATCGGCGGATAGCCCCGCGCGTTCATGCGCTTGAAGCCGCCGCCGCGCACCAGCGCCCGGTAGTAGTCGACCATCGCCTTGGCCACGCCGGGCTGGGCCACGTTCTCCTGGTAGACCGCCACGTCGGCGTCGCTGAAGGCGCCGGCGCGGCGCGA
The DNA here is from genome assembly GCA_050618055.1 of Myxococcota bacterium. Classification (GTDB taxonomy): domain Bacteria; phylum Myxococcota_A; class UBA9160; order UBA9160; family SMWR01; genus CALDCK01. The sequence continues at coordinate 48,961 of JBNLVK010000061.1, forward strand.
CGTCTGCTGGAACATGCGGTCGATGCGCTTGCGCAGCATGGCCTCGGGCGCGCCGGGCACCTGGAAGAACAGCGCGTACCAGCTGCGCAGGCGCTGGCGCCAGCCGGCCCGCTTCGCGGCCGCCGCCGGGTGGGGGATGTTCATCAGCACGAAGCGGTCGATGGGACGGATGCGGTGCGTCGCGAACCAGGTGGCGATGATGCCGCCCCAGTCGTGGGCCACCAGCAGCGTCTCCGACGGCTTCGCCGCGTCGATCAGCCCGGCCACGTCGTCCATCAGCGTCTCGATGGCGTAGTCGGCGGCGCGGTCCGGCTTGTCGGTCCGGCCGTAGCCGCGCAGGTCCGGCGCCCAGACCTTGTAGCCGAGCGACGCCAGCAGCGGCATCTGGTGGCGCCAGGAGTACCAGAGCTCGGGGAAGCCGTGGAGCAGCAGCGCCAGCTTGTCGCCCTCGCCGCAGGTGGCGACGTGGAAGCGCAGCCCGTTTGCGTAGACGAATTCGTGCTGGATCTCGTGGGGCTCGGACACGCCCCGCATCCTAGCCTACGACGCCCGGGCCAGCGCCATCTCCGTCAGGCCGTCGGACTCGAGTCCCAGCGGCACCGCCATCAGGTTGAAGTAGTTGCCGACGGCGTTCAGCCAGGTGAGCTCGAAGATCTGGGTGTCGTCGAAGTGCTCGCGCAGCGCGGCGAAGGTGGCGTCGCTGGTGTCGCGGGTGCGCGTCACCTCCTCGGTGTAGGCCAGCGCCGCCCGCTCCGACGGGCTGAAGCGGGGGCTGTCGCGGAACTTCTCGAGGTCGCGGAACTTGTCGAGACCGATCCGCTCCTGCACCGCCTGGGCGTGGTGCAGGTCGGCGCAGAAGGTGCAGCCGTTGATCAGCGACGACTGGGTGGTCACCAGCAGCACCAGCTCGCGATCGAGCGACAGCTTGTCCAGGGTCCGCGCGATGGCCCAGCCCACGCGGCCGATCCGCGGCGCGCGGGCGTAGCCCACCTTGAGCGGCGAGATGACGGCCCCCAGCTGACGGCGGCTCATCCAGTAGGCCAGCCGCATGAAGAGACCCTTCGGACGTTCAATCGGCTCGAGTCGCATGGCTTCCTCCCCCGTCGTCGCGCAGCATCCAGGTGACCCCGGCGAGCACCAGCGCCGGCAGGTAGACGCCGGGGGCGTCGAGCCACCAGTGGTCGTTCGGCAGGTTGCCCACCGCCGTGTCGTAGACATGGAGCACGGCGTGGGCCGCCAGGAAGAGCGTGGCGATGGCGACCAGCGGGTAGCGGAGCGCCGGGCGGAAGGCGGCCCACACCTGGGCGACGCCCACCGTCAGGAAGGCGCAGCCGATGTCGCGCACGAAGTGGGGATTGAAGGGGCCGGTGTCGGGCACGGCCGCCGGCAGCTCCTCGTACCAGTGCATGGGTCCGGCCAGCATCCACAGCGCGTTGGCCACCGAGCCCACGCCCAGCACCAGCAGCAGCCAGCCCAGTCCGTCGAGCCTGCTCGTCCCGTTCACGCCACCCTCCTCGCGTCGCAGGACCGGCGCGCGACGCGCGCCAGCTCGCCCACCGCCTCCGCCATCCGGTCCTCGGGAATGCGCGCGAACGACAGCTGGACGTGTCGCCGCGCCTCGGCCGCAGCCGCTCCGCCGGGCAGCGCCATCACGTCGCCGGGCGAGAGTGCGATGCCCGCATCGACGCAGCCCGCGTGGAAGACGTCCGCCGACGCGGCGTCGGGCAGCCGCAACCACAGCGCGTTGCCGCCGGCCGGCGGAGTCACGCGCGTGCCCTCGGGCATCTGCTCGGCCAGCTCGCGCAGCAGCGCGTCGCGGCGCGGTGCGTAGAGCCTTCGCACGCGGCGCACGTGGCGCTCGAGGCCGCCGCTCTCCAGCATCTCGCAGACGGCGGCCTGCACCAGCACGTCGGGGCTGAAGTCGGCGGCCAGGCGCGAGAGCGCGAGACGACCGAGCAGCGGCGGCGGCGCCACCAGGTAGCCCAGGCGCAGACCCGCGAAGACCGCCTTCGAGAAGGTGCCCAGGTAGACGACGCGGCCGGCACGGTCCAGGTTCTTGAGCGCCGGCACCGGCGGACCGCCGTAGCGCAGCTCGCCGTCGTAGTCGTCCTCGACGATGGGAAGCTGGTACTCCTCGGCCAGCGCCAGCAGCGCGTGGCGCCGCGCCTCGGAGAGCGAGACGCCGGTCGGCTGCTGGGCCGCCGGCGTGGTGTAGACGAGCTTGGTGCGCCGCGCGCGCAGCACCCGCGCCAGCTCGTCGGTGCGCAGGCCGTCGCCGTCGACCCCGATCCCCACCAGGTGGGCCTCGGCGGCCGAGAAGGCCAGCGCCGCGCCGAAGTAACCGGGCTGCTCGAGGGCCACCGTGTCGCCCGCGTCCACCAGGGTGCGCGCCACCAGGTCGAGACCCTGCTGGGCGCCGTGGGTCACCATCACCTGGTCCGGCGTCGCGGCGATGCCGCGCGCCACCAGCGATCGCGACAACGCCCGGCGCAGGGGCAGCCAGCCGCGCGGATCGACCTCGTCGGCCAGCGACCGGGCCCGCGACGCCGCCGACGCCAGCGCCCGGCGCAGCTCGCCCACCGGCAGCGAGTCCAGGTCGACGCGCCCGCCGCGGAAGTCGAAGCGGATCCCGGCGGGCATGGCCGGCACGTCCGGCAGCACCAGCGCCCGCGTCCGGCGCGCCAGCAGCCCCTCCCAGGCGAAGGCGCGGGGCGGCGCCTCGCCGGGCGCCGGCGCGGGTCCGGGCCGGCCGGCCACGTAGGTCCCCTGACCCACGTGGGCCCGCAGCAGTCCGTCCTCCAGCAGCCGCTGGTAGGCCTGGTTCACCGTGTTGCGCGACAGCGACAGGCTGCGGGCCAGCTCGCGGCTCGGCGGCAGCCGCTCGCCCGGCGCCAGCCGCCGCGCCTGGATCAGCGCCCGCAGGAACCGCTCGAGCTGCTGGTACAGCGGCTCCCGCGACGACCGGTCCGGCTGGAACGCAAGCTCGAGCACGCCCCCACCCTACGGGATCCAATCCGGCCCCCAAAGAACCAGATGGAGCCAATCACAGGGGGCCAATCTCAGGCCGCGAAGCCCAGGAAGAAGCAGCCGAGCGCCGTGGTCAGCAGGCCCGCGAAGGCCAGGCGGAGCGGGCGGCGGGACGGGGTGGCGGCGAGCCAGGCATCGACCCGCGCCGTGCCGGCGGCGAAGAAGACCGCCAGCACCGGCGAAAGCGACAGTGCGTACGGGGACTTGGCCTGGGCGAAGAAGGGCAGGGAAACGGTCAGGAAGAGAAATGCGAACGCGATCGCGTAGCAGGCGGTCAGCAGGAAGGAGAGGGCGGCGCGCCTTCCCGGGTCCGGATCGCGCAGGGCGTCGCGCAGGGCCAGCCCGCCGCCGAACACCGCCAGCGCGGTCACCGGCAGCGCCAGCAGGTAGCCCGCCGACATGAGGTCGTAGCTCCAGAAGGTGTGGCGCTCGTGGGGGTAGACCCGTCCCGCGATGTAGCCGTCGCCCCAGAGCGTCGAGTAGACGCCGTCCCAGAAGCCGGCGAACCCGGCGAGGTAGGGGTGGCGCAGCGACTCGCCGAACGAGAGGTAGTAGGCCCAGGTATGGAAGCCGGGCTGCTGCCACCACACCTGGTCCTCTCCCGGCAGCGCCCAGTTGCCGACCACCGGCGTGCCGAAGTGCCAGACGTTGCGCGCGTAGAACCAGCCCGCCACCAGGGCGAAGGCGCCGAGCGCCGCGGCCAGCCGACCCGCCGTCCGCGACGGCGCCAGCCGCTCCACCCCCAGCCACTTCACCGCCAGGAAGAAGAGGGCCACCGGCGCGATCGCCAGCACGGTGAACTTGGTGAGCGCCGCCAGGCCCAGCCACAGCCCCACGGCGACGGCGCCGCGCAGCGTCGAGCGCTCCGCCAGCAGCGCGTCGACCGTGGCCACCAGCGCCACGCCGGCCAGCAGCGCGTGGAGCGGCTCGTTGGTGACGTAGGCCCCGCTGTAGAGGGCCATCGGGAAGCTGGCGGCGAAGGCGACGGTCAGCAGCGCCACCCCGGGGCGGTCGCGGTACAGGCGCGTCGCCAGCGAGTGGGCCACGAACACCAGCCCCAGCGCCGACACGAAGGGCAGCACCTTGAGCGCCCGGTCGCCGAAGGCGTGCAGCCAGGCCGACAGCACGTAGAAGAGCGGCGGGTGGTACATCGACCAGCCGTCAGTGGCCAGCGGCAGCGCCCCCTCGGCGCGCAGGTGGTCGACGTAGGCCAGGTGAGCCCGCGCGTCGAAGCCGATGAGCGGCGCGATGCGCATGGTCTTCGCCAGGAACAGCCACACCCAGGCCAGGCTGGCCAGCGCCAGCGCCGCGCCGGGCAACGACGGCAGCCACGTCGCCGGCAGCCGCGGGACCAGCGCCAGTCCGAGCGCCCCCACCACGAACAGGGCGAGCAGGGCGTTGCGGCTCGCGAGCAGGCCCTCCCAGGGCGTCTCGACGGTGAGGGCGTTGGGGTTGCGCCGCGTGTCGTCGGCCGGGATCGCCGCACCCTGCGGCGCGCCGTCCACCTCGGTGTCCCAGACCCGCGGCGCCGCCTCGCCCAGGCCCTCGAAGCCCACCGCCAGCAGCCCCGGACCCCGGCGGTTCGTCACCTCGATCTCGAACTCGTTGGTGCCGCGCCGCAGGTGCGGGCGCAGGTCGACGCGCAGGGGATCGCGCCAGTCGGCCGGCGGCACGGCCTCCACCGCCTGGCCGTTCACCCGCAGCCGGAAGCTCCGCAGCGCCCGGACCTCGAGCGCAGCCGCCCCGGGCAGCTCGCGCAGCACGCTGCGAGCGCGGTAGGTGGTCAACTGCGGCTCCGCCTTGCCCCACTGCTCGAGCAGCGCCGACACCTCGGTGGGCGCCATCCGCCAGGGCGCGTCCGGGTCGTGGCGCAGGAAGGGCACGTCCGGGTCGGTGGCGCAGCGCAGCACCAGCAGCGCCAGCGAGACCGGCACCAGCGCCGCCGCGCCCAGGCGGTGGAGGGACCCCCAGCGAACTCCCCGCCCCTGCATGGACGCGAGCATACCCGAGCTAACCTCGGCCCATGTCCACCCGTTCCCTGCTCCTGACCGGCCTGGCCGGCCTCGCCCTCCTCGCCACCGCGGTCGCCCCCGCCGCCCGCGCCGCCGAGCAGCTGGTCGACGGCATCGCCGCCCAGGTGGGCACCCGCATCGTGCTGATCTCCGAGGTGATGCGCATGGTCGGTCCCCAGGAGGCCATGATGCGCGAAGGCGGGGCGCCGGATCAGGCGATCATGAAGCTGCGGGCCGAGGCCCTCGACCGGCTGATCGAGGACCGGCTGATCGAGGGCGTGGTCTCCCAGCTCGAGCTCTACGCCGACGAAGAGGAGATCGACCAGACCATCGAGACGATCGCCCGCGACAACGGCCTGACCCTCGAGCAGCTCTACGCCAGCGTGGTCTTCCACGGCATGACCCGCGAGGAGTACCGCCAGCAGATCAAGGAAGACCTGGAGCGCCGCAACGTGGTGAACACCTTCGTCGGCTCGGACGTGAAGGTCGACGACCTGGAGCTGCGCCTCGCCTACGACGAGCGCTTCGGCGACATGCCCGCGTCGAGCGACAACGTGCACGTGCGCCAGCTGCTGATCTCGTACGGACGCGGCACCAAGCGCGACGCCGACGCCGCCTGCGAGGTGGTGTCCAGCGCGCGCCGGCGCCTGGACGAGGGCGAGAGCTTCGAGGAGCTGGCCCGCGAGCTCTCGGAGGTGGCGCCCGCCGACGGCGGCGACATCGGCTGGCTGCCCACCGACGAGCTGGCCGGCTGGATGAGCGAGGCCCTCGACGGACTGGGGGACGGCGACGTCAGCGATCCGATCCTGCTGCCCTTCGGCTGCTCCATGCTCCAGCTCGTCGAGCGGCGTCAGGTGGAGCGGCTCACCTTCGAGCAGGCGAAGCCCGCGCTCTACCAGGAGCTGTGGAACCGCCAGCTCGAGGAGGGCTACCGCGAGTGGATGGACGAGCTGCGCGACAAGACCTACATCGACCGCCGCGGCTACTTCGCGGACGCCGCCCAGTTCGGCGAGGCGACCTTCCCGGTGGAGGCGACCGAGTCGGCCGGAGCGCCGTGACCCCGACGTGACGTCGCCCTTCACGAACACGCCCTCCCACATCGAGATCCGCGGCGCTCGCGAGCACAACCTCGCCGACGTCGACCTGCGCATCCCCCGCGACGCGCTGGTGGTCGTGACCGGCCTGTCCGGCTCGGGCAAGTCGTCGCTGGCCTTCGACACGCTCTACGCCGAGGGTCAGCGCCGCTACGTCGAGTCGCTCTCGGCCTACGCGCGCCAGTTCCTCGACCAGATGGGCAAGCCGGACGTCGACGCCATCGAGGGGCTCTCGCCGGCCATCGCCATCGAGCAGAAGACGGGAAGCCAGAGCCGGCGGTCCACGGTCGGCACGATCACCGAGATCGCCGACTACCTGCGGCTGCTCTACGCCCGCGCCGGCGACGCCCGCTGCCCGTCCTGCGGCAAGCCCATCGGCGGCCAGACCGTCCAGCAGATGACCGACCGGGTGCTGCGCCAGGGCGAGGGCGCGAAGGTGCAGATCCTGGCGCCGGTGGTCCGCGACCGGAAGGGCGTCTACAAGAAGGAGCTCGCCACCTTCCGCCGGCGCGGCTTCGTGCGCGCGCGCATCGACGGCGAGCTGTGCGAGCTGTCCGACGACATCGCGCTGGCCAAGGGAAGGCGCCACACCATCGAGGTGGTGGTCGATCGGGTGGCGGTGAAGGAGGCGGCGCGGGCGCGCATCGCCGAGTCGATCACCACGGCGCTCTCGCTGGCGGACGGCGTGGTCGGCATCGACACCGGCGACGAGACGTGGCTGCTGTCGGAGAAGAGCGCCTGCATCGACTGCGGCGTCTCGCTGCCCGAGATCGCGCCGCGCTCCTTCTCGTTCAACAGCCCCCACGGCGCCTGCCCCGCCTGCTCGGGGCTGGGCACGCGGGACGCCTTCGACCCGGACCTGCTGGTGCCCGACCCCGACCGCTCGCTGCGCGACGGCGCCGTGGCGCCCTGGGGCGGACGCCGCGCGCCGCGCTACTACGCACGCGTGCTGGCGGCGCTGGCCGAGACCGCCGGCATCGACCTGGACGCGCCCTGGAGCGCGCTGCCCGCCGACGCGAAGCGGCTGGTGCTGAAGGGCGGCGGACGCCGCGAGATCGTGCTCGAGGTGCCGCGGGCGGGTCGCGACGCGCTGCTGCGCCGCTGGGACGGCGTGCTGGCCGAGCTCGACCGGCGCTTCGAGGCGGCCGGCGACGCCGAGCGCGAGACCCTGCGCCGCTACCGCAGTCCGCGCACCTGCGACGCCTGCGGCGGATCGCGCCTGCGCGACGAGGCGCGCAGCGTTCTGCTCGGCGGACTCTCGATCGACGCCTTCGCCGCGCTGCCGGTTTCGCAGGCGGGACGCTTCGTCGACGGCCTGGAGCTGCCGGCCCACAAGCTCCCGGTCGCCGAACGGGTGCTGCACGAGATCCGCGAGCGGCTGCGCTTCCTGGAGGACGTGGGCCTGGGCTACCTGACCCTCGACCGCTCGAGCGCGACGCTCTCCGGCGGCGAGGCCCAGCGCATCCGCCTGGCCACCCAGGTGGGATCGAGCCTGCTGGGCGTGCTCTACATCCTGGACGAGCCGTCCATCGGTCTGCACCCGCGCGACAACGCCCGGCTGCTGGCCAGCCTGGTGCGCCTGCGGGACGTGGGAAACTCGGTCATCGTGGTCGAGCACGACGAGGAGACGATCCGCGCCGCCGACCACGTGGTCGACATGGGACCGGGCGCCGGCATCCACGGCGGTCGCGTGGTGGCGGAGGGCACGCCCCGCGAGATCGCGGCGAACCCGGAGTCGCTGACCGGCCGGTTCCTGTCGGGCGAGCGCCGCATCGCCACGCCCGACCGGCGGCGGCCCGCCGGCGATCGCGCCATCGTGCTCACCGGCTGCCGCCAGCACAACCTGAAGGACGTGACGCTGCGCGTGCCGCTGGGCCTGTTCAACGTGGTGACCGGCGTCTCCGGGTCCGGCAAGAGCTCGCTGGTGACCGACACGCTCTACCGCGCCCTGGCCGGACGCCTGCACGGCGCGCTGGATCCACCGGGACGCTTCGACCGGCTGGCCGGCATCGAGCACGTCGACCGGGTGATCGACGTCTCCCAGGCGCCCATCGGTCGCACGCCGCGCAGCAACCCGGCCACCTACACCGGCGTCTTCGACGGCATCCGCAAGCTCTTCAGCCAGGTGCCCGAGTCGCGGGTGCGCGGCTACGGGCCGGGCCGCTTCTCGTTCAACGTGAAGGGCGGCCGCTGCGAGGCCTGCCAGGGCGACGGCACGCTGCGCATCGAGATGCACTTCCTGCCCGACCTGTTCGTGCCCTGCGAGGTGTGCGGCGGACGCCGCTACGGCCGCGAGACGCTGGAGGTCTCCTACAAGGGCCGCAGCATCGCCGACGTGCTGGAGATGACGGTGGAGGAGGCGGCCGGGTTCCTGGAGAACGTGACGAACGTGCGACGTCCGCTGGAGACACTGGTCGGTGTCGGGCTCGGCTACCTGCGCCTGGGCCAGCCGGCCACCACGCTCTCGGGCGGCGAGGCCCAGCGCGTGAAGCTGGCGAAGGAGCTGTCGAAGCGCAGCACGGGACGCACCCTCTACCTGCTCGACGAGCCCACCACCGGACTCCACTTCGCCGACGTCGAGCGGCTGCTCGAGGTGCTCCAGCAGCTGGTCGAGCGCGGCAACACGGTGCTGGTGATCGAGCACCACCCGGACGTCGTCAAGGTGGCCGACCACGTGATCGACCTGGGTCCCGAGGGCGGCGAGAAGGGCGGTGAGATCGTGGTGGAGGGCACGCCCGAGGCGGTGGCCCAGCACCCGATGAGCCACACCGGGCGCGCGCTCGCGCCGCTGCTGTTCGGCGACCGCGCCGGCGGGCGTTGACCGGGCCGGCGCGATCGCAGCCCCGCCTGGCCGCGCCGCTGCTGCTGCTGGCGGCCCTGGGCGTGGCGCTGGCCCTGGCCGAGGTCGCCGCGCGCGCGCTCCTCGACCCGCCCCGCTACCACAACGAGCCCCTCGAGCTCGACGCGACCCTGGGCTTCCGCGGCATTCCCGGTCATCGCCGCCGGGTGGCCGACGGCGAGGGCGCACCCTTCGCCTTCGTGCTGAACCGGGACGGCTTCCGCGGCGCGCCGCTGCCGAAGGGGCCCGCCGCGCGGGGCACGCGGCGCGTCGTCTTCCTGGGCGACTCGTTCCTGGTGGGCGCCGGCGTGGCCGAGACCCAGCTCCTGACGCGCCGCCTGGGCGACCTGCTCTCGGCGGGCTGGGAGGGCGGCGCCGCCGGTCCGGTCGAGGTGCTGAACCTGTCGGCCGCCGACTACGGGACGGGCCAGGAGCTGCTCCTGCTGCGCCGCGAGGGTCCGCGACTGGCGCCCGACCTGGTGGTGCTCTCGCTCTATCCCCACAACGACCTGGTGAACAACTACGAGGGCCTGGCCTTCCGCACCCGGGTGAGCCCCGGTGACTACGTGCGTCCCTACGTCGTGCCGGCCGACGATGGCCGCCTCGAGGTCCGCTACACGCACCCGTGGCGCGCCTGGCTGCGCCGCCACTCGCGCCTGTTCGCCGCGTCCGAGCGGGCGGCGGTGGCCTACGGCGCGCGTCACGACGTGGCCTGGCTCCACCCCTTCCGGCGACCCGAGCCCGAACGCCAGCGCCTGGCCGAAGGACGCGCTCCCGCCGAGCACCAGGAGATCTACCGCGCCCACCCGCCGGACAGCGACTGGGAGCGGGCCTGGCAGCGGACCGCCCGGCTGCTGCGCGCGGTGCGCGACACCACGACCTCGCTGTCGGCGCGGCTCGTGGTGCTGGTGATCCCGGAGCTCCACCAGGTGCGCCGCGTGGCCCGCGACGTCGAGCACGACCTGGTGCTGCGCTCGGAGCACGGCAGCTCCCTCGACGCCTACCTCGACTGGAACCTGCCCGAGCGGCGGCTGGCCCGCTTCTTCCAGGAGGAGGGCATCGAGCACGTGCTGCTCCTCCCCCACCTGCGCCGCGCGGTGGCCGCCGGCGACGACGTCTACCTGCGCGACCGGCACCTGAACGCGCGCGGACACGAGATCGCGGCGCAGCGTCTGGCCGCGGCGCTGGCGGGTCCGGGGAAGACGCCGCCGCCCGACGGCCGACCGGTGCGCCTGCCGGCGCCGACCGTCGCGCCTGCCCGCATCGAGCCCGGTCGCCCCGACCACTGGCACTTCCACGACGAGGGCTGGATCCCGTGGATGCCGCCGGAGGACACGGCCGGCGCCGAAGGCGGCGGCGCCCTGGCGACCCAGCAGGCGCTGGTGGTGCTGCCGGCGCGCGGTCGCGAGCTGGTGGTGCGCGGCATCTCGGCGGCGCGGCGTCACCCGCACGAGGTGGTGCTCCAGCTGGTGGGCGGTCCGAGCCAGACGCTGCGCATCGAGAAGCCGGGCCCCTTCGTGCTGCGCGCCGGACTGCCGCTGGCGCGCGTGCCGCGCTCCGACGGCTGGGTGGCGCTGCGCTTCGCAACGCCGCCGGGCGCCGGCCCGGACGACCCGTCCACCGGCCTGATCGTGCGCGAGCTGGGCCTCGCGCCGGCGGTCCGCTAACGCGTCTCGACGTAGGCCTTGCCGCGCACGTAGAGCCCGCGGCGGCGCGCCATCTCCTGGGACAGCGCCAGGGCGCCTGCTTCGCGGGCCAGCTCCGAGGCCCGCTCCGCGGTCGCGATCGCCTCCTTGAAACGGCCGCTCGCCGCGTAGGCGGCGCCCAGGGGGTCGAGCACCGCCGGGTCGTCGGGTGTGCGTGCCCGCGCCGCCTCGGCCAGCCGGATCGCCTCGTCCGCGTCGCGCACCTCCGGATCGGCCGACACCGCCAGGATCCAGGCCAGGTTGTTCTGCGCCGTGGCCAGGTCTGGGTCGAGGCGCAGCGCCCGGCGGTAGGCCTCCACCGCCTCGTCGGTGCGGCCGGCGGCGTGCAGCGCCACGCCGCGGCCGGCGTGCAGCTCCGCCGCGCGCGGATCGGCTCGCAGCCCGGCCTCGATGCGCTCGAGCGCCTCGTCGAAGCGTCCGACCCGCAGCAGCGCCAGCCCCAGCGAGCCCTGGGGTCGCGGCTCGTCGGGCGCCGCCTCCACCCAGCGGGCGTAGATCCCGAGCGCGGCGGGCACCTGACCCTGTGCCGCCAGCACGTCCGCCATGCCGAGCTCCGCCTCCATCCAGCCCGGCCGCAGGGCGTTCGCCTCCTGGTAGTGGAGCTGCGCCTCCTGCAGGCGGCCCTCGCGCAGCAGCGCGTCGCCCAGACCCTTGTGCGCCAGGTAGTTCCCGGTGGTGACCGAGATGGCCCGGCCGTAGAGCGTGGTCGTGTCCTTCCAGAAGTGGACCTGCTGCCAGGCCAGTCCGCCGAACCAGCCCAGCACGAGCACGCCCACCACCGCGAAGGCGGGCCGCGAGGCCGGCGTGTCGCGCGCCGCCCGGGCCGCGCCCCAGGCGAGCGCCACGCCCAGGCCGATCTGCGGCAGGTACATGTAGCGGTCGGCGTGGGCCTGGATGCCCACCTGCACCAGCCCGATCACCGGCACCAGCATGCCCACGAACCAGAGCCAGCCCACCAGCAGGAAGGGGCGCTCGCGGGCGGAGGCCAGCGCGATGGCGGTCGCTCCCACCAGAAGCGCCGCCGCGCCGGCGGCCGCCGACCACTCGGGCTCGGCCGGCAGCGGGTACAGCACGGCCAGGCCCTGGGGCAGCACCGTCTGGGACAGGTAGACGAGGTAGGCGTTCAGGGCGTTCGCCACGCGGTGCACGAAGGGCACCTGCTCGAGGCTCGAGACCGCGCCGGTCGAGGCCTGCACCAGCCAGGTGACCGCCGACACCGCGACCACGATCACAAACAGCGGCCACTTCTCGACGATCCGCGCGCGCAGCAGCGCCGGGTCGACGAGCCGCTCGTCGCCGGCGCGGCGCAGCCGGTCCAGCGGCCACAGGTCGAGCAGCAGCAGCACGAAGGGCGCAGTCACCAGCATCGGCTTCGAGAGCAGGCCCAGCAGCAGGAAGACCGCCACCGCCGCCGCGCGGCCGCGCGACGGCGACTCGGCGAAGCGCGCATGGGCGTGGAGCACGAGCATGAAGAAGACGGCGGACAGCACGTCCTTGCGCTCCGAGGCCCACGCCACCGACTCCACGTGCAGCGGGTGCACCAGGAAGAAGAGCGCCGTGAAGGCCGAGCAGTAGAAGGCGCGCGTCATGCGCAGCAGCGCGGTGAAGAGCAGCGCGCTGGCCAGCACGTGGAGCACCACGTTGGTGGCCAGGTAGCCCGCCGCCTCGCGTCCGTGGAGCGCATGGCTCAGGTGCAGCGACACCCAGTTGAGCGGGATCCAGTTGTGCTGGTAGGGCTCCGTGAAGTGGGCGAGCAGCGTCGCGGGCGACAGGCCCTCCTGGAACAGCGGGTGCTCGAGGATGCCGTCCACGTCGTCCAGGTTCACGAACTCGTGTCCCAGCACCGGCGCGTAGATCGCGCAGCCGGCGACGGCCAGGAGCAGCAGCACCACCAGGCGCTCGCGCCGCCCCGGATCGTCGAGGGAGAGGAGGCTCAACGGGTCAGCACCTCGCTCTCCAGGAAGACGAGCATCGCCTCCGCCGCGATCTCGTGCGCGCGCGCGTTCGGATGCGTGTCGCGCCGGTTCACCAGCAGGTCCTCGTCGGCGTGGGGCGCGAGGACGTCCAGCAGCTGGAGGTGCGGAACCCCGCGCGACCTCCAGAAGCCCTCGAGCTTCGCGTACATGGGCAGCGCGTTCTCACCGGCGGCGAGCATCTGCATCCAGGGGAAGGTGACCGCCGCCAGGCGTCCGCCGCCGAGGTCGACCTCGCGGGCGAGCTGGTCGAGGGTGTACTCCATCGATTCCCACGGCCGCCCTTCGTACGCCTCGCTCCGCAGCACCGGGTAGGGGACGTCGGAGCGCAGCGCCATGTCGCGCTGGCGCCAGCGCTGGTAGTAGAGGTCGGCAGCGTAGCTGTGATCCAGGAGGGGAGCGAGGAAGTCGGGCGGGATGTCGACGTAGTGGTAGAAGTCCTGGAACTCCTGGATGAAGCTGTCGATGTCGTTGTAGACGAAGACCAGCACCACCACGTCGAGCCCGTAGCCCTCGCCGGCGAAGCGGCGCAGCAGGTCCACCTGCTCGACGGTGTTGATGCCGTTGTAGGCGAGCGTGTGCACCTCCCACTCCGGACGCGCGCGGCGGATGCGGTGGGCGAAGCGGTCCTCCACCCGCTGGAGCCCGTGGCCCGCGGTGTAGGAGTCGCCCAGGAAGGTGATGCGGCGGCGGCCGGCCACCAGCGGCCGCGGGTAGTCGACGTCGTCGCGGATCCCGTCGGCGTTCTCGTGCCAGTAACGCTCGAACCAGCGCTTCGACAGCCGCGACTTGTTGGCCGTGTCGGTCTCGTCGTAGACGAAGCGGTACCAGGCCTCGAGGCCGGCGAAGCCGACGGCGAGCAGCAGGGCGAGCACGGCGACGTTGCCCGCGACGAGCGCCACGACGCGCGGCGTCCGGGGGCCGGCCGGGGTCATCGCGCTACGGGCGGACCACGTAGAAGGCGTTCACCGGGTGGCCCAGGTCGAGCACCTCGAAGCTGCGGAAGCCGGCCTCCTCGGTCATGCGCCGGGCCAGCTCCTCGTGCAGGCCGAGCGTGCCCAGACCCAGCCCGCCGGGCTCCGACAGCGCCGACGACATGCAGGTCAGCACGCTCGTCCCGTACATCATGGCGGCCATCGGGTTCTTCTCGACGTTGGCCTCGTAGCCGTCCTTGGCCTTGATGTCCGCGATCAGCCACACGCCGTCGTCGGCGATGGCGGCGCGGATCTGCTTCATCACCGACGCGGGATCGGTCATGTCGTGCAGGCAGTCGAAGGTCGTGACCAGGGCGAAGCGTCCGTCGGAAGGCAGCGGCTCCTGCCGCGCGTCGTGGAAGTGGACGTTCTCGACGCCCGCCTCCTTGCGGTTCGCCTCGGCGCGGTCCAGCGCGTGGCGCGAGATGTCGTAGCCGTGGAACTCGGCCTTCGGAAACGCGCGCGCCATCTCGACGAGCGCCACGCCGCCGCCGCAGCCGACGTCGGCCGCGCGGCCGCCGGCCTCGAGCGCGGCCACCACTCCTTCCACGCGCGGCAGCGCCATCGGCACCAGCAGCGCCCGGTACCAGGGTGCGAAGCCGCGCTCCACGCCGCGCGCGCCCTCGGGACCGAAGGCGTCGTAGTCGAGCCCCACGCCGGTGCGGAAGGCCTCGGGCAGCTTGTCCACCACCTGGAGCGTCTGCGGCAGCGAGCTGAACATGCCGCAGCCGAAGGCCGGGTGGCTCTCGTCGGCCAGCACCGCCGCGCCCTCGGCGGACAGGCCGAAGCGACCGTCGCCGGCATAGTCGAGCACGCCGGCCGCCCCCTGGGCGTGCAGCCACTCGCGCAGCCAGCGCTCGTCCAGACCGGTGGCGGCGGCCAGCTCCTGGCTGGTCACCGGCTTCCCCTGGTCGGCCAGCGCCCGGTACAGGCCCAGCCGGTCGCCCAGGCTGATCATGGCCGACGTCATGGCGCCTTCCAGCGCACCGAAGACGTGCTTCGAGAACTGCTTCAGCCGGTCCGGGTCGAGGGAGGGTCGGGTGGTCATGGGGTCTCCGCGAGCAGGGGTTCGAGGTGCTCCAGTGTCTCGCGGCGCACTGCCTCCTCGCTACCCCCGCCGTCGATGCGCGCGATCCAGGGCCGGTCGACGGCGGCGAAGATCTCGGCCACCCGCGCCAGGAACTCCTCCTGCTCGAAGCCCGGCTCCACGGCCGTGCCGCGGTCGCGCACCCGCTGCATGCCCAGCGAAGGCTCCACCACGTACAGCAGCGCCAGGTCGGGCACGCGGAAGCGCTCCTCGTTCTCCCGCAGGATCTCACGCCAGTCGAGCCCCCGGGCCCCCTGGTAGGCGACGGTGGACAGGAAGTAGCGGTCGGTCACGACGGTGCGGCCCGCCGCGAGGGCCGGCAGCACCTCCGCGTGGAGGTGCTCGGCCCGGTCCTCCATGAACCAGCGCAGCTCCTCCTCGGGAGGCGCCAGGTCACCGGTCTGGGCCGTCACGCGGATCTTGCGACCCCACTCGCCCTCGGTCGGCTCGCGGGTGGCCAGCACGTCGTGGCCCGCCTGCTCGAGGGCGCGCACCACGTGGGGGAGCTGGGTGGTCTTGCCGCAGCCGTCCAGGCCCTCGAGCGCGACCAGACGACCGGGGTTCACGGCGCCGAGACCCGTCGTACTCGGCCCGGTCCGAGGCGCCCGCAGCGCGCTTCGCGCGCCCGGTGCGCGTGGCACACGCCTTGCGATGGACGATGGGCGTGCCCACGGGCACACCCGCCATGCCCCTCCAACGGGACCGGGGGTCGGCGGGTTCCGGGTCGCCGGGCGGAGGCTTGGCTTCGGTGCAGGAGTTCAACGGGGTGAGACCTGCACCGTGCTTCCGCCCGGCGACTCGATCCGGAGCGGCTCAGATCTTGCCCTGGAGCAGGAACGCGATCACCAGGCCGTAGATGGCGATCGACTCGATCAGGACCATGCCCAGGATGAAGTTCGTGAACATGGCGCCCGCCGCGCCCGGGTTGCGCGCGATGCCGGCGGTGGTGTTGCCGGCGGTCAGGCCCTGGCCGATGCCGCAGCCCAGGCCGGCCAGTCCGACCGCGAGGCCGGCGCCCAGCGCGTAGCCCCACGAGCCGCCGGTGCCGTCCTCGGCGAAGGCGGCCAGCGGCAGCAGCAGGAAGAGGGCCGTGTACAGAAGGGTCGTTCCGAGCTTACGCATGAGTCAGGGTTCTCCTTGATGAAGGTACGAAGGTCGTACGAAGGTGAGAGGGTGAAGGGTCAGTGCGGCTCGTCGAGAGCCAGTCCGATGTAGATCATCGTGAGCAGCGAGAAGATGAAGGCCTGGAGGAAGGCGATGATCAGGCCCAGCCCCATGAAGATGGCCGGCACGCCGATCGGGATCAGCGAGAGCCACACGGCCACCACGGTGTGGTCCGCGAACATGTTGGCCAGCAGACGAATCGCCAGCGTCAGGATGCGGGCGATGTCGAGCGGCACCTCGAGCACGAAGAAGACCGGCGCCAGCAGCCGGAAGTGCACCACGCGGCCGCCGATCTCCTTCTCGAAGAAGGAGGGCCCGAGGAACTTCACCAGGTACTTGTGCTTGTGCTTGGCGATGCCGATCGCCGTGTAGAAGACCCAGGAGATGATCGCCCAGGCGAACGTCGTGTTCGTGTCGCTGGTGGCCCCCGCCAGGCCCGGCACCAGCCCCATCAGGTTCGAGACGAGGATGAAGAAGAACATGGTGCCGACGAGCGGGAAGTACTTGCGCCACTCGGGACCCATGCGGTCCTGTGCCATGCCCGCCAGCCACTCGACCAGCACCTCGAGCAGGTTGCGGATGGTGATGCCCTCGTCGGGCACCACGCCGCCGTCGGCGCCGGCCACCCGGCTGCGCACCATCAGGCCGGCGACGATCAGCAGGAAGCCGGCGAAGATCGCGGCCTGCACGACCCACGACACGTGGATCCAGTGTTCGAACTCGTGGAAGATCATTCGTCGTCCTCGGCAGCGGGCTCGACCTCACGGGCGAGCCATGCGTTCCAGCGGTCCCAGGCCGGGTCGTCGGCGTCGAGCGCCGGCGCCGTCGGATCGACGGCCGGGCGCGCGCGCCAGGCCTCGACGATCGCGGCGGGCATGATCAGCGAGAGGCCGATCAGCAGGCCCAGCGGGTCCGCACCGAAGTAGAGCGCCGAGCCGATGCCCAGCACCAGCAGGCTGAAGCGCAGCGCGTACACGCCCATCCACGGACCGCCGCCGCGGATCTCGCCCCAGAACAGGAACTGGGCGGAGCGCAGCAGGCCGCGGAAGTTGAAGGCCTCGAGCGCCGCGCCGGCGGCCAGGCTGGCCGCGAAGACCGGGGTCGCCCAGACGAACGACGCCGCCACCGCGCTCGCGGCCAGCGTGAGGTTCAGTCGTTCGATGGGGTCGACGGTCATGAGGAGCTCTCGTCCGGGTCCCCCGGCTCCGCCGCCTCCTGGAGCTGCCGGCCCAGGCGCAGCAGCCGGAGCACGAACGAGCCGAAGCCGACGATGGTGCCGATGATCAGGTAGCGGGGCGAGGTGTCGAAGCGGCCGTCGGCCCACAGACCGATGCCGGCGGCGATCAGGATCGCAATGACCGCCTCGAAGGCCCCCTGGTAGGCGAGCCCCTGACGGCGCGCCGTACGCTGGCGCTCGGTCTGCTGATCGTCGTTCGGCTGGCCCGTCACCGCACCACCGACTCGAACGGGTGTTTTCGCTGCAAGAACAAGGGCCCGGGTCGTTTGCCCCGAGCCCCCAGAACGCGCCGGACGGTAGCCGAGGGGGGTTGGGGGAGCTAGGGGGATGCAGCCGTGCGTTGCACCACGGCGAAGGCCCGGCGGGCGGCCTCGAGCGTCGCCCGGACGTCCGACTTCTTGTGGGCCAGCGAGACGAAGCCGGCCTCGTAGGGGGAGGGGGCCAGGTAGACGCCGCCCTCCAGCATGGCGGCGAAGAAGCGGCGGAAACGCTCCTCGTCGGCCTTCCGGGCGTCGGCGAAGTCCCGCACCGGCCCGGGATGGAAGAAGAAGCCGAACATGCCGCCCACGTGGCGGGCGCACAGCTCGACGCCGGCCTCGTCCGCCGCCTCCGCCAGCCCCCGGGCCAGGCGCCCGGCCGTCTCCCCGAGCTTCGGGTAGGTGCCCGGCCGGGCCAGCCGGCGCAGGGTCTCGATGCCCGCCGCCATGGCCAGCGGGTTCCCGGAGAGGGTGCCGGCCTGGTAGACCGGGCCGTCCGGCGCCATCCGGTCCATCAGCGCGGCCGGACCCCCGTAGGCCGCCGCCGGAAGTCCCCCGCCCACCACCTTGCCCAGGCAGGTCAGGTCGGGCTCCACGCCGTAGAGACCCTGGGCGCCCGCGTAGGCCACGCGGAAGCCGGTCATCACCTCGTCGAAGACCAGCAGCGCTCCGCGCTGGTCGCACAGCTCGCGCAGACCCGGGAGGAAGCCGGGCTCCGGGGGCACCAGCCCCATGTTGCCCGCCACCGGCTCCACGATCACCGCGGCGATGTCGTCGCCCCAGCGCTCGAAGGCCCCGGCCACCGCGTCCAGGTCGTTGTAGGGCGCCTGGATGGTCAGCTCGGTGAAGGCCTCGGGCACGCCGGGCGATCCGGGAATGCCGAGGGTCGCCACGCCGCTGCCGGCTCCCACCAGCAGCGCGTCGGCGTGACCGTGATAGCAGCCCTCGAACTTCAGGATGCGGCTGCGCCCGGTGGCGCCGCGCGCCAGCCGCAGCGCGCTCATGGTGGCCTCGGTGCCCGAGCTCACCATGCGCACCTTCTCGATCGACGGCACCGCCTTGCACACCAGGCGCGCCAGCTCGGTCTCCAGCTCGGTGGGCGCGCCGAAGCTGGTGCCGTGCTTCATGGCCTGGCGCACGGCCCGCAGCACGCCCGGGTCGGCGTGGCCCAGGATCATCGGACCCCACGAGCCCACGTAGTCGATGAACTCGACGCCGTCGGCGTCGGTGATGCGCGCGCCCTTCGCCTTCGCCACGAAGCGGGGGGTCATCCCCACCGATCCGAAGGCGCGCACCGGACTGTTCACACCGCCGGGAATGACCTTGCGCGCGCGCTCGAAGAGCTTCCTGGAGCGCGCGCTCTTCATTCCCCGGCTTCGCCGACGTCGCTCTCGGCCAGGCGCGCCATCGACACCAGCTTCTCGCCCGGATTGAGGTTCATGATCCGCACGCCCTGGGTCGCGCGGCCCATGGTCGAGATGCCCGACACCTTGGCGCGCAGCACCTTGCCGCCGTCGGTGATCAGCATGACCTCGTCGTCGTTCATCACCTGGGCCACCGACACCACCGGTCCGTTCCGCTCGCTGGTGCGGATGGTGATGATGCCCTGGCCGCCGCGGCGCTGGAGGCGGTAGTCGTCCAGCGGCGTGCGCTTGCCGTAGCCGCGCTCGGTGACCGTGAGCACCGTCGCGCCCGGCGACAGAATCTCCATGCCCACCACGTGATCGCCCTCGCGCAGCGACATGCCGCGCACGCCGGCCGCGGTCCGTCCCATGGGACGCACCTGGTCCTCGGGGAAGCGGATCGACTTGCCGTCGCTGGTGGCGATGATCACCTCCTGGCTGCCGTTGGTGCGCTGGGCGGAGATCAGCTCGTCGTCGGCGTCCACGTTGATGGCGATGATGCCGACGCGGCGCGGGTTGCTGTAGGCGTCGAGGCGCGTCTTCTTGACGACGCCCTTGCGCGTGCACAGGAGCACCTGGTCGTCGCCGACCTCGCCGAATGCGCGGACGGGGAGGGTCGCGCGCACGCGCTCGTCCTCGGCCAGCGAGAGCACGTTGGCCAGCGCCTTGCCGCGGGCGGTGCGCCCGAGCTGCGGAAGCTCGTGGACCTTCAGCCAGTGGGCGCGGCCCCGCGTGGTGAAGAACAGGATGTAGGCGTGGGTCGACGCCACGAACAGGCGGTCGACGAAGTCCTGCTCCCGGGCCTCCATGCCCTTCACGCCCTTGCCGCCGCGGCGCTGGGCCCGGTACTGGGTCAGCGGGTTGCGCTTGATGTAGCCGAGGTGGGACACGGTCACGACCATGTCCTCCTCGACGATCAGGTCCTCGGTGGTCAGGCCCTCCACCGCCTCGCCGATCTCGGTGCGGCGCTCGTCGCCGAACTTCTCGTCGATCTCGCGCAGCTCGTCGACCACCACGTCCAGGATGCGCGCGTCGCTGGCGAGCAGGTCCTTCAGGTCCGCGATCTTCGCGCGGATCTCCTCCAGCTCGTCCAGGATGCGCTGGCGCTCGAGGGCGGTCAGCGAGCGCAGGCGCATCTCGAGGATGGCGTTGGTCTGCCGCTCCGACAGCTCGAAGCGCGTCATCAGCTCGGCGCGCGCGGTGGCCGTGTCCTCGGAGCCGCGGATGATCGCGATCACCTCGTCGATGTGCTCCAGCGCGATGGCGAAGCCCTCGAGCAGGTGGGCGCGCGCCTCGGCCTGGGCCAGGTCGTAGGTGGCGCGGCGCACCACCACCTCGCGGCGGAAGTCGACGAAGTGGCGCAGCGCCTGCTTGAGCGTGAGCGTCTGGGGCCGGCCGTTGACCAGCGCCAGGATGTTCACGCCGAAGGTCGACTGCATGGGCGTCTGCTTGTAGAGCTGGTTGAGCACCACCTCGCCCGGCGCGTCGCGCTTCAGCTCGATGACGACGCGCATGCCCTCGCGGTTGCTCTCGTCACGCAGGTCGGAGACGCCGTCGATCTTGCCGTCGCGCACCAGCTCGGCGATCCGCTCGAGCATGGAGGCCTTGTTCACCATGAACGGGATCTCGGTGACGACGATGCGCTCGCCCCGCTTGTGGGTCTCGAACTCGGCCTTGGCGCGCACCGCCAGCAGGCCGCGGCCGGTGGAGTAGGCGTTGCGGATGCCGTCGCGGCCGCAGATGATCGCGCCGGTCGGGAAGTCGGGACCCGGCAGGATCTCGATCAGGTCGTCGACGCTGCAGTCCGGGTTCTGGATCTCGTGGACGAGCGCCGCCACCAGCTCGCGCAGGTTGTGGGGCGGGATGTTGGTGGCCATGCCCACCGCGATGCCCGAGCTGCCGTTGGCCAGCAGGTTCGGGAAGCGCGAGGGCAGCACCACCGGCTCCATCATGCCGCCGTCGAAGTTGGGCACGAAGTCGACCGTCTCCCGGTCGATGTCCCGCAGGATCTCCTCGGCGATGGGGTGCAGGCGCGCCTCGGTGTAGCGGTAGGCCGCCGCCGAGTCGCCGTCGATGGAGCCGAAGTTGCCCTGGCCGTCCACCAGCGGGTAGCGGAGCGAGAAGTCCTGGGCCATGCGCACCATCGAGTCGTAGACCGCGGTGTCGCCGTGGGGGTGGTAGTGCTTCAGCACCTCGCCCACCACGCCGGCCGACTTCGAGTAGCCGCGCGACGACAGCAGGCCCTCCTGCTGCATGGCGTAGAGGATGCGGCGGTGCACCGGCTTCAGGCCGTCGCGCACGTCGGGCAGCGCGCGGCTGATGATCACCGACATCGAGTAGTCGAGGAACGAGCGGCGGACCTCGTCCTCGATGTTCACCGGCGGCGCGGTCGGTCCTTCGGGCGGCGGGCCCTCTTCGGGCAGCTCGGGAGGTGTGCCTTCAGCCACGGTCCACCACGTCAGATGTCGAGGTTCTGCACGTCGAGGGCGTTGCGCTCGATGAACTGCCGGCGCGGCTCGACGTCGTCTCCCATCAGGGTGGTGAAGGCGTCGTCGGCCTCGACGTCGTCGGAGGCGCGCACCTGGAGCAGCGTGCGCTTCTCCGGATCCATGGTCGTGTCGGCCAGCTGGTCCGGGTTCATCTCGCCGAGGCCCTTGTAGCGCTGGATGGAGAGACCCTTCTCGCCGAGGGCCAGCAGGTGCTGGAGGAGCTCCACGTGGGTGGCGATCTCCACCGGCTCGTCGTCGCCGCGGCGCACCGCGAAGGGCGCGGCGCCGATGCCCTGCATGCTGGTGGCCAGCTCGAGCAGGCGCTGGAAGTCGGGCGAGCGGATGAAGTCGGTGTCGAGCGCCGTGCGGAACTCGACGCCGGCGCGGCGCGTGGTCGCGAGCAGGCCGTGACCGCCGTGCTCCGGGTCGGCCTGGCTCGACCAGGTGATCGACTCGCCGGATCCGGCGTCGACGTCGATGCGCGCCGCCAGCGCCGGTCCGATCGTGTTCAGCAGCGCCGACTCGTCGGCCAGGTCCTCTTCACGGGGCGCGCCCTCCCACACGGCTGCGTCCACCACGCGCTCGTCCAGGCGGCGCAGCGCCATGCGCGTCAGCAGCCGCTGGTACTGGCTCGCGGCGCGCAGCAGCTCGCGCAGCGGCTCGATCGCGAGCGGCGCCGACCCGCCGGCCGCCGTCACCTGCGCACCGGACAGCGCCAGGTCGAGCAGGTGCTCCTCGAGGGCGCGCTCGTCCTTGATGTAGCGCTCGCTCTTGCCCTTCTTGACCTTGAACAGCGGCGGCTGGGCGATGTAGAGGTAGCCGCGCTCGATCAGGTCGCGCATCTGGCGGTAGAAGAAGGTGAGCAGCAGGGTGCGGATGTGGCTGCCGTCCACGTCCGCGTCGGTCATGATGATGATCTTGTGGTAGCGGGCCTTCTCGACGTCGAAGTCGGGACCGATGCCGCAGCCGATGGCGGTGACCAGCGCCTGGATCTCCTGGCTGGAGAGCATCTTGTCCAGGCGCGCGCGCTCGACGTTCAGGATCTTGCCGCGGATGGGCAGGATGGCCTGGGTCTCGCGGGAGCGGCCCTGCTTGGCGGTGCCGCCGGCCGAGTCGCCCTCGACGATGAAGAGCTCCGCCTTCGAGGGATCGGTCTCCTGGCAGTCGGCTAGCTTGCCCGGCAGGCTGTGGTCCGACAGCGCGCCCTTGCGCCGCGCCAGGTCGCGGGCCTTGCGCGCCGCCTTGCGGGCGCGGGCCGCGTCCTGGACCTTCGCCATCAGCGGCTTCGCCACCGACGGGTTCTCCTCCAGGTAGTCGGAGAGCTTGTCGTAGAGCAGCCCCTCGACGAGACCCCGCACCTCGCTGGTGCCCAGCTTGGTCTTGGTCTGCCCCTCGAACTCGGGCTGGGGAAGCTTCACCGAGATGACCGCGGTGAGCCCCTCGCGGGCGTCGTCGCCGGACAGGGCCTCGGCCGCGTCCTTGCCGTTCTTGCTCTGCTTGGCCGCGTAGCGGTTCAGCGTCCGGGTCAGCGCCGTGCGGAAGCCCACCAGGTGGCTGCCGCCCTCGACGGTGTTGATGTTGTTGGCGAAGGCGTAGACCGACTCGTTGTAGGACTCGTTGTACTGGAGCGCGATCTCGATCGAGACCTTCACGTCCTGTCCGCCGGAGATGTAGCTGCGCTCGCCGGAAACGTAGATGGGCGGCCGGTGGAGCGGCGCGCGGGAGCGGTTCAGGTGCTCGACGAAGGAGACGATGCCGCCCTCGTAGCAGAAGTCGTGGCTCTTGCCCGAGCGCTCGTCGTTCATCTTGATGCGCAGGCCGGCGTTCAGGAACGAGAGCTCGCGCAGGCGCTGGGAGAGCACGTCGAAGTCGAAGTCGGTGGTCGAGAAGATCTGGGCGTCGGGCAGGAAGGTGACCCGCGTGCCGGTCTTGTCGGTGGTGCCGATCTCCTCGAAGGCGCAGGTGGGCACGCCGCGCTCGTAGGTCTGGCGCCACACCTTGCCGTCGCGGCGGATCTCGAGCTCGAGGCGCTCGGACAGGGCGTTCACCACCGACACACCCACGCCGTGCAGGCCGCCGGACACCTTGTAGGCCGAGTCGTCGAACTTGCCGCCGGCGTGGAGGGTGGTCAGCACCACCTCGGCGGCGGGACGCTTCTCGGTCGCGTGCTCGTCCACCGGGATGCCGCGGCCGTCGTCGGTGACGGTGACGGTGCCGTCCTGGTGGATCGTGACGTCGATCTCACCGCAGTAGCCGGCCACCGCTTCGTCGACCGAGTTGTCGACCACCTCGTAGACGAGGTGGTGCAGTCCGTCGGGGCCGGTGGTCCCGATGTACATGGCCGGGCGCTTCCGGACCGGTTCGAGGCCCTCGAGCACCTCGATGGCACTGGCGTCGTAGCTCACTCGCGAGGCATCCCTGGGCGCGATCGAAGGCCGCGGAGATGGCGGATCGGCCCGGCTCTTCGGGCGGGGGCCCGCCCGAGTCGGACGGGAGGGTACAGAAAGCCTAAGTACCCGTAAAGGCTAAAAGAACCCGGTTTGTCGCGGGGTTGGAAGGGCGCCCCTCGCTAGACGCGCATGGGCATCACGACGGCCAGCGAATCGGCGTCGTCGGTGGGCTTCAGGATGGCGGGCGACAGCGGGTCCTTGAACACCAGCTGCACCTCCTTCGAGCCCACCACGCCGAGGGCGTCGGTCAGGTAGCGCGCGTTGAAGGCGATGGAGAGCGGCTCGTCGTCGAAGTCGACGTCCAGATCCTCGCGCGCGTCGCCCAGGTCCGGGTTCGTCGACGACAGGCACAGCTGCCCCGACGTGAGCTCGAGCTTCACCGCACGGCTGCGCTCCGCCGACAGCAGCGCCACGCGGCGCAGCGCGTGCATCAGCATCTCCGTCGGCAGCGTCAGGTGAACGCGCGTCTCCGACGGCACGACCTGGCGGTAGTTCGGGAACTCGCCCTCGATGAGCCGCATCACCAGCGTGACGTCGCCCTTGCGCACCAGACCGTTGTTGCCCTCGAAGCCCAGCTCCACCTCGTCGGCGTCGTCCTCGTCGACCAGGCGCTTCAGCTCCGAGAGCCCCTTGCGCGGAATGATGACGCCGCTGTCGAGACCCTCGAGATCGTCGCCGAAGGAGCGGTCCACGTAGGCGAGGCGGTGCCCGTCGGTGGCGACCATGCGCAGGCGGCCCACCTCCTCGAGCTTCTCGAGGTAGACGCCGTTCAGGTTGTAGCGGGTCTCGTCGGAGGAGGCGGCGTACATGGTGCGTTCGATCATCTCGCCCACCACCGGCGCCTGCACCTTCACGGTGCGTTCCGGGGCGAATGCGGGAAGCGTCGGATACTCGTCCGCCGTGGTCCCCGCCAGCGAGAACTCGGCCCGCGCGCAGCGGATCGACAGGTACGCGTTGCCCGACACCTCCACGTGTACCGGCTCGTCGGGAAGCTCGCGCACGATCTCGAACAGCTTCTTCGCGGAGGCGGTGACGCCTCCCGCCTGGTCCACCTGACAGGTGTGCACGCCGCGGATGCCGACCTCCAGATCGGTGGCGGCGAGCTCGAGACGTCCTTCCTCTCCGGAGCCGGAAGCCTCGATGAGCACGTTCGCCAGGATCGGCATCGTGTTGCGCTTCTCCACGATCGACTGGATGCGCGCGAGACCCCTCTGGAACTCGGACTTGCTGATGGAGAACTTCATCGCAGTTCGCTCCGTCTTCTCTCTTCTCTTCTTTGAAGGAATGTCTCTTCAGGAGTCGTCATAGGGTCGCTCCGTCGGAGACCAAAGTGCCGCAACGGTGCGTGCCGGAAGCCGTCCTGGCTTCGTCGCAGGATGCATGCATGGGACCCGATGTGATCGATGACGGCGCCCACCCCCTGAACGCGTCCCCGGGCGCACCCAAGCTCCGACGGAAATGGAGCGAGTCTGGGGAGCGCGTCGATCTTACCACGGCCAAGATCCGCCAAGATCCGGGGAATTGCGAGGGGTTGCGGACCCTGACGGGCGTTGACACGCGATCTGGCGCCCGGCTACCCTCCCGCGTTCGTCGAAACCGGGCCGTCGGCCCCGATCCCCATTGGAAGAACAGACATGAAGCGCACGTATCAGCCCAGTCGCATCCGCCGCCGACGCGCCCATGGGTTCCGCGCGCGCATGAAGACACGGGCCGGTCGCGCGATCCTGAAGCGACGCCGCGCGAAGGGCCGCAAGCGGCTCGCAGCCACGACGCCGTCGAAGTAGAGGTGACCGGGGAGACCGGTCGCCGCGAGCGTCTCCGACGGGCCGACCGGCTGCTCCGATCCCGGGAATTCCAGCATGTTACGCGGCAGGGCCGCCGCGCCGCGTCGAGGGCCTATGTCATCCTCGTCTGCCCGGGCCGCGATCCGGAGCGAGCGCGGCTGGGTCTGACGGTCAGTCGGAAGGTGGGAAATGCAGTCGTGCGGAATCGCGTAAAGCGCCGGGTTCGCGAGTGGTTTCGCCACGAGGGGAGGGCCGTCGCAGAGGGCCTGGACATCGTGGTGATCGCCCGGCGCGAGGCGGCGGAGATGCCCCTCGACGAGAGCGCGCGGATGCTCTCGGCCCTGGTGAAGCGGGCGACGCCGGCATGAGCCTGGCCCCCACGGCGGCGCCGACCCCCGGAGCGGTCTCCCGCGCTGCGCTGGGAGCCATCCGCCTCTACCAGCTGCTGATCTCGCCGATGCTGGGTCCGGCCTGCCGCTACGAGCCCAGCTGCTCCTACTTCGCCGCCGAGGCGATCTCCCGCCACGGGCTGCTGCGCGGCGGCTGGCTCGCGTTGCGCCGGCTCGGCCGCTGCCATCCCCTCGGGGGACACGGCTATGACCCGGTCCCGTGACGAATCGCCCCCGCGCTGCCGCCCACCGAGATGCTGATGGATCGTAACCTACTGATCGCATTCACTCTTTCGTTCCTGGTCCTGCTCACCTGGAACGCCATGCTGCAGCCCTCCCCGGAGGAGCAGGCGGCGGCAGAGCGGGCGGCCGCCGAGGAGCAGGCCCGGGCGGCGGATGCCGAGCCCGGCGGTCCGACGCCTGCCCCCGCGGACCAGGCCGACCGCTTCGGCGATCTGCCCGACGCCGAGCCGGCCGAGGTCCTTCCCGAGCAGGCGCGCCGCAGCCAGCCCACCGAGGCGCTGCCGCCCGCCACCCAGCTTCCCATCGATCGGAATCTCTACGACGCGGTGCTCACGACCCGCGGCGGTGCCCTCGAGGGCTGGGAGCTGAAGAGCTACGTCGACGGCTACGGCGATCCGGTGGCGCTGGTCGAGAACGGCTCGGGTCCGGGCGCGGTGGCCCACACCCCGTTCCTCGAGCTGGGGGCGGGCGACCTGTCGCGCGAGGAGTGGCGCGTGGTCGAGGAGACGCCGGACGGCGTGGCCTTCGCCATCGAGCGCGGCGGCGTGCACCTGCGCAAGGCCTGGACCTTCGACCCGGACGGCTACGGCTTCCGGCTGCGCATCGACGTGGAGAACGGGTCGTCCGCGCCGGTCCAGCCGCGCTTCCTGGTCGACTGGCCGGCGCGCGCGCGCGACGACAACGACTTCAAGGAGCAGAGCTTCGCCCTGCTGGAGGACGGCGAGGTGGAGCGCATGCCGGTCAACGGCGTGGGCAACCCGGGCTTCTTCGGCTTCTTCACCGGTGACAGCGGCCAGGACCACTACGACTACGAGGGCGAGATCGACTGGGCCGGCGTCGAGAGCACCTACTTCGTCTCGGCGCTGATCCCCGACAGCCCGGCCCAGGCCAGCGCGCGCGTCGCGGTGATCGAGCGATCGCGGGTGGGCGCCACGCAGGTCTTCTTCGACCCGGTGACGCTGCCGCCGGGCCAGACGCTGACGCGCGAGTTCCGCGGCTACGTCGGACCCAAGGAGGCCGACCGGCTCGAGGCCATGGAGGGCGGGCTCGACCGCTCGATCGACCTCGGCTGGTCGTGGGTGGCTCCGCTGACGCGCGGCTTCAACTGGCTCCTCCAGGTCCTCTACTCCTTTATCCCCAACTACGGCATCGCGATCATCCTGCTGACCATCCTGGTTCGCGTCGTGACGGCGCCGCTGACGGTGAAGCAGATGAAGTCGATGGAGCGGCTGCGTCGGGTGCAGCCGCGCATGAAGGAGATCCAGGAGAAGTACGCCGACGACAAGCAGAAGCAGTCGGAGGAGCTGATGCGGCTCTACCGTCAGGAGAAGGTGAATCCGCTGGGCGGATGCTTCCCCATGCTGCTCCAGCTTCCCGTCTTCATCGGGCTCTTCTACGCGCTGCGCAGCAGCATCTCGCTGCGCCAGGCGCCCTTCTTCGGCTGGATCGACGACCTGTCGGCGCCCGAGGCGCTGTTCGAGATCCCGGGCCTGGGCCTGCCGGTGCGCGTGCTTCCGCTCATCATGGGCGCCACCATGTTCCTGCAGCAGAAGATCACGCCGATGCAGACGCCGGATCCGGCGCAGGCGCGCATGATGATGACGGTCATGCCGGTGATGATGACCGTGCTGTTCTATCAGTTCCCGTCCGGTCTGGTGCTCTACTGGATGTTGAGCAACGTGCTCGCCATCGCGCACCAGCTCTGGATCGGGCGCAACATGGGCCCGCCTGCCGCACCGGCCGCGCCGGCCGGCAGCGGAAGCCCGGAGCCCAAGGCGGCCTGACCCCGGTCGCCCACGCGAAGCAAGGTTGGAGGAAGAGACGTGTACGACGAGATGAACGAAGCCCACGAGTTCGTCGGCGAGACCCGCGAGGAGGCGGTCGGCAAGGCGACGAGCTTCTTCAACGTGGAAGAGGACGCGCTGGTGATCGGCGAGCTGCCGGCCGGCGAGGTGTACGGCCTGGGCGGCCGCTCGGTGATCGTGGCGCTGCGCAAGGACCGCACGCCGCCGGCGCCGGGCGGAGGCGGCGGTGGCCGCCGGGAACGCGAACGTGATCGCGAACCGCGCGAGGGTCGCGGGCGTGGCGATCGGGGCGACCGCGGACGCGGTCGGGACCGGGGCGACCGGGGCGGTCGCGATCGCGGAGGCCGCGGCGAGCGCGGCGAGCGCGACCGCGGCGGCGACCGGGCCGAGGCGCGCGAGCTCTCCGACGAGCCGTCGGTCGGCACGGCCCAGGGCACGCTCGGCGACGTCGGGAACTTCCTGCTGGGCGTGATCGAGCGGCTCGAGCTGGGTCCGTTCGAGGTGAGCGAGACCGAGGACGGCGGACTGATCGTCTGCGAGGTGAAGGGCGCCGCGGCCCGCGCGCTCGCCCAGGGCGACGGCCGCTCGGTCGACGCGCTCCAGCTGCTGGTGAACCAGGCCGCCATGACCGCCAGCGAGGACGCCAAGCGCGTGGTGCTGGACGTCGAGGGCAACACCGACGCCCGCGAGGAGTTCCTGGAGCGCCTGGCCGAGCGGGTGGTGAAGCGGGCGAAGGAAGGGGGTCGCGCCGTGGCGCTCGACCCGATGAACGCCCGCGAGCGCCGGACGATCCACCTGAGCGTGCGCGAGCACCCGGGCATGGCCACCATGAGCATCGGCGAGGGCCGGTACCGCCAGGTCGTGGTCGTTCCCGAGGGGGCGGCCGAGTACGAGGAAGCCCTCCAGCAGACCGAGGCCGCCAAGCGCGGAGCGTGATCCCGCCCGTGGAGGGTTCCACGTGGAACGCAACCCGGCGCCGGCGGCGCCGCGGCCAGCCGGCTGGGACCTTGGCTGGAACGTTCCACGTGGAAACATCCGCTCCCACTGGAGCCCCGACCCGGGTGTTCCACGGGGAACGTCCTGGACCCGGCTGAGGCCGACGCCCGGGCGCTGATCCAGGCCGGGGCCGGCGAGCTCGGCCGAGCCCTGGAGCCGGAGGCCGTCGACCGGTTGGCCCGGCTGGCCGAGCTGCTCGCCACCTGGGCGCCGAAGATGAACCTCTCCGGCCACCGCTCCGCGGAGGGGATCGTGCGCCGGCTGGTGCTCGACGCCCTGGCCCTCGAGCCGCTGCTCCCCGACGCCGAGCGGATCGCAGACCTGGGGTCGGGCGCCGGCTTCCCGGGCCTGCCGCTGGCGATCCTGCGGCCCGGCGCCCGGGTCTGGCTGGTCGAGGCCCGGGAGCGCCGCCACCACTTCCAGCGGGCCGCGGTCCGGGCGCTGGGCCTGACCAACGCGACGCCCCTGCGCGGGCGGATCGAGGACCTGCCGCCCGTCCACTGCCAGGGCGTGGTGGCCCAGGCGCTGGCGAAGCCCCGGGCGGCGGCGGAGCTGGGCCTGCGTTGGTGCGCCGCCGGCGGCTGGATCGCCATCCCCGGACACCAGGAGCCGCCCGACCCGGGGTCCCTGCCCGGCATCGCCTCGGCCGCCGTCCACCGCTACGCCGTGCCCCTGGGCGGTCCGCAGCGGACGCTCTGGCTCGGCCGCCACGGCTATGGTACTCCTGTGGAGTAGAGCCTGTCCCCCTGGGGGACGCTCTCGGGGGTGAGAGAGGCCGATGTCCGGGCGGATCATCGCCGTCGTCAACCAGAAGGGGGGCGTCGGCAAGACCACCACCGCGGTGAACCTGGCGGCCAGCATCGCCGTGTCCGAGCGGCGCACGCTGCTCGTCGACCTCGACCCGCAGGCCAACGCCACCAGCGCCTACGCCATCCAGGCCGAGCGCCAGATCTACGACGCACTGATCGGTCGCTGCCCGATCAAGGACGTCACCCAGCCCACCGAGCTCCGTTACCTGGAGGTCGTCCCCTCCGGCCGCGACCTCTACGGCGCCGAGATCGAGCTGGTGAGCGCCATCGCCCGGGAGCGCCGACTCATTTCTGTGTTGGAGGGCGTGCGCGAGCGCTACGCGTTCACGCTGATCGACTGCCCGCCGTCGCTCGGCCTGCTGACGCTCAACGCGCTCACCGCTGCCGACGGCGTGCTGGTGCCGCTCCAGTGCGAGTACTACGCGCTGGAAGGTCTGGCGTCGTTGCTCGAGACCGTCGACCTGGTGAAGGGCCAGCTCAACCCGGGCCTCGAGATCGAAGGCATCCTGCTCACCATGGCCGATGCGCGCAATCGTCTGTCGGGCCAGGTCGAGCAGGAGGTGCGCAGCCACTTCGGCAGCCAGGTGTTCCGCACCGTCGTGCCGCGCAACGTGCGGCTTTCGGAAGCGCCCAGCCACGGCAAGCCGGCGCTCCTCTACGACGCCCATTCCACCGGCGCGCGCGCCTACCTCCAGCTCGCCGCCGAGCTGATCGAAGCCGCGGCCCGGCGCGGCGCAAACGCCCCCGCACCGTCGGAGAACGCGACTTCCGCGTCTCCCCCCGTCCCACCCTTTGCAGATGGAGCCCCCGAATGAGCAGCCCCCGCAACGCTCTCGGACGCGGCATCGGCGCGCTGATCCCGAAGGCGCCGCCGGAGTCCGCACCCGCCGGCACCGACGCCGCCGGCGAGCCCGCGTCGCCCGCCACCGAGATCCCGCTCGACCGCATCGTCGCCAACCCGGACCAGCCGCGCCGCGTGTTCGACGACGCGCAGCTCGAGAGCCTGGCCGCGTCGATCCGCGTGCACGGCGTGCTCCAGCCCGTGGTCGTGCGACGCGCCGGCGACGACTACGAGCTGGTGGTCGGCGAGCGACGCTGGCGCGCCTCGCGCGCCGCCGGCCTGGAGACGATCCCGGCGGTGATCGCCGAGGTGGATCCGGCCGAGCGGCTGGAGGTGGCGCTGATCGAGAACGTGCAGCGTCACGATCTGAACCCGATCGAGCTGGCCATCGCCTTCCGCACCCTCGCCGACACCGGCGCCACCCAGGAGGAGATCGGGCGACGGGTCGGTCTCGACCGCTCGTCGGTGGCGAACCACCTGCGCCTGCTCGACCTGCCGACCGACTACCAGGCCGACGTCGAAGCGGGGCGCCTGTCGACCGGTCACGCCAAGGCGCTGCTCCAGGTGACCAACCTGGAGCGCCGCCACGCCCTGCGCGCCCGCATCCTGGAAGAGGGACTGTCGGTGCGCGCCGCCGAGGCGATCGCGCGACCGCCGCAGCGCCCGCCGGAGTCGGCCCCGAAGACGCGGCCCGCCCCGGACCCGAACCTCCAGCGCCTGGCCGACCAGCTCCGCGAGCACCTCCAGACGCGGGTGCGCGTCAACGGCTCGCCGGAGCGCGGCCGCATCGAGATCGAGTACTTCGGGGCCGAGGACCTGGAGCGCCTGTCGGGTATGCTCGTCTCCGATGGCGGATCCCCTCACTAGTCGCCTGACCACCCGCCTGACCCGGGCCCAGGGGGCCGGCCCCATGCCGGTGCTGCCCGAGGGCGCCTCCTTCGAGGGGCTGCTGGTGCTGCCGGGTCCGGCCCGCATCGACGGCCGGGTCCGTGGCGAGGTGCTGGCGGCCAGCGACCTGTGGATCGGGCCCAGCGGCTGCATCGAGGCCGACCTGGAGGTGCGCGCGGTGACCGTGGAGGGCCGGGTCGAGGGCGACGTCCGCGCCCGGGAGCGCATCGACCTGCGCGGCACGGCCCGGGTCCACGGCAACGTCTCGGCGCCGCGCCTGGCCATGTCCGAGGGCTGCGTGGTGGACGGCCGCTGCGAGGCCGGCGGGGCGCCCGTCGCCGGCTGATCCGCAGGCTGGATCCCGCCCGGAACGGGCTGTCGGCGGGCCGCTTTCCGGGCCCGCAACCAGGCGCTGCATCGCCTTGAAAGTCGCCCCGGCTGTGTAAGAATGACGCCCGCCCAGGCTCCGGCGGCTCGCCGGGCCTATTTCTTTTTGTGCAGTACCTCGGATGCGCGGGGGCCTCTCGCGGTCCCGTCCCAAGCACCCTGCCCGAGCCCCCGAAGCCGGCGCCGACGGTCCCCCGATCGGCCGGGCGCCCCGGAGGCCCAGGGCGCGGCCGAGGTCCGCGGAGAACCCTTCGATGAGCCACCGACTCCCTCAGCGACCTCGACCGCGGCTCCGAGGATGGGCGAGCGGCGCGGCGCTGCTGGCGCTGGCCGCTCCGGCCCACGCCGCCGGCGACCTGGTGCTGATTCCCCATCCGCCGCTCATGCTCGCGCTGATCGTGCTGTTCGCGCTGATGGTGCTGCCGGTGAACCAGCTGGTGTTCAAGCCGCTGCTGCGCGTGCTCGACGAGCGCGACGAGAAGATCGCCGGAACGCGCACGCGCGCCGAGCAGCTCGACCGCGAGACCGACGAGGTGCTCACCCGCTACGAGAGCCAGGTGGCCGCGGTGCGCGAAGAGGCGGAGCAGGACCGGCGCGCCCTGCTCGAGTCGGCGCGCGGCGACGCCCAGGGCACCACCGGCGGCGCGCGCAGCGAGGCCGAGCAGGAGATCGAGCGGGCGCGCAGCGAGATCGCGTCGGCGCTCGACGCCGCGCGCGACACGCTGCGCACCCAGTCCCAGGAGCTGGCGCGCCAGGCCGCGGCCAGCGTGCTCGGGCGGCCGCTGTGATCGCACGCACGATCGCCATCGGCGGACTCGCGCTGGCGGGCCTGCTGCTCGCGAACCCGGCCCTGGCGGCCGGCGGCGGCGAGGAGGGCGGCGGCCTGCTCTGGCCCACGCTCAACTTCGTGCTGCTGCTCGCCGTGTTGTTCGTGCTGGTGCGCAAGCCGGCCCAGGCCTTCTTCGCCCAGCGCCGCGACGGCATCCAGAGCGACCTCGAGGCGGCGGCCGAGCTCAAGAAGGAGGCCGAGGAGCGCTACGCCCAGTGGCAGCGCCGGCTGGTCGACCTGGAGCGCGAGCTCGAGGGCATCCGGCAGACGGCGCGCGAGCGCGCCGAGACCGAGCGCGAGCACATCCTGGCCGACGCGCGCGCCAGCGCCGAGCGCATCAAGCGCGACGCCAGCACCGCCATCGACCAGGAAGTGCGGCGCGCCAAGGAGCGCCTGCGCCGCGAGGCGTCGGACCTGGCGGTCGAGCTGGCCGCCGACCTGCTGCGCAGCGAGGTGACCCCCCAGGATCGCGAGCGCCTGCTCGACGAGTTCATCGCGCGCGTCGAGTCGACGCCGGCCAGCAACGGGAGCGGTCGCTGATGCGCAACACCGCGGCGGCCCGCCGCTACGCCAAGGCCCTGTTCTCGATCGCCCAGGAGGACTCGGCGGTGGAGGCGGTGACGGCCGACCTCGACCGCATGGCCGGCCGGCTCGAGCAGAACCCGGAGCTGCGCCACGCGCTGTTCCGCCCGCTCCACCCGGTGAAGGAGCGGCGCGCCGTGCTCCAGGCGGTGTGCGAGCGCATCTCCGTGTCGGCGTCGGTGAAGAACTTCCTGGTCTTCCTGATCGACCAGCGCCGGCTCGTCGACTTCGACGCCATCCGCGACGAGTTCGGCCGCCTGGCCGACGCCGCGGCCGGCCGCGTCCAGGCGCAGGTGGTGGCGGCCAGCGAGCTGCCCGACGCCCAGCGCGAGCGGCTGCGCAGCGCGCTGGCTGCGCGCACCGGACGCCAGGTCGAGCTGGTCGTCAGCGTGGATCCGGACCTGATCGGCGGTGCCATCGCCAAGGTGGGTGGCGTGGTCTACGACGGAAGTCTCCGCACGCAGCTCTCGCAGCTGCGCGACAGCCTCACGAAAGGTTAGGGACCAAGATGGACATCAAGCCCGGTGAGATCACCGACATCCTGAAGCGCGAGATCAAGGAGTACGATCGCGAGATCGACGTGGCCGAGACCGGCACCGTGCTCTCGATCGGCGACGGCATCGCCCGCGTCTACGGTCTCGAGAACGCCATGGCCGGCGAGCTGGTCGAGTTCCCGGGCGGCATCAACGGGATGGTGCTCAACCTGGAAGAGGACAACGTGGGCATCGCCGTGATGGGCGAGACCACCCACGTGAAGGAAGGCGACCTGGTGCGCCGCACCAGCCGCATCATCGAGGTGCCGGTGGGCGAGGCCCTGGTGGGCCGCGTGGTCGACGCGCTGGGCAAGCCGATCGACGGCAAGGGCGACATCGTGACCAGCGAGTCGCGCCGCGTCGAGCTGAAGGCCCCCGGCATCGTGGCGCGCAAGTCGGTGCACGAGCCGCTCCAGACCGGCATCAAGGCGATCGACGCCATGACCCCGATCGGCCGCGGCCAGCGCGAGCTGATCATCGGCGACCGCCAGACCGGCAAGACGGCCATCGCCGTCGACGCGATCATCAACCAGAAGGACACCGACGTCTTCTGCATCTACGTGGCCATCGGCCAGAAGCAGTCGACGGTGGCCCAGGTGGTCGACAAGCTGAACCAGCACGGCGCCATGGACTACACGATCGTGGTGGCCGCGACCGCCAGCGATCCGGCGCCGCTCCAGTTCATCTCGCCCTACACGGGCGTGACCATGGGCGAGTGGTTCCGCGACAACGGCAAGCACGCGCTGATCATCTACGACGACCTCTCCAAGCAGGCCGTCGCCTACCGGCAGCTGTCGCTGCTGCTGCGCCGCCCGCCGGGACGCGAGGCCTACCCGGGCGACGTGTTCTACGTCCACTCGCGCCTGCTCGAGCGCGCCGCCAAGATGAGCGACGAGCTGGGCGGCGGCAGCCTGACGGCGCTCCCCATCATCGAGACCCAGGCCGGCGACGTGTCGGCCTACATCCCGACCAACGTCATCTCGATCACCGACGGCCAGATCTTCCTGGAGACCGACCTGTTCAACTCGGGCATCCGGCCCGCGGTGAACGTGGGCATCTCGGTGTCGCGGGTGGGCGGCGCCGCCCAGACGAAGGCGACCAAGGCGGTGGCCGGAACGCTGAAGCTGAACCTGGCCCAGTACCGCGAGATGGCGGCCTTCGCCCAGTTCGGCAGCGACCTCGACAAGGCCACCCAGGAGCAGCTGGCCAACGGCGAGCGCCAGACCGAGATGCTGAAGCAGCCCCAGTATGCGCCCATGCCCATGGAGGAGCAGGTCGTCTCGATCTACGCCTCGACCCCCCAGGAGGGTCGCGACTCGTGGATCCGCGCGCTCGAGCTCGAGGACATCGGCCGCTACGAGAAGGAGATGCTCGAGTACGTGCGCAGCCGCCACGGCGACGTGCTGAAGGGCATCCGCGACTCGGGCAAGCTGGACGAGGACGTGGAGGCCAAGCTGGTGGCGGCGCTCGACGAGTTCGCCGGCGTGTTCGCGCCCTCCACCGGATCCGGGACGCAGGCCGCCTAGCCCGGCTCGACGAAGGCAACCATGCCCGATCTCAAGGACATCCAGCGGCGCATCGGCACCGTGCAGAAGACGCAGCAGATCACGCGCGCCATGCGCATGGTCGCCGGTGCGAAGCTGCGTCGCGCCCAGGAGGCGATCGAGCGGGCGCGTCCCTACGCGGAGCGCATGCGCGCGACCCTGGCCGAGGTGGCCGCCTCGCAGAAGGACGCCGAGCACCCGCTGCTGGCCGGCCGCGACGAGGTGAAGGCCCGCGAGATCGTGGTGGTCACGTCGGACCGCGGCCTGTGCGGCGGCTTCAACGCCAACGTGCTGAAGCTGGCCGAGGCGCAGATCGCCGAGGGCGGGACCGAGGGCCTGACGCTCACGACCGCGGGCAAGAAGGCGCGCGACTTCCTGCGCCGCCGCCACGCCGATCGCCTGGGCGGAGACTACCCCCAGGAGGGCTGGGTCGAGTACGGCCAGGCCGCCGACATCGCCGCCCGCGTCTCGCAGCGCTACGCCGACGGCGAGGTCGACGAGGTGCTGCTGGTCTACAGCGAGTTCGTCACCGCCGTCACCCAGACGCCGCGCGCCGTGCGCCTGCTCCCCTTCAGCGCCGAGGACGGCGACGCGGGCGACGCCGAGGCCGAGGACCGGCTGCCCTACGAGATCGAGCCGGACGCCCAGAAGCTGCTGGCCGTGCTGGTGCCCAAGGCGATCGAGACCGAGATCTACCGGGCGCTGCTCGAGAACCAGGCCGGCGAGCACGCCGCGCGCATGGCGGCCATGGAGTCGGCCACGCGCAACACCGAGGAGCTCATCGAGAGCCTCACCCTCCAGTACAACCGCGCCCGCCAGGCAGCGATCACCAAGGAACTGGTGGAGATCGTCAGTGGCGCGGAAGCCCTCTAGGAAACCGAGGAAGAGATCATGAACGGAAAGATCGTGCAGGTGATGGGTCCCGTCGTGGACGTCGCGTTCCCGCCCGGCGGGCTGCCCGAGATCTACACGTCGCTGCGGGTGACGAACCCGGGCATCGACGACCGCGAGGGCAACCTGGTGCTCGAGGTGGCCCAGCACCTGGGCGAGAACACCGTCCGCACGGTCGCCATGGACACGACCGACGGCCTGGTGCGCGGTCAGGCGGTGACCAACACCGGCGACGTGATCCGCGTGCCGGTGGGCGAGGCCACCCTGGGCCGTATCATGAACGTGATCGGCGAGCCGGTGGACGAGCGTGGCCCGATCACCTCGCAGATGACCCTGCCCATCCACCGCGAGCCACCCGAGTTCATCGACCAGTCGACCTCGGTCGAGGCCTTCGAGACGGGCATCAAGGTGGTCGACCTGATCGCGCCCTATCCGAAGGGCGGCAAAGTCGGCCTGTTCGGCGGCGCGGGCGTGGGCAAGACGGTCGTCATCCTCGAGCTGATCACCAACATCGCCAAGGAGCACGCCGGCTACTCGGTGTTCGGCGGCGTGGGCGAGCGCACCCGCGAGGGCAACGACCTCTGGAACGAGATGGCCGAGGCCAAGACGCCGGACGGCAAGACGGTGCTCGACAAGGCGGCGCTGGTGTTCGGCCAGATGAACGAGCCGCCGGGAGCCCGCGCCCGGGTGGGACTCACGGCGTTGACCGCCGCCGAGTACTTCCGCGACGAAGAGGGCAAGGACGTGCTCCTCTTCATCGACAACATCTTCCGCTTCACCCAGGCGGGCTCCGAGGTGTCGGCGCTGCTGGGCCGCATCCCGTCGGCGGTGGGCTACCAGCCCACGCTGTCCACCGACATGGGCGAGCTCCAGGAGCGCATCACCTCGACCACCAAGGGCTCGATCACCTCGGTGCAGGCCATCTACGTGCCCGCCGACGACCTGACCGACCCGGCGCCGGCCACGGCCTTCACCCACCTGGACGCCACCACGGTGCTCTCGCGCCGCATCTCGGAGCTGGGCATCTACCCGGCCGTCGACCCGCTCGACTCCACCAGCCGCATCCTGGATCCGCAGGTGGTGGGCCAGGAGCACTACGACGTCGCCCGCGGCGTGCAGCAGACGCTCCAGAAGTACAAGGACCTCCAGGACATCATCGCCATCCTCGGCATGGACGAGCTGTCCGAGGACGACAAGCTGACGGTGGCCCGGGCGCGGAAGCTCGAGCGCTTCTTCAGCCAGCCCTTCCACGTGGCCGAGCAGTTCACCGGCACGCCCGGCGAGTACGTGCGCCTCGAGGACACGATCCGCGGCTTCAAGGAGGTGCTCGAGGGCAAGCACGACGACCTGCCCGAGCAGGCCTTCTACATGGTCGGCACCATCGAGGACGCGATCGCCAAGGCGAAGCAGCTCACCTAGGTATCGACATGCCCTTCGAGCTCAACATCGTCACCCCCCAGGGTCAGGCCTTCGCGGGCCCGGTCGACGGGATCGTGCTGCCCGGCAGCGAGGGCGAGTTCGGCGTGTTGCCGAACCACGAGCGCTTCCTCACGCCTCTGGCCACCGGCGAGGTCGAGATCACCACCGGCGACGGCACCGTCTACGCCGCCATCGCCGGCGGCTTCGCCGAGGTGCAGGGCGACCAGGTGGCGGTGCTGGTCGAGAGCTGCGAGCTGGCGGCCGACATCGACGTGGCCCGCGCCGAGCGCGCCCGGGTGCGCGCCGAGGAGGGTCTGGCCGCCACCGACGCCGACGCCGAGCGGGCCCGCTTCGAGCAGTTCGAGGCCGCCCTGGCGCGCGCCAAGAACCGCCTGGAGGTGGGCGGCCGCTAGCCGGAGTTCGCTACGGTGGCTCCCGTGAGCCGCCTCTCGACGAAGCCGATCCCCCCCGAGGAGCGGCTGATCGTCGCCGTCGACGTGCCGGGCCACGACGAGGCCCTGGCGCTGGTCGATCGCCTCGGCGACACGGTGCGCTTCTACAAGCTCGGGCTCGAGCTCGCCATGAGCGGGCGCTACTTCGAGCTGGTCGACGCGCTGGCCGCCCGCGGCAAGCAGGTCTTCGCCGACCTGAAGTTCCACGACATCCCGAACACGGTGGCGGCGGCGGTGCGCGAGCTCTCCAAGCGGGGCGTCGCGTTCGCCACGCTCCACGCCGGCCACCCGCCCATGCTGGAGGCGGCCTGCGCCGAGAAGGGGGCGCTCCGGCTGCTGGCGGTGACCGTGCTGACCAGCGTTGCGCCCGAGGAGCTTCGCGACCAGGGCATCTCGCTGTCGGTGGAGGAGCTGGCGGTGGCCCGGGCGGGCCATGCGCTCCAGGCGGGCTGCGACGGCGTGATCGCCTCGGGGGTGGAGGCCGCCGCCCTGCGCGCCGCCCACGGCGACGACTTCCTGATCGTGTCCCCCGGCATCCGGCCCGCCGAGCGAGCCGATGACCAGCGCCGCGTGGTCACGCCGCGCCAGGCCTTCGAGAACGGCGCCGACTACATCGTGGTGGGCCGCCCGGTACACGCCGCGCCGGACCCGGCGGCCGCCGCCGCCGGCATCCAGGCCACCATCGCCGAGATCTTCGGCTAGGCCTCCGCGCCCTTCAGGCGCTTCGCCTTCAGCCGGACCTTGCCGTCCTCGACGGCCACGCGGAACTGGAACCTGGCGTCGGCGCCGAACTTCTTCTCCAGCTGGGTGCGCTGCTTGGCCAGCTGCTGCTCCAGCTTGTCGCGGGTGATGCCCTTGGCGCTCTGGCCGCAGGCCAGCCGCGCGTCCACGTAGTCCTGGTAGAGGTCGCCCTGGCTGGCGGGGGCCGCGGGCCGTGCGGCGGCCGCGCCGGTCGGCGCCGCGGAGCCGTGCAGGCGGGCCTTGAACTGGTGGCGCTCGTAGGTGCCCGACTCGATCTTGCGCAGCGTCTCGTCCCACTGGCGCTTGAAGGCCTGGTAGCGCGAGCAGACACTGCTGAACTTGAAGCGCAGCGCCGTGTTCTGGATGGGGGTGTTCGACAGGAAGGCGACGGTCTTCTGCACCTCGCCCTTCAGCAGGATCGGCTCGCGCGGTCGGGTGCCCAGGAAGTACTGCTCGTACTCGCGCTTGAGCATGCCGAGCTTGCGCTCGAGCGTCTCGATGATCTCGCCGGTGCTCTGGGTGAGGTCGGACACGGGGGGCTCCGGAGAGCGGCATCGGCGCTCCCGATGCCGGACTTGAAGGCTTTTCCCCGCGCCCTTCGACGCGCGTCATGACGCGTCAGGATGACGCAGCTCTAACGCAGCTCGCCCAGTCCGGGGACCACGAAGCGCTCCACCAGCGCTCGCTCGTCGGCCGCGTCATTTCCCGGCATGCTCAGCAGCGACACCACCACGCGCACCAGCCAGCCGGCGCGCAGCGGGTCGGAGGGCCGGAAGAGGTCGGCCACGAAGGCCTCCATCAGCGCCTCGATCACCTCGTCGCCCCGCGACATGCGCGCGGCGATGCCGCTGGCCCCCGGCTCGAACCAGGCGGCGGTGGCCGGATCGCCGCGCACCTCGGCCACGGCTCCCAGGATGCCCTCCACCAGGCGCCCGCGCGGATCGGCGATGCCGGCCGTGCGCTCGCCCACCCGCCGCACGATGCGCCGCGCCGCCCGGTGCACGTAGGCCAGGTGCAGGGCGTGGCGGTCGGGGAAGTAGCGGTAGAGCGTGCCGCGGGAGCAGCCGGCCTGCTCGGCGATGCGGCCCATGCTGGCCGCCGAAACCCCGATCTCGGCGAAGGCCTTCTCGGCCGCGTCGAGGATGCGGCCGGCGGCGGCGTCCGGCTCCGCCTCGCGGCGCCAGCTCACAGGGCCTTGGCCACGAAGGGCAGCGACTCGTAGCGGCGCACCACCGGTCCGGGGGCGAAGACGCCCGCCTGCCAGTCGACGGCGAAGCCGGGACAGCGGGCCAGCAGCTCCTCGAGGGCCACCCGGGCCTGGAGGCGTGCGGCCGCCGCTCCGATGCAGTGGTGGGGACCGTAGGAGAGCGCCAGGTGGCGGCGGATGCGGCGCGTCACGTCGCAGGAGGCAGCCCCGGGTCCGAACTCGCGCTCGTCCCGGTTGGCCGAGGCGTAGAGCAGCAGCACCTTGCGGCCCTCGGGAACGGTCGTGCCGCCGATCTCCACCGTCCGGGTGGTCGTGCGTGCCAGACCCTGCACCGGCGAGGCCAGCCGCAGGAACTCCTCCACGCCCTGCGCGATCCGCCCCGGATCCTCCAGCAGCCGCGCCCGCTGGTCCGGGTGGCGCGTCAGCAGCTCGGCAGCGCCCCCCAGCAGGCCGGTCGTGGTGTCGTTGCCGCCGGTGACCATGGTGAAGCACACGCCCAGGATCTTCGGCAGCGACACCTCGCGCCCGTCGGCCAGCCGCCCGTGGACCAGCGCCGAGATCATGTCGTCCCGCGGATCGGCCCGGCGCTCTTCGATCAGCCCGGCGAAGTAGGCCATCATCTCGCCGAGCGCGTCGCCGGCGTCCATCACGTCGCCGGCGGCGCCGGCCGTCACGATCGACTCGGTCCAGCGGTCGAAGTGGCCGCGGTCCGCCTCCGGCACGCCCAGGAAGTGGGCGACCACCAGGCTCGGCAGCGGCTTGAAGAGGGTCTCGACCACGTCGCCCTCGCCGCGCTCGCGCAGCGCCTCGACCCGCTCCACCACGAAGCGCCGCACCATCGGGTCGAGCTCCTTCACGCGCCGCGGCGTGAACTGCTTGATGGCCAGCTTGCGCAGCGCGGTGTGCTCCGGGGGATCCATCATCACGATGGGCGTCCTCTCGTCGCCGAACATCGCCATGTCGTCGTAGGTGGTGGTGAGCCCCGAGGCGGAGGAGAAGGTGGTCGCGTCGACCGCCGCGGCGAACACGTGCTCGAAGCGCGACAGCACCCAGTAGTCGCGCCCCTGGCCGTTGTCGGGCACGCGGTGGACCGGATCGCGGTCGCGCAGGGCGGCGTACAGCGGGTAGGGGTCGCGCCAGGTGTCCTGGCCGAACGGGACGAAGACGGGTGCGTCGGGCATGCTGGGCCGACAGTGTGGAACAGAAATCAGATTTTGTCTATTTCAACGCGGCCAGCAGCCGCTCGAGCTCCAGGGCGTTCGCCGCCGGCTCCTCGCCCGGGGCCAGGGGCGGCAGCACGCCCAGCAGCGGCGCGCCGGGATCCTCCAGCAGGACCGAGAGGTTGGCCCGGTCGGCAGCGGACAGGGGCCCGTCCGCGTGGGAGATGACCAGGCCGGCGACCGCCAGCCCCCGGGCCGCCGCCGCCTCGAGCGTGAGCCGCGTGTGGTTGATCGTGCCGAGCGACGCCCGCGCCACCACCACCAGCGGCAGCCCCCAGCGCGCGGCCAGTCCGGCCATGTCGAGCCCCGCCGCGGCCGGCACCAGCAGACCCCCCGCGCCTTCCACGAGCACTGCGTCATGACGCGCCCGGACTGCGTCGAAGGCCCGGTCCAGTGCGTCATGATCGACCTGGCGCTCCTCGGCCGCAGCCGCCACGGTGGGCGCCGCCGGCAGGGCGAAGCGCTGCGGGCAGACCGCTTCCAGCGGTCCGTCGAAGCCGGCCGCGGCCGCCAGGGCGATGGCGTCGAGGGGCCCGTCCTCGCCGACCCCGGTCTCCACCGGCTTCAGCACCCCCACGTCGACACCGCGGGCGCGCAGACCGCGCACCAGCGCGCAGGTCACCACGGTCTTGCCGACGCCGGTATCCGTGCCGGTGACGAACCAGCCGCGGGCGCTCATGCCTCGGCCGCGACGGCCTCGTGGATGGCGTCGGCCAGCGCGTCGATCTCGTCCTCGCCGTGGGTCGCCATCAGCGTGACCCGCAGCCGCGCCGTGCCCTCGGGCACCGAGGGGTGGCGGATCCCCTGGGCGTAGAAGCCGCGCTCGAGCAGCCGCTCGCAGACCCGCATGGTCGCGTCGTTGGCGCCGATGCGCACCGGCACGATGTGGGTCGTGGAGGGCTCGCTGCCCAGACCGCGCTCCGCCAGCCGCCGGCGCAGCCGCGCCGCGTTGCGCTGGAGGGCGAAGCGCCGCCAGGGCTCGCGCTCCACCACCCGCAGCGCCGCGATCGAGGCGGCCACCTGGGGCGGCGCCAGGGCACAGCTGAAGATGAAGCTGCGCGCCGTGTTCACCAGCAGCTCGCGCAGCCCGCGGCTTCCGGCCACGAAGGCGCCGAAGGATCCCAGCGACTTGCCGAGCGTGCCGAGCAGCACGTCGACGTCGCCGGCGCCCACGCCGCAGTGCTCGGCCGTCCCGCGGCCCGACGCGCCCAGCGTGCCGGTGCCGTGGGCGTCGTCGAGCAGCACCATCGCCCCGTGGCCGCGGGCCAGCGCCAGCATGTCGGCCAGCGGGGCCACGTCGCCGTCCATGCTGTAGACGCCGTCGATCGCCAGCAGCACGCGCCCGCCCGCGCGGGCCGCCTCGGCGAGCGCCGCCGCCAGGTCGCCCAGGTCGCCGTGGCGGAAGACGCGCACGCGGGCCTTCGAGAGCCGGCAGCCGTCGATGATCGAGGCGTGGGAGAGCGCGTCGGACACCACCACGTCGCCCGGTCCCACCAGCGCCGGAATGACGCCCACGTTGGCCATGTAGCCGGTGTTGAAGGCGAGCGCCGCGTCGGCGCCCAGGAACTTGGCGAGCGCCTCCTCCAGCTCCTCGTGCAGCGCCAGGTTCCCGTTGATGAGCCGCGAGCCGGCGGCGGCGCAGCCCAGGTCGCGCGACGCACGCACCGAGGCCTCGACCACCTCCGGGTGGTGGGCCAGGTCCAGGTAGTTGCTGCCGGCGAACAGCAGCACCTCGCGACCGTCGACGTGCATGCGCGGACCCTGAGC
The DNA here is from genome assembly GCA_050618055.1 of Myxococcota bacterium. Taxonomy (GTDB): domain Bacteria; phylum Myxococcota_A; class UBA9160; order UBA9160; family SMWR01; genus CALDCK01. Next base: position 92,000 of record JBNLVK010000061.1, read on the forward strand.
GCCGTCCAGCACGCGCATGCGGCGGTGGGTGCCCCGCGCGCGGATCTCCGCCAGCCGGCTGCGGGCGATGGCGTCGACCTGGGACACGCCTACCCCCGCGCGATCTCGGGCTTGAGCAGCGGCGCGTCCCCTTCGAGCTGGAACACGTGGGGCGCCGCGTCGCTGCCGTCGGAGAGGGCGTTTCCCTCCACCTCGAAGCCGGCGTCGCGGATCATGCGGTAGGTGGCGTCGGTCGCGTCGCCGCGGGTGGTGAGGTAGCCCTCGACGAACAGCGAGTTGGCGGGCCACAGCGCCAGCGGGCCCAGCGCCCGCAGGTGACCCTCTCGGCCGCCGGCGATGCGGATCTCGGCGCGCGGGTTCACCAGGCGCATCAGGCACAGCGCGCGCAGCGCCCGCTCCGGCGACAGGCTGCCGTCGTCGACCACCGGGTTGCCCTCGATGGGGATCAGGAAATTCACCGGGATCGACGGCACCTCCAGCTCGCGCAGCTCGAACGCCACCTCCACCACGTCGGCGCTTCCCTCGCCCATGCCGAGGATGAGTCCGCTGCACGGCTCGATGCCGCACTTCTTGGCGGCCAGCAGCGTGTCGACCCGGTCCTGGTAGGTGTGGGTGCTGCAGATCTCGTCGTAGTGGGCGGCGCTGGTGTTCAGGTTGTGGTTCAGCCGGTCGAGGCCGGCGTCGGCCAGGATGCGGGCGTGCTCCTCGCCGAGCAGACCCACCGACAGGCACACCTCGATCGGGTAGCGCTCCTTCACCTTGCGCACGATCTCGGCCAGCCGCCGCGCGCCGGTCACGGTGGGGCCGCGCCCCGACATCACCATGCAGTAGCGGCTGGCCCCCGACCGGGCGGCCGCCTCGGCCTCGGCCAGGATCTCGTCCTCGCCCTTCATGGCGTACTTGCGGATGGCGGCCTCCGAGTCGCGCGACTGGGAGCAGTAGCCGCAGTCCTCCGGGCACAGCCCGTTCTGCACGTTGTTCAGCACGTGGACCATGACGCGGCGGCCGAAGTGCCGGGCCCGCGGCGCGTAGGCGGCCTGGAGCAGCGGCAGCAGCTCCACGTCCCCGCCGTCCAGCACCTGGAGCGCCTGCTCGCGGCTGGGGGGCTCGTCGCACAGCGCCCGCTTGGCGAGCTGCTCGTAGGTCTCGAACACGGGCGCACCTCCTGGAATGGGCCGGGGCCGAGGCTAGGGAGGGGGGCGCGGGGCTGTCAACCGGCCCACGCCGTGGGGTCGACAGGCCCGCCGTGACCGGATCGGGCACGCGCCCGGGGTAGACTGGCGCCCGATGGCGCGGGTGAAGACGGTCTACGCGTGCACCGAGTGCGGCGCGCAGCAGCCCAAGTGGATGGGGCGCTGCCCCGAGTGCGCCACCTGGTCCTCCCTGGTGGAGGAGGTGCTGGGCGGACCGCCCCCGGGCGCCGACCTGCTCGCGGCAGCACCGCCGGCCGGAGCGGCCAGGCCGCTGCGGCTGGTCGAGGTGGATCCGGCCTCGGTGCCGCGGCTGGCCACCGGCCTCGACGAGGTCGATCGGGTCCTGGGCGGCGGGCTCGTGCCCGGGTCGGTGGTGCTGCTGGCCGGCGAGCCGGGCATCGGCAAGTCGACGCTGGCCCTTCAGCTGGCGGCCGGCCTGTCGCCGCGTCCGGTGCTCTACGTGGCCGGCGAGGAGAGCCCGGAGCAGATCCGGCTGCGGGCGGAGCGGCTGCCCGAGCTGCCCGCCGGGCTGGTGCTGCTGCCCGAGACGCGGGTGGAGTCGCTGGGGAAGAGCTGGAACGAGCTGGCGCCGCCGCTGGTGGTGGTCGACTCGATCCAGACGCTGCGCAGCGAGGCGGTCGAGTCGGCGCCGGGCTCGGTGGCCCAGGTGCGCGAGTGCGCCGCGGCGCTGTCGGCGGTGGCCAAGCGCAACGGCACGGCGCTGGTGCTGGTCGGCCACGTCACCAAGGAGGGCGCCATCGCCGGTCCGCGGGTGCTCGAGCACCTGGTCGACGTGGTGCTCCAGTTCGAGGGCGACCGCAGCCACGCCTTCCGCCTGCTGCGGGCGAAGAAGAACCGCTTCGGCTCGACGCGGGAGGTGGGCGTCTTCCACATGAGCGAC
>JBNLVK010000062.1:0-3122 GCA_050618055.1 Myxococcota bacterium
CGGAATTCCGGCGTGAAGGTCCGCTCGATGGCGGCGGTATCCTCGCCCTCGCGGCGCTCGCGGCCAAAGCCCACGGCGGATTTTTCCTGTTCGGCGGCGCCCGCATTCGAGGTCATGATCAGCACCACGTTGCGGAAGTCGACGGTGCGGCCCTGGCCGTCGGTCAGGCGACCGTCGTCCAGGATCTGGAGGAAGACGTTGAAGACGTCCGGGTGGGCCTTCTCGATCTCGTCGAACAGCACCACGCTGTAGGGCCGGCGCCGCACCGCCTCGGTGAGCGCGCCGCCCTCTTCGTAGCCGACGTAGCCCGGAGGCGCGCCGATCATGCGCGCCACCGAGTGCTTCTCGCCGAACTCGCTCATGTCGATGCGCACCATGGCGTGCTCGTCGTCGAACAGGAACTGGGCCAGCGCGCGAGCCGTCTCGGTCTTGCCGACGCCGGTGGGGCCGAGGAAGATGAACGAGCCGATCGGGCGGTCCGGATCCTGGAGGCCGGCACGCGCGCGGCGCACCGCGTTGCTCACCGACACCAGGGCGTCGTCCTGGCCGATCACCCGCTGGCGCAGCTTGTCCTCCATGGACAGCAGCTTCTCCTGCTCGCCCTCCAGCATCTTGCTGACCGGGATGCCGGTCCACTTGGAGACGATCTCGGCGATCTCCTCGGAGGTCACCACCACGGAGAGCAGCGATCCCTCGCGCTGGAGCACGTCGAGCTTGTGCTGCTCGCCATCCAGGTCCTTCTCGAGCTGCACCAGCTCGCCGTAGCGGATCTCGGCGGCGCGCTCGAGCTCGCCCTGGCGCTGAGCGCGTTCCAGCTCGGCGTTCAGCTCCTCGCGGCGCTCCTTCAGCTCGCGCACGTGGGCGATGGCCGCCTTCTCGTTCTCCCAGCGGGCCTGCATGGCGGAGCTCTGCTCCTGGAGCTCGGCGATCTCGCGATCGACGTTGACGAGGCGCTCGGCCGACGCGGCGTCGCTCTCCTTCTTCAGCGCCTCGCGCTCGACCTCCAGCTGCACCTGCTTGCGCTTCGTCTGGTCCAGCTCCTCGGGCATGCTGTCGATCTGCACGCGCACGCGGCTGGCCGCCTCGTCCACCAGGTCGATGGCCTTGTCGGGCAGGAAGCGGTCGGTGATGTAGCGGTTGGACAGCGTCGCGGCCTGGACCAGCGCGCTGTCCTGGATGCGCACGCCGTGGTGCACCTCGTAGCGCTCCTTCAGGCCGCGCAGGATGGAGATGGTGTCCTCCACCGACGGCTCGCCCACGAAGACGGGCTGGAAGCGGCGCTCCAGCGCCGCGTCCTTCTTGACGTGCTTGCGGTACTCGTCGAGCGTGGTGGCGCCGATGCACCGCAGCTCGCCGCGGGCCAGCGCCGGCTTCAGCATGTTGGCCGCGTCGGCGGCGCCCTCGGCCGCGCCGGCGCCCACGATGGTGTGCAGCTCGTCGATGAACAGGATGATCTCGCCGTTGGCCTCGCTGACCTCGCGCAGCACCGCCTTCAGGCGGTCCTCGAACTCGCCGCGGTACTTGCTGCCGGCGATCAGCGCGCCGATGTCCAGCGACACCAGCCGGCGGTCCGCCAGCGACTCGGGCACGTCGCCGGCCACGATGCGCTGGGCCAGGCCCTCGGCGATGGCGGTCTTGCCGACGCCGGGCTCGCCGATCAGCACCGGGTTGTTCTTGGTGCGGCGCGACAGCACCTGCACCACGCGGCGGATCTCCTCGTCGCGGCCCACCACCGGATCGACCTTGCCCTTGCGGGCGACGTCGGTGAGGTCGCGGCCGAACTTCTCGAGCGCCTGGTACTTGCTCTCCGGGTCCTGATCCGTCACGCGCGCTCCCTTCCGCAGGTCCTCGATCGCCTTCAGCAGCAGGTCGCGGTTGACGCCGGCCTGGCGCAGGGCCTCGGCGGCCCGGTCCTGCTTCTCCTCGACGATCGCGAGCAGGATGTGCTCGTTGGAGACGTACTCGTCCTTCATCGCCTCGGCGGCGGCGAAGGCGCCGGTCAGCACGCGGCTGGCCGCGGGGGACAGCTGGGGCTGGGCCCCGCCCGAGACCTTGGGGATGGCCTCCAGGATGCGCTCGATCTCGCCCTGGAGGGCGTCGAGCGCCACGCCCAGCTTCTGGAGCAGGGGGACGCTGCTGCCTTCGGGCTGCCCCAGCAGCGCGCGCAACAGGTGCGCAGGCTGGATCTCGCTGTGCCCGCGGGCGGTCGCCTGGCTCTGGGCCTCGGAGAGCGCCTCCTGGCTCTTGATCGTCAGCTTGTCGTATCGCATGCGATGAAACGTAATCACCGCTGCGGCACGTCAAGGCCGCACCCGGAGGCCGCTTCGTGGCGCCCCCGCGATCAGCTGGCCCCGCGGGCGATCGGCACGTAGAGCTGCGAGTCGCCGCGGCGGATCAGCAGCAGGGCGCGGTCGTCGGCCGAGGAGAGGCGGTCGTGCAGGGACTTCGAGTCCTTGACCTCCTCCTGGTCGACCTCGACGATCACGTCGCCGCGCCGCACGCCGGCCTCCCGGGCCGGGCCGTTGGGGTCGACCGCCGACACCACCACGCCGCCCGCCTCGTCCACGCCCAGCTGCTCGGCGATCTCCGGGGTCAGGTCCTGCACGGTCATGCCGAAGGCCTTGGCGCCGCTGGGGGTCGCCTTCGCCAGCTGGGTCAGCTCCGGCTCTTCCATGGCGTCGATCTTGGGCCGCAGCGTCTTCTCCTTGCCGTCGCGGATCACCACCACGTCGACCTTCTTGCCCACCGGCGCCGAGGCCACCACGCGCGGCAGGTCGTCGAAGTCCTCGATCGGCTTGCCGTCGAACTCGCGGATCACGTCGCGCTGGCGCAGGCCCGCCGCATCGGCCGGACCGTCCGGAACCACCTTCGACACCAGCGCCCCCTTCTGGTCGTCGAGGTCGAACTCCTCGGCGATCTCCGGGGTGATCTGCTGGATCACCACGCCCAGCCAGCCGCGGGTCACGTGACCGTCGGCCAGCAGCTGGGGCAGGATGGTCTTGGCCATGTCGATGGGCACCGCGAAGCCGATGGTGTTGGCCCGCGGGTTGATGGCCGTGTTGATGCCGATGACCTCGCCCTTCAGGTTGATCAGCGGGCCGCCCGAGTTGCCCGGGTTGATG
>JBNLVK010000063.1:0-5089 GCA_050618055.1 Myxococcota bacterium
TCCGATCTCGGTCGCGAGCAGCGAGTCGACCAGGCGATTCCCTTCCGCATCCTCCTGTCGGGGCTCCGTCCCCTCGGCCTCCAGGAATTCCTCAAGACTGGCCCGGTGCGGCTCAAGTCCACCAGAGTAGCTGGAAAGGAGCACCGTTCGCGGTCCGGCCTCCGGAGCAGTCCAGGGGACCTCTACGGGCTTCGGTGTTTCGGAAGCCTCCGCCTCGGTCTCCTCGACATCCTCTTCCGCTTCGGCAACCGCGAGATCGGCGCTCTTCAGGACCTCGATGTATGCCCCCCGGTCGATCCCGTAGAGCAGTCGGCTGGGTTCCACTCGCAACTCGATCGCCTCTCCCCGCGGCCCCGTCGCGACCGAGAATACGACGACGGGCCGGTCACCGTCCTCGTCCACCCGCGCCTCCACGCTCACGGCACGGTCGATCCGCTCGTTCAGGTGCGGGAAGCTCTCGTAGGGCTCTCGCGTGATGCTGAGATCCGGCTCCCGACCCTCGAGCGCATTGAGCAGGACGCCGATGATTGCGTCGCCGGTCGCGAGGAACGCGCGGGCGTGGTCCGTCGTCACGGCGTCGAGAAAGCCGTCCCTCCCGTGTGCGACAGGACCGGTCTCGTTGCGCATCTCGGCCAGTGCATCGGCGAGGCGGTTGAATCCTGACAGCACCTTATCGAGCTTGTTCGCCCCCCTGGTGTTCTGCAGCCCGAGCGGACCGAGCGCCGCGACGAGCAGCTCCGTCGTCGAGGGCGTCGACGAAGGCATCGGCTCGCGAAGCTCGCCCATGATCGTCACGCAGACGCTTTCGAGGAACGACTTCACATGCTCGACGACGCCGAATCCGCCTCCGGCAAAGGAGGCGGCCAGGGCGTCGTAGTGCCGCCCGAGGCTCGGTGCCCCCGGCCACCTGCGTTGAGCGCGGCGGTAGTTCGGGGCAATCTCGTCGAGCTCGGCCATCACTCAAGCCGGGAGAGGAGCCGCTCCGCGTCTTCGATGCGCAACTCGCCAGAGATGAGCTTGCGCAGCAGGGTGTCGCGGACGATCCCCAATGTGCGAGATTGTACATCGTTCTCAACGCTGCGGTCGAGCAGGCTCGAAAACAGCGGTGTGACAGCGCGGAGCAAGTCTTGCCCAGGAACAACACACAAGGCGCTCGTGAGGTGGTGGCGTTGAATGTGCCCCATCGTTGTCGCCTTTCCGGCCGCGATGCGCCGGAACTCTGGTAGGTGCGAAAGAATCGCGTCCAAGAAGAACCACCGCGGGTATTTCTCCGATGTCACCCTGAAGAGGTGCTGGTTGAGCGCGGCACGTCCCCCTGCCCAGATCTTCACAAGTAGGCTGCCGGACCAGGAAAAGACAACGTCTCCGTCGTCGATGATGCATTCAGGCTTCAGGTTTGCAGACGCCCATTCACCGCTGTCTGCGCGGCCGCTCCTCAATTGAGCGATCTTGACGACGGGAAGTCGGCCTTCCCCATCCTTAGGACGGTGCTTTTGGAGTGCCAGCCCGTTCTGGAAGCGGGCGATCTGATCGAGGGGCTCCACCGCCCATCCCTTCGGGATCTCGCCCAGCTCCGAGTCCTCGAAGGCATCGGGGAAGAGGTCGGCGAGAGGTTTGGGCAGGCCGGCGCCTCGGCCTTCGGACTTGGCGCGGGCGGGATCGAAGTCCACGAACCACGACTTGAAGAGCGTCCGCGCCAACGCCTCCAACGTCTCACTCATCCGGCGGTTCAGCTCGATCTTGTCGTCCAGCGTACCGAGGATGTGGGCGATGGCGCGTTGTTCTGGGAGCGGCGGCAACGACAACTGAATCGCCTTGAGCGAAGTTACCGGCCGACTGATTGCTGGCACGCCGGTTTGCGAGGTGTTCATGAGCAGCGCGTGCTGCCCGATCGGCGAGGTGAAGAAATAGTAGATGAAGAGCGCGTCGGCACTATCCGGATCGCATGTCAGCTTCATTTGGCTTTGTGATACGACGTACCGCTCGAAGGGCGCGGGCGGGATCAGCCCCACCTGGCCAAGGGTCCCCCGGTGCGTAAAGACAAGATCGCCTGGAAAAGCATTGGCGTTTGAAAGCTCGTCTGCCTTTTCTTGAGTCAAGAAGACGAACTCCTCCCCGCGGAAGCGGCCGCGCGTCAGGTTGTGCCCGCGGATCACTGGCACGCCACTAGGCACGAAGTTGTCGGTCTTGATGTCGGAGCCGAACGGCCCCATCGCGATCCGTGAGGCGATGCTCTCAATTGTGACTTCACGCCACTTACCCGTCATACCCGAGATCCTTCAGGTTGGCGTCGATGGCGCTATCCAGCCTCATGGCCTCAGCCTGCTGCTCGCGCAGCGTCGCGGTAAGCCGCTGCATCTTCTCCTTGAACGGCTCGCTATCGTCCTCTAGGACCTCGGCACCGACGTAGCGGCCCGGCGTGAGCACGTGGCCGCGCTTCTGGATGTCCTCAAGCGTCGCGCTCATGCAAAAGCCCGGGATGTCCTCGTACTCGCCGGCGTTCTTGTCACCGCGCCAGGCGTGGTACGTGCCGGCGATTTTCTGGATGTCACCCTCGGTTAACTCGCGGTGGGTGCGGTCTACCATCGTGCCGAGCTTGCGGGCGTCGAGGAAAAGCGTATGGCCCCGGCGGTCGCGGAAGCGGCCGTTCTTCTTTTCGCGTGCCAGCAACCAGAGGCAGACCGGGATCTGCGTCGAGTAGAAGAGCTGGCCAGGCAGCGCAACCATGCAGTCCACGATATCTGCGTCGATGATGGCCTTGCGAATCTCGCCCTCGCCGGACTGGTTCGAGGACATAGAGCCGTTGGCGAGCACGAACCCGGCGATACCGGTGGGCGCCAAGTGGTGGAGGAAATGCTGTACCCAGGCGAAGTTGGCGTTGCCGGTGGGCGGCGTGCCGTGGACCCAGCGCTTGTCGTCCTTCAGCAGCTCGCCGCGCCAGTCGCTGTCGTTGAATGGCGGGTTGGCGAGCACGTAGTCGGCCTTGAGGTCTGGGTGGCGGTCGTTGTGGAATGCGTCGCCATGGGCGATCTGGGCATCGATGCCACGAATGGCGAGGTTCATCTTGGCGAGCCGCCATGTGGTGTAGTTCGACTCCTGGCCGTAGATCGAGATGTCGCCCAGGCGCCCTTCGTGCGCCTCGATGAAGCGCTCGCTCTGTACGAACATGCCACCCGAGCCGCAGCAAGGGTCGTAGACGCGCCCCTTATAGGGTGCGAGCATCTCGACAAGTACTCGCACTACGTGGGTCGGCGTGTAGAACTGGCCGCCCTTCTTGCCTTCGGCACTGGCGAACTGGGACAGAAAGTACTCGTAGACTCGGCCTAGGGTGTCCTTCGCTCGGTTTGCCTCATCGCCCAGCGCGATACCACTCACCAGATTGATGAGCTGACCGAGGCGCTGCTTGTCGAGGCCCGGGCGGGCGTAGTCCTTGGGCAGCACGCCCTTTAGCGAGGGGTTGTCGCGCTCAATTGCGGCCATGGCTTCATCCACGAGCTTGCCGATCGTGGGCTGCGGCGCGCTGGCCTTGAGATGGGTCCAGCGCGCCTCCTTCGGCACCCAGAAGATGCTCACGGCACGGTACTCGTCAGCATCCTCGGGGTCGGCGCCCTCGGCGGCCTGAGCTTCGAGTTCGGCGTGCTTGGCCTCGAAGGCGTCGGAGATGTACTTGAGGAAGATCAGGCCGAGGACGACGTGCTTGTACTCGGCCGCATCCATGTTGTTGCGCAAGGCGTCTGCGGCGGCCCAGAGCTCGGTCTTGAAGCTGAGGGGAGCGCTTCCGTCTCCCGAGCCGGCCTCGCTCCCGCGCTTGTTGCGCGCGGACCTCTTCCTCGCCGCCTTTTTGCGCGCGGGCTTCTTCCTAGCCGCCATAGCACTCCTCCGAATCGAGTCCGCCGCTCAAGGTATACCAGTCAGCCTGCCCCAAGGGGCGCAAGGAAGCTGGCGGCTCGGGCCACCTACGGGGAACGCCCTGGCTCGTCTCTGACGGTTCGGTTCACGCTTCGAGCTGTGGGCGAATCGCCTGCGCCTACCCCCGGATCGTAATCTCGATCGAACCCTCACCGACGCCCAGCGTGGCGGCGAGCCGCCGCTTCGCCTCGCCGATCGTGAGCGCCGCGGGCTCGGGCTCACGAAGAACTCGCCGCGGCAGAGCACCGTTGGTGTCGGGCACGAGCTCGAACTCGAGGTCATCAGCATCGATGCCCAGCTCTTCGAGGGACGTGTAGCGGACCGGGTTCCGCCAACCCTGCCAGACCTCGGGAAGCTCGACCTCGGCGTACTCGCTGATCTTGATCAGCCACCTCTTGGGGTTCTCCTCGTCGGGGACTACGTCAGAGATCTTTCCGACGAGGAACGCGGAACGATGGGGCTCATCTCCCTCCACCCAGTCCGCGTTCGCATTGCGCGTGCAGACCAGGAACTCCTGACTTCGAGCGTGATTCCGATCCAGAACCCAGGCCCGAGAGCCGCCGGACCCAAGAATGTCCTCTCGGCTCCTGGCGGTGAACGTGACGATCGCTGAAGGCATCGCAGGTCTCCTTCGTGGGAAGACCAGGACCATATCACCAATCTAATATTATTCCATTATCAATCATAGATTTTATGATCAATATTAATGGATCGTGGGTCCAGATCCGTCCATTTACTTCCTTAATACTAGATACTTGGAGCCGGATCTGCGTATCGGACGAAGATCCTGATTTATCGGAAGCGTTTGCTCTAGCCACCTGAATCCGGGCGCGTGAACGCCCGAGACCAGACCCCCCTCAGCCGCTGGCTTCATCCCGGGTGGACCAGCCTACCCATCGCAGGCTGTTCGGACTGCGCAGCGAAGGCTCCGCCACCGTTAGAGCACGAACCCCCGCTCGCGCCGCAGCCGGCCCAGATCGAGGGGCCGCATAGGGCCGTCAGGCCGTCCTGCGCGCCCCTCCCTGCCGCGCCATGCCGCCACATGCCGGCCCGCCAGCCTAAGTATCCGGTTCCTCATCCAAATCGAGCCGTCTTCTAAGCCGCGGGTCGGGGGTTCGAATCCTCCCCGGGGCGCCACGGCCGCTGCGCGGCCTACGGCTCCCGGCGAGGTCCGTTCGTC
>JBNLVK010000064.1:0-12430 GCA_050618055.1 Myxococcota bacterium
GGAGCAAGTCACGAAAGCAAGAACGTCCCCCTCACCTGCGGAGGTTGTACTTGAGGATGCACCACACCGCGCGCAGCCCGTCGCGGAAGCCGATCTTCTTGCCCTCGGCGTAGGTGCGCCCCGAGTACGAGATGCCCACCTCGTAGATGGCGCACCCCAGGCGCGCCACCTTGGCGGTGATCTCCGGCTCGAAGCCGAAGCGGTCCTCCTCCACCTCGATCTGCTCCAACACCTCGCGGCGGAAGAGCTTGTAGCAGACCTCCATGTCCGTGAGGTTCAGGTTGGTGAAGACGTTGGAGAGCGTGGTGAGCGCGTGGTTGACCAGCGAGTGCCAGAAGTAGAGCACCCGGTGCGCCTCGCCGCCGGCGAAGCGCGAGCCGAACACCACGTCGGCGTTCGAGTTCACGATGGGCCCCAGCAGCTTGGGGACCTCCGCCGGGTCGTACACCAGGTCGGCGTCCTGCACCACCACCACGTCGCCTCCGGCCACGGCGAAGCCGCTGCGCAGGGCGGCGCCCTTGCCCTGGTTGCGCTCGTGGAAGACCACCCGGTCCACCCGGTCGGCGAGCTCGTCGCGGATCAGCTCGCGGGTGCCGTCGGTGGAGCCGTCGTCCACCAGGATGATCTCGGTCTTCACCGGCGCCGCGCGCACCGCCTTCACCACCCGGGCCAGGGTGCCCAGCTCGTTGTAGCAGGGGATCACCACCGAGAGGGTCAGCGAGTCCACGTCGAGGGGCCTGCGCTCCATCAGTTCCCCTGGATCCGCGTGCGGTGACCGGCCCATTCCTTCTCGCGCAGGCGGAACTTCTGGATCTTGCCCGTGGAGGTCTTGGGCAGGTCGCCGAACTCGATGGCCTTGGGGCACTTGAAGTGGGCCAGGTGGTCGCGGCAGAAGGCGATCAGATCGTCCTCGCCCACCTCGGCGTCCGGGCGCAGGCTGACGTAGGCCTTGGGCACCTCGCCCCACTTCTCGTGGGGCATGGACACCACCGCCACCTCCAGCACCGCCGGGTGCTTCACCAGGGTGTGCTCCACCTCGATGGTGGAGATGTTCTCTCCGCCGCTGATGATGATGTCCTTCTTGCGGTCGCGCAGCTCGATGTAGCCGTCCGGGTGCACGACGCCCAGGTCGCCGGAGTGGAACCAGCCGCCGGCGAAGGCGGCGGCGGTGGCCTCCTCGTCCTCGTAGTAGCCCTTCATCACGTTGTTGCCGCGCATCACCACCTCGCCCATGCTGGCGGCGTCGGCGGGCACGTCGTTCATGTGCTCGTCCACCACCCGCAGGTGGGTGGCGACGTGGTAGGGCACGCCCTGGCGCGACATGACGCGCGCGCGCTCCGGCACGTCCAGGCCTTCCCAGCCCGGCTGGAGCTGGCAGTAGACGTGGGGGCCGTAGGTCTCGGTGAGCCCGTAGAGGTGCGTCACGTCGACGCCCAGCTCGTCCATGCGCGCCAGCAGCGTGGGCGACGGCGGCGATCCGCCGGTCGCCACCTTCACCCGCGGATCGAAGCGCACGCCCGCCGCTTCGGGCGCCTCGGACAGCATGAGCAGCACCGTCGGCGCGCCGTTGAAGTGGGTGACGCCCTCCTCGGCGATCAGCGACAGGATCTTCGCCGGATCGATCTCGCGCAGCATGACGTGCTTGCCGCCGGCGGCGGTCACCGCCCACGGGAAGCACCAGCCGTTGCAGTGGAACAGCGGCAGCGTCCACAGGAAGGTCGAGTCGCGCTCGAGGCCGTGCACGATGATCTCGCCCAGCGCGTTGATGGCGGCGCCGCGGTGGGTGTACATGACGCCCTTGGGCCGGCCGGTGGTGCCGGAGGTGTAGTTGATCGAGGTGACGCGATCCTCGTCGTCGACGCCGCCCGTCACCGGCAGCACCTCGGCGCCGTCGACGAAGGCGTCGAAGGTCGGACCGTCGAGCGGCGTGCCGGTCACGCCGGCCACCGGATCCTCCAGGTTCACCAGCAGCGGATCCGCCTCGAGCCGGCCCGGGCCGCCGGTCACCTGCGGCGCCAGCTCCGGGTCGGCGATCACCACCTTGGCGCCCGAGTGGTTCAGGATGTACTCGACCTCGGCCGGGTTCAGCCGGGTGTTGATGGTGACCAGCGCGGCGCGGACCTTCAGCACGGCGAAGTGGGCGGCCAGCACCGTGGGCACGTTGGGCGCCAGCACCGCCACCCGGTCGCCCGGCGCGACGCCGGCGCGGACCAGGGCGCCGGCGAAGCGTCCGACGCGCTCGGCGAACTCGGCCCAGGTCTCGCGCCCGTCGCCGTAGACGACGGCGGTCTTGTCGGGGAAGACCCGGACGGTGCGCTCCAGGAACGCCAGCGGGGTCAGCGGATCGCGGTTCGGCGGAAGCGTCGGCGTGCTCATGGGCCGAGTATCGCCCGGGGGCGCGATCCGAGGCACCCCGGGACCGTGTTCGGACGGGGAGTACGCTGGCCGGAACCTCCAGCCAGCTGAGCCGGCCCCGGGGCGCCTCGTAGGATCCAGGCTGCCAGCCGGGCCCCCGCCGCGCCGTGCGCAGCGTCACATTTCGGGCCCCGGAAAGCGTGGGGAGATCACCCTGGCGATGCCCCCGACCGGTGATAGGCTTCCCCGTAGGGGGCCTCACTCGTCCCCGAGTTTCGTCGCGGCCGTCATTGGGGCGGTTTTCGTCGGAGCGACCCGGAGAGGCGGGATCGGCGACCACCTTGGCAACCGGGACGAGAAGCGGGGTCTGGGCCCCGCTGGGTGTTCTCTACGCCGGGACGGAGGTAATTCGGTGCATCAACCTAGTACTACGGCGAGTGAGGTGGCGGCGTCCTAGCGCCACGCCGAATTGCAAGATCTCGGCGTGATTCAGGGGACGCGAGTTCCCAGCGCCACCGCCCCGAGAGCGCGGTTGCCGTAGCCGCGATGGGCCAAGGCCCGCTCTCGGGGCCTTTTTGTGCCTACGTCAAGCGCGGCCCACGGCCGCGCGCGGAGCGAGGCGAAGCCGAGCGGAGTCGGAGTAGACTCTGCCGCCCCATCCCCATGTCCGACGCCCCCGCCACCGCGACGCTTCTCGTCTCCTGCCCCGACCAGCCCGGCCTGGTCGCGCGGCTGGCCCAGGTGCTCTACGGCCACGGCGCCAACATCCTGGACGCGGACCAGCACACCGACGCCCAGGCCGGCATCTTCTTCCAGCGCATCCGCTTCGACACCGCCGACCTGCGCACCGACCGCACGGCGCTGGAGCGGGGCATCGAGGACGTGGCCGGCAGCCTGGGCATGAGCTTCCGGCTGGCCTACGCCGAGCGCCGCAAGCAGGTGGCGCTGTTCGTCTCGAAGTACGACCACTGCCTCTACGACCTGCTGCTGCGCCACCGGGCCGGCGAGCTGGCCTGCGACATCCCGCTGGTGGTGAGCAACCACCCGGACCTGGAGCCGGTGGCCCGGCAGTTCGACGTCGAGTACCGCGTCTTCCCCATCACCAAGGACACGAAGCGCGCCCAGGAGGACGCCGAGATGGCGCTGCTCGAGGAGCGCGGCATCGACCTGGTGGTGCTCGCCCGCTACATGCAGGTGCTGTCCGAGCCGTTCGTCGACGCCTGGAAGGAGCGCGTCATCAACATCCACCACTCGTTCCTGCCGGCCTTCATGGGCGCCCGCCCCTACCACCACGCCCACGAGCGCGGCGTCAAGCTGATCGGCGCCACCGCCCACTACGCCACCGCCGATCTCGACGAGGGTCCGATCATCGAGCAGGACGTGATCCGCGCCTCGCACCGCGACACCATCGCCGACCTGGTGCGCAAGGGTCGCGACGTGGAGCGCGCCGTGCTGTCCCGCGCCGTGCGCTGGCACCTGGACGACCGGGTGCTGGCCTACGGCAACAAGACCGTCGTCTTCTAGCCGTGCTGGACCTGCGCGTCTTCGGTCTGCTGCTGGCGCTGTTCGTCGGCATCGCCAGCTGGTTCGTCACCTGCGCCGCCTGGCAGTTCGACGAGGTGGCGGCCGGCGTCATGCCGCTCGACCCCCGCGAGTTCGAGGGCTTCACCGTCGTGACCGCCGGCACCGGCGGCGCCTACGAGAACCACCACCGCCACGGTCCGGCCACGGTGGTGGGCCTGGGCTCGTCGGTGCTGCTGGTCGACGCCGGGCGCGGCGTGGCCGAGGCCCTGCGCCAGGCAACCATTCCGGTCTCCCAGCCCGACACGGTGCTGCTCACCCACCTGCTGCCCGAGAACACGCTGGGCCTCGACGACCTGCTGGTGATGGGCTGGATCGACGGACGCCGCGAGCCGGTGACGCTGCTGGGGCCGCCGGGCACCGTGGCGCTGGCCCGCGCGGTCGAGGCGTCGGTGCACGGCGGCGTCGAGGCCTGGAGGAACGCGCTGGCCACCGAGGGCGCGCCGCGCTTCGACGCGCAGGAGATCGCGGACGGCTGGAGCGCCGCGCTGGGCGGCGTCGCGGTGTCGGCCGGGGCGCTCGCGGGCGGTCCGACGCCGGCGCTGGCCTACCGCTTCGAGGCGCGCGGCCGCGTGGCGGTCGTGTCCGGCACCGGCTGGGGCGCCGACGCGCTCACCGCCTTCGCCAAGGGCGCCAACCTGCTGGTCCACCAGGCCGTGATGGTCCCGACGCCGGAGGAGGCGGAGGAGCTGGGCATCGACGCCGACCCGGAGCTGCTGCGCCGCGAGGCACGGCTGTTCACCACCTTCGAGCAGGCCGGCACCATCGCCCGCCGCGCCGACGCCGACTCCCTCGTCCTCGTCCGCCTCCGCCCGCCCCCGGTCTTCGACCTCCAGGTCACGATGCTCGTAGACGACCACTACGACGGCTCCATCCACGTAGCCGACGACGGCGACGAGTGGGTGCCTTAGGAGGAACGCTTCGCTCCGTGCCCTTCGATGCGAGCCAGCAGCTCGCCGGCCTGGGCGAAGAGCCTGTCCGACGTCGCACCCTCGAACCCGAGATCCCGCGCGCGTTCGATCAGCCGCGCGGATTCTCCGGCGTTGCCCTCGACTTGCTCGAGTAGCGCGAGGTTGTAGTACGGAAGCGGAGAACGCGGATCGAGGGTCCGGCCCTCCTCCAGTGCCCGGCGCGCCGTGCCGAGATCGCCGAGTGCCAGATGCGCAGCGCCCAGGTTGTTGAGGGTCATGACCTCGATGTCCCGGGTGTAGGTCCCCCAGCTGAGCCAGATCAACCGCTTGAGCCACGGGCGCCGGCGGACCTGCGTCAGGAAGCGATCGAGATGCGCGATCGCGCCGCGCGGGTCCTCATCGGCGAGGAGCCTCCTGCCACGAAAGAACTCGCGCCAGAAGAAGCCCTGAATCCGGCCGGGAACGAGAAGCGCCAGCGCAACCAGCGGGATCACCAGGAGCGGGGGCTTCATCGAGTAGATGAGCCAGGCGGAAGCACAACCGAGGCAGACGATCGCCGCCACGTAGGCGATCTTGAGGCGGCTGGTCCTGTTCATCCGACGCCTCCGTTCCAACGCCCCGCAGCAATCCATGGGCCAGCGCGCCGCATCGCGACTTCCGCCGTCGGCGCCGACATGCATTTGACCCGCCACGCTGCCGAAACGCAAACCGCTTGATTTCGGAATGATCGCGGGAGCCGCGCACCTGGATCCTCTCCACCGGCTGGCGGCGGTACCGTCGCCTCGATCCGGCGGAGGTGCCGGGCGCTAGACCTCCAGCCCAGGGTCGCCGCGGGGTTCCGTCTCGCTCCCGGCGCCGCGCTCCGGATCGGCCGGGCCCGGCGCGGGGGGGCGGTCGGGGCGTTCGCCTCGGAAGCGGCGGTGTTGTTCCTGGTAGTAGGTCTCGTCCGGGTCGAGCTCGATGGCGGCTTCGATGCTGACCAGGGCGTCCGGGGTGCGGCCCAGCAGGAACTGGAGCTCGGCCAGGGTGTCGAGCAGGGTGGGCTCGTTGCGCTGGGTCTCTTCGACGGCGCGCTCGGCCATGCGCAGCGCGGCCGACAGCAGCTCGGGCGACGACGTGTCGTCGATGGCGATCATCCAGGCGCGGTTGTTCAGCTCGACCGCCGGGATCTGTGGCAGCTCGGCGCGGCGCAGGGTGAGGCGCACCCGGTAGTCGCCGGGCTGGGCCAGCTCGCCGGCCGCGGCCAGCAGCGCCGCCACCAGCAGCACCACCACCGACCCGGCGCCCAGTCGCACCCAGCGCGGCGCCGGGCTTCCGAAGGAGCGCGTGGCCAGCGCGGCCGCCGCCGCCCCGCCCAGCACGCCGCCCAGGTGGGCCTCGCCGGCGATCAGGAACGGGAAGAGCAGCGCCAGCGCGGCGCTCACGGCGTACATCCACCAGAAGGCGCGGCGCGGCACGCGCCACCAGGCCGGGAGCTCCGACCCGTGGCGCAGCTCGAGCCAGGTGAGCGCCCCCAGCAGCCCGAACACCACGCCGGAGACGCCCACCACCGTCCCCTGGCCCGCCACGCCGGCCGACGCCATGGCGGCGACGCCGGAGACGCCCATCACCAGCAGCGTGCGCGCCGGCCCGAGCGGCCGCTCGAGCAGCGTGCCCAGGGCAATCAGCCCGAGCAGGTTGAGGCCCAGGTGGAGCGGGAAGGTCGGGAAGGCGTGGAGCAGGTTGGCGGTGAACAGGCGCCACCAGTCGCCGTCGGCGACCAGCCGCGCGTCGTAGCTGCCCAGCTCGATCAGCGTGGGCGACATCAACAGCTGGAACACGAACACCGACAGACAGGCGCCCACCAGCGCCCAGGTGACCGGCGTGTTCGTGGCGGCGCGACCGCGCGCGTCGATCCCGGCCATGCGCGCCAGCCGGGCGTCGCCGTTGGGCAGGTCGCCGATGCGATCGCACAGCGCGCGCACCAGCCGGTCGGGCTGGTGCTCGGCGGCGAACAGCGCGCGGGGCAGCAGGTAGACCGAGCGCCGCGCACCGATCCACACGGCCCGCGGCGAGGCCGCCACGTGCGTGATCTCCTCGTAGGGCGTGTGCACCGTCGGACCGCCCCGCGGCGCGCGCGGGTGGGTCACGCCGCGCTCGTCGAGGGCGATGCTGCCCAGGTCCCCGGCCAGGGGAAAGGTCTCCGACAGGCTGCCGGTGAACTCGTCCACCTTCGGAGCCTAGCGCGAACCCGACCCCCGGCCGGTCAGGCCGCTGGTGAGGCGCATGGCCCAGTCGGTGACCTCGCGCGGCACGAAGGGCTGGCTGGCGATCGTCGTCAGCGCGTCCAGGCCCACCACGTAGCGGTTGCGCGGCCGGCGGCTCTCGATGGCGGTGACGATCGTGCGCGCCACCACGTCCGGACCCGGCGCCAGGCGCTCTACCAGACCCAGCAGGTTCTGCACCCGTTCGTAGGCCCCGGCATAGGGGGAGTCCTCGTCGCTCCGGCGCGTGCGGTCGCGGATCTTCTCGCCGATGGCCGTCTTGAAGAAGCCCGGCTCGATGATCGAGACCTTCACGCCGAACGACGCCACCTCCACGCGCAGCACGTCGGACAGCGCCTCCAGACCGAACTTCGAGGCGTGGTACCAGCCGTTCAGCGGCAGCACCGCGGCCCGTCCCGCCACCGACGAGACCATCACGATGCGCCCGTCGCCGCGCCGCCGCATGGCCGGCAGCGCGCAGGCCGAGACGATCGCCGGAGCCACCAGGTTGACGTCGAGTTGGGCCCTGGCGCGCTCGGCCGACACCTCCTCGACGGCGCCGGTCTCGCTGTAGCCGGCGTTGTTCACGACGGCGTGGAAATCGGGAAGCTCGGGCCAGGCGCGCACCAGCGCGGCGTGGTCCGACACGTCGAGCACCACCGGGTGGATGCGGGCGGCGACGCCGTGCTCGCGCGCCTGCTCCTTCAGTCCCTCGGCCTTGGCCAGGCTGCGCACGGTGCCGTGCACCTCCCAGCCGCGATCGGCCAGGCGCAGGCAGGCGGCCAGGCCGAAGCCCGAGTTGGCTCCGGTGACGAGGACGGGTCCGGGACGGGGGTCGGCCATGGGGCGCACCTCGGCAGAGAGGGAGACCCAGTATACGGGCCGCCCGCTCGCCGCGGCGCCGGCGCCGGATCAGTCCTTCGGCAGCGGCAGGGTCGGGAAGACGCGGCTGAAGATCAGGTAGACCAGGGCGTAGGCGCCCACGAAGCCCATCATGATCCCGATCTGGATCGGACCGAGCCAGCTTCCCTCGTCTTCCGGCACCAGCGACGGCCAGACCAGCGCGTTGCGCTCGAGCCAGAAGCCCACCAGCACGATCGCGGCGACGGTGCCCAGGATCTTCGGCGTCTTCTTCGGCTCCTGGCCCAGCAGCACCCAGAAGGGCGTGATCCAGCAGCCCACCCAGGCGGCCAACGACAGCTTCACCCACGGCTCGTTCAGGCGCTCCCCGGCCCAGAACCAGGTGTCCTGGAGGAACTGGGAGCCCAGCCGCGAGGCGAAGAACTGGGTCTCCTCGGGCAGGTTGCCGTACCAGATGACGATGTACTGGGCGAAGAACAGGTACATCCAGAAGATGGAGAAGGCGAAGATCATCTTGCCCAGGTCGTGCATGCGGTCGCGGGTGACCTGCACGTCCCAGCCCGGCGCCGAGGCCTTCAGGATCACGCAGATGAGCGCGGTCGCCGCCACCGACGACAGGAAGCCGCCCCACAGGAAGTACCAGCCGAAGATATTCGAGAACCAGGTCGGGTTCAGGGACATCACCTGGTCGAAGGCCACGAAGGTGTAGCCGAACGCGTATCCCAGGCAGAGCGTCGGGGCGAGGACGCGCAGCTTGCGGTTCGACTCCGACTGCTCGGTCTCGTCACCGCGCCAGCCGGCGGTCCAGCTCGCGAACATGCCCTTCGCCCGGGTGGCCCGCTCGGCGGCGCCGTGCAGCACCGGACGGAACGACGCGCGCAGGTAGGCCATGGTGAGCAGCGTCAGCACGCCCAGCACCGCGGCGTCGGTCAGGTAGACCCGCCAGAAGTCGAGCCAGCCCTCCTTGCCGTAGGGAGCGCCGTGGATCCAGTTGGTGTGGATGTACTCGCGGCCCAGGTAGTTGCCCACCAGGAAGAGCACGAAGTTGATGGGCACCCAGGCCGACAGGCCCTCGGCCACGTGGCGCACCGGACCGGCCCAGCGCGCGCCCACGATCACCAGCGCCGACGCCAGGCAGATGGCGGCGTGGGAGATGGTGCCGAAGTAGAGGAAGTTCACGTGGAACGACAGCCAGGCCGTGGCCGGGTCGGTGGCGATGCCGACGGCGAGGGCGATCACGCCGATCGCGATCAGCACGCCGCAGGCGCCGACCAGGGCGCCCGGCAGATCGCGGGGATTGGCTGCCATGGGGGTGGCGCTCACTGTCCGACTCCCTTCTGGCCGTTCATGTAGCGGAGGTAGTTGACGATGTCCCAGCGGTCGTCGGACGCGATGCGCTGGTAGCTGGGCATCCGGCGCCGCCCGTAGCGGATCGTCGAGTAGAGGTGACCGTCGCTGCGCACCTTCACGATGCTGGCCGGCCCGGCCAGCGGCAGCACGCCGCCCAGCGGGCCCTGGATGTCGCCGGTCATGCTGACCGGTCCGTCGCCCATGCCGGCGTCGCCGTGGCAGGTGGCGCAGTAGCGCACGTACTGGAGGCGCCCGTTCTCGAGCGACTCGAGCGAGGTGGCGCGCGGGTTCACCAGCGTGTTCTGGGTGGCCTCGTCGTTGACGCCCATCGGCGGCGTGCCGCCGTTCACGCTGACCGTGCCCTCGGGCGGGGTGAAGGCCTCGACGCGGCCCTCGTGGCCCAGCGTCTCGAAGGCCTGCACCGCCTTCTGGCGCTTCATCTGCGGGAACCAGGTGTCGGACCACTGCTCCCAGCAGCCCACCGCGCCGCACAGGAGCAGCGCCGTGGTCAGGAACAGGGCCCGCCCGATCCGGTGGGTCCGGCTCGTCGTGCTACGCGGACTCGACAAGGCTGACCTCCGTGGCGTCATGGTCGCGCAGGAGCCCGTCGATCTCGGCGACGTCGCGGTCCTTGCAGTCGACGACCAGCCCGAACTCCTCGCCGGAGAAGCGGGCGTCGTAGGCCGGGTGCATCTTGGTGCTCGGCAGACCCGACTGGATGAACAGGCCGAGGGCCGTGGCCAGACCGCCGAACAGGATCGTCAGCTCGAAGGCGATGATCGTGTAGGGCGGGATCGACGAGAAGGGCTTGCCGCCCAGCATGATCTGCCAGTCGTTGGCCATCCACAGCGTGAGCGCGTAGCCGGTGACGACGCCCAGCAGGCCGCCGACCAGGGTGTAGGCCCGCACCGGCGACGGCTTGGCGATCACCGCGTCGTCGATCTCCGGGAACGGCGCCGGCGAGAAGGTCTCGACGTCGGTGTAGCCTCGGTCGACCAGCTTCTTGGCGGCCGCGGCGATGCGGTCCGGCCGGTCGAAGACGCCCAACAGGGTCGGCATCAGTGTCCCTCCTCGCCGTGGGCCTTGGCGTGGATTTCGAGCTCCTTCACCTCGGCGATGGCGACCACCGGGAAGAGCTTCAGGAAGAGCAGGAAGAACTGGCAGAAGAAGCCGAAGCTGCCGGCCACGATGATCAGCTCGGCCCAGGAGGGCGTGTAGATGCCCCACACCGCGGGATCGTACTCGCGCGACAGGCCGGTGATGATGATGACGTAGCGCTCGAACCACATGCCGATGTTGATCAGCACCGACACGATGAACAGCGTCGGGACGTGGGTCCGCGCCCACTTGAACCACAGGATCTGTGGCACCACGCCGTTGCAGATGATCATGGTCCAGGTGGAGATCCAGTAGGGACCGAAGGCGCGCAGCCAGAACGAGCTCTGCTCGGCCTCGACGCCCGAGTACCAGGCGACGAAGTACTCGGCGGCGTAGGCGTAGCTGACGATGATCGAGGTCAGCAGGATGAAGCGCGCCATGTTGTCGAAGTGATAATCGGTGATGTACTCCTCGAGGCCGTAGATGCGGCGCACGGGGATCATCATCGTCAGCACCATGGCGAAGCCCGAGAAGATGGCGCCGGCCACGAAGTAGGGCGCGAAGATCGTGGCGTGCCAGCCGGGCACGATGGACATGGCGAAGTCCCAGGACACGACCGAGTGCACCGACAGCACCAGCGGCGTGGCCAGGCCCGACAGGTGGAGCACGGTGCGGTTGTGCGACTTCCACTGGTTCGACGTGCCCTGCCAGCCCAGCGACAGGATCGAGTAGAGCACCTTCTTCCAGCCGGTGGCCCGGTCGCGGGCGATGGCCAGGTCGGGGATCAGGCCGACGAACAGGAAGGTGATCGAGATCGTCGCGTAGGTGGTGATCGCGAAGGTGTCCCAGAGCAGCGGGCTCTTGAAGTTCACCCACAGCGCGCGCTGGTTCGGGTAGGGCAGGATGAAGTAGCTCTTCCACATCCGGCCGACGTGGATGCCCAGGAACTGCATCGCGGTGAGCACCGCGAAGACGGTCATGGCCTCGGCGCTGCGGTTGATGGCGTTGCGCCATTTCGCGCGGAACAGGTAGAGGATGGCCGAGATCAGCGTGCCCGCGTGGGCGATGCCCACCCAGAACACGAACGTCACCACGTACGCGCCCCAGAAGATGGGGTGGGCGTAGCCGGCCACCCCGAGGCCGTGGCGGGTCTGGTAGAGGAAGGCGCCCACGGCGGCGCTGTACACCGCGGCGCACAGCAGCAGGAGGAGCCAGTAGCCCGCGGTGGGGCGCGAGAAGAGCGAGAGCAGGTCCGCGTTGATGCGCGCGGGGCCTGGGTCGTCGGCGAGCGGGACGTCTCCGGGAGCGGGTGCAACGGCGGCCGGTGCGGTCATGGATCCCTCCGGCGGGCGCGCCCGATCACGCTAGCGTAGGCGGGCGCGCCGCGCCGCGCGCCGCCGGAGGAGCCGATGCCCCGCCTGGAGTTCTTCTTCGACTGCTCGAGCCCCTGGACCTACCTGGCCTTCCACCGGGTGGAGGCGGTGGCCGCCGAGGCGGGCGCCGAGCTGGTGTGGCGCCCCATCCTGGTGGGCGGGGTCTTCAACGCCGTCAACGGCAGCGTCTACGAGCAGCGCGCCAACCCGGTGCCCGCCAAGCTCCGCTACCACGCGAAGGACCTGGGGGACTGGGCCGCCCACTACGGGCTCGCGATCCGCTGGCCGGACGTCTTCCCGGTGAACAGCGTCAAGGCCATGCGCGGCTGCCTGGTGGCCGCCGACGAGGGCCGGCTGCCCCGTTTCGCCCGGGCGGTGTTCGAGGCCTACTGGGGGCGCGGCGAGGACATCTCCCAGGACGCGGTGCTGGCCCCCCTGGCGGCCGAGGCCGGCCTGGGCGCCGAGGCCTTCTTCGGGCGCATCGCCCGGCCCGAGGTGAAGGCCCGGCTGCGGGCCAACACCGACGAGCTGATCCAACGGGGCGGCTTCGGCTCGCCCACCCTCTTCGTGGACGGCGACGACATGTACTTCGGCAACGACCGCCTGCCGCTGGTGCAGGCGGCCCTGGCCCGGGGGCGCTAGGCGCCAGCGGCAAAGG
>JBNLVK010000065.1:0-50494 GCA_050618055.1 Myxococcota bacterium
GGGTCGCGGAACACCAGCCAGTCGCGCAGCACCCGCGACACCGCCTGCACCGGTGCCCGCTCGCTGGCGTGGCGCTGGCCGGCCAGCCGGAAGCGCTCGGAGGAGAAGACCTCGTGCCGGTTGAACACCTCCTGCACGTCGGCGTAGCGGGTGACCACCCAGCCGCCCAGGCCCTCGCTCCAGTGCACCGGATCGTTCTCGCGCAGCCAGGCGAACAGCGGAAACGGATCCTGGACGTTGCTCTCCGCCAGCAGATCCAGCTCGCCCGGGAACGGCGCCGCACCCATGCGCGACACCGTATCACGACGTCGGGGCGGCCCGGGCGGCGTGGGCGCCGGGGGGGCTAGACTGACCCGGCCGCGCCAGCCCCTGGAGGATCCGATGGAGACGGTTCGCACCCCCGACGAGCGCTTCGAGAAGCTTCCCGGCTACGACTTCGCGCCCCACTACACCGACGTCCCCGACGGCGAGGGCGGGACGCTGCGCATCCACCACGTGGACGAGGGACCGCGGGACGGCGAGCCCATCCTCTGCATGCACGGCCAGCCCTCCTGGTCGTACCTCTACCGCAAGATGATCCCGATCCTCGCGGAGGCCGGGCACCGCGTGCTGGCGCCCGACCTGGTGGGCTTCGGCCGCTCCGACAAGCCGACCCGGCGCGAGGACTACACCTACGCGAACCACGTGGCGTGGATGAACGCCTGGGTCGAGGCCAACGACCTGCGCGACCTCACGCTGGTCTGCCAGGACTGGGGCGGCCTGATCGGCCTGCGCGTCGCCACCGACCAGCCCGACCGCTTCGCCCGCATCGTCGTCGCCAACACCGGCCTGCCCGACGGCACGGGCACGAACATCCCGGACGACGCCGGCCCCGCCATGCGCAAGCTCTACGAGAGCCTGCCGGTGGTGAAGGCCTCGGAGCTGGGCGCGCGCTTCGCGGCGAAGGAGGGTCCGCCGGGCTTCCTGTACTGGCGCAAGTACTGCGCCGAGTCGCCCGAGTTCAGCGTGAGCGACGTGATGCGGATGATCGCCGGCGCCGGCGCCGACGAGATCGCCGCCTACCAGGCGCCCTTCCCCGACCCGCGCTACGAGGCCGGCGCCCGCCAGTTCCCGAGCCTGGTGCCGATCTTCCCGGACGATCCGGAGATCCCGAACAACCGCAAGGCCTGGGAGGTGCTGCGCGCCTGGCGCAAGCCCTTCCTCACCGCCTTCAGCGACGGCGACCCGGTGACCGCCGGCGGCGAGAAGCGCTTCCAGCAGGAGGTGCCCGGCGCAAAGGGACGGGAGCACCCGACCATCCGGGGAGCCGGCCACTTCCTCCAGGACGAGAAGGGGCCGGAGCTGGCCGCCGAAGTGCTGCGCTTCATCGCGCGCAACCCGGGCTGAGGCGGCCGTGGGAAGGCGACTCGAGTTCTTCTACGACTACGGAAGCCCCTACAGCTACCTGGCAAACCACCAGCTGCCCGGGCTGTGCGAGCGCACCGGCTGCGAGCTGGTGTACCGGCCCATGCTGCTGGGCGGCGTGTTCAAGGCGACGGGCAACCAGTCGCCCTTCCTGGAGAAGGTCGAGGCCAAGCGCCGCTATGGCGCCGTCGAGATGCAGCGCTGGGTCGAGATCTACGGCGCCCCGTTCCGCTCGAATCCCCACTTCCCGATCAACACGCTCCAGCTCATGCGTGCCGCCCATGCGGCCGTGCGCGAGGGCGTGTTCGAGGCGTTCCACGCGGCCGTCTACCCGGCCTTCTGGGAGCAGGGGCTCGACCTGGGCGACGAGGCGGTGCTGTGCGAGGTGCTGGGTCGCGCCGGGCTCGACGCCGGGAAGATCGTGGCCGGAGCCGCCCTTCCCGAGATCAAGCAGGCGCTGCTGGCCGCCACCGAGGAGGCCGTCGCGCGGGGCGTGTTCGGCGCCCCTACCTTCTTCGCGGGCGACGAGATGTTCTTCGGCGCCGACCGGCTGCCCCTGGTCGAGCGGGCGCTCGGCTGAGCTAGCGTCGGGCCCCATGGCCGAGGAGCAGAAGAGCCGCCTGCGCCGGATCCGGCGCTCGCTGCGCAACGCCGTCGTGAAGCCGCTGACGGCGCTGGCGCTGGTCGCCGTTCCCCGGCTCTACGTCTGGTACATGAAGTTCGTGTGGAAGACGAGCCGCGTCGAGTTCAACGACTTCGCGCGCCTGCACGACATCACCCAGAAGGACGACGGGGCCGTCGCGCTGCTCTGGCACGAGGAGGTGTTCACCGTCGCCTACGCCTACTGCCCCGACTTCTTCGAGTTCCAGCCGCACACCCTGGCCAGCGCCGGGACCTCCGGCGAGATCATCACGCGCATGCTCGAGCTGTGCGGCTACAAGGTCTTCCGCGGCGGATCGACCAGCAAGCGCTCGCGCCGCCGGGCCGGCGTGGTCGCCGCCATGATCGAGCACATGAAGACCACCCACAGCGTGACCTACGGCATCACCGTCGACGGCTCGCAGGGTCCCGCCTACCGCATGAAGGTGGGCGGCATCCTGATCGCGCGCGAGTGCGGCAAGCCGGTGGCGCTGGCCCGCACCTGGTACAAGCGCGCCATCCGCCTGAACACCTGGGACCGCACCGCGATCCCCCTGCCCTTCAACCGCATCACCTACTACCTGCGGGGCCCCTACTACCCGCCCGAGGACGCCAACACCGACGCCGGGCTCCAGCGCTTCCTGCTCCAGATGGAGGACGAGCTGATCGACCTGGCCATCCTGAGCTACCGGGAGATGGGTCAGCCCCTGCCGCCCAACCTGGTGAAGCGCAGCGCCGAGGAGCGCAAGGAGAACCTGGTTGTCTGAGGCGCCCCACCTGCGGGTCGAGAAGCGGGACGGCGTGCTCGTCCTGACCATGAACCGGCCCGAGGCGCGCAACGCGCTCTCGCCCGAGATGCTGGTGCGCATGGCCCGGGCCTGGCGCGACTACCGCGACGACGCCGACACCCACGTGGCGATCCTGACCGGCGCCGGCGACGAGGACTTCTGCGCCGGCGGCGACCTGAAGCTCACCATGCCGCTGGTCACCGGAGCGCGGAAGCCCGAGACCGACTGGGACCGGCGCCTGCTGGACGACCCCACCGCCTTCACCGACGCGATCCTGCGCGGCTTCGAGCTCTACAAGCCGGTGATCGCCGCGGTGAACGGCAACGCCCTGGGCGGCGGCACCGAGATGACCAACGCCTGCGACCTGCGCGTCGCCTCGGAGAACGCGGTCTTCGGTACGCCCGAGGCGAAGGTCGGGCTGCTGCCGGGCGGCGGATCGATCAGCCGGCTGCCGCGCCAGGTGCCCTGGGCGAAGGCCATGGAGATGCTGCTGGTGGGAGGCACCTTCAGCGCGCGCGAAGCCCTCGCGATGGGCCTGCTGAACTACGTGGTCCCGCGCGAGGCGCTGATGGAGACCGCCTTCGGCCTGGCCGAGAAGCTGGCGGCCAACGGTCCGCTGGCGGTGCGCAAGATCAAGGAGGGGGTGGTCCGCTCGTCCGGGCTGCCCCTCGACCAGGCCCTGGCGATCGAGAACGAGGTCTCGGCGGCGGTCATGACCTCGAAGGACGCCCGCGAGGGTCCGCGGGCCTTCGCCGAGAAGCGCAAGCCCCGCTTCGTCGGGGAGTAGCCCTTCCCTGTAGCCCCGGGCACTTCCGCCCGGTTCTGCACCCGGCACGTTCTACGCCACACGGTGTCGCGATCGGGGTAGGATGGTTCCCCGAGGTGGCCCCCTATGCCGTTCGGGGAGCGACGCATCGGCCTGTGGCTGATGGTCCTGCTGGTCACGATCGTCGGAATCGAGCTGGGTGCCCGTGCCGTCGAGCTGGCGCGCGGCGTGCTCCTGCCCCCGCCCGCCGCCGAGACCGCCTTCGCCGTGCTGCGCAACCCGGTGCCGGCCTTCGAACGGGCCCGCCCCGACGGCGGCGGTCCCGACGTCTACCGGCGCACGCGCGCCCACTGGATCCCCTACCGCCAGAGCTTCCTGGCAGACAAGCCGGCGGACGGCCTGCGCGTCTTCTCGCTGGGCGGATCCGCCGCGCTGGGCTGGCCCCACGGCGACGAGGGCAGCTACGCGCGCATGCTCGAGCGCAAGCTGGCGATGCTCTACCCCCACCGCAGCGTCGAGGTGGTGAACGCGGCGGGCAACACCTACGCCAGCTACCGCGTGCGCGGCGTGTTCGACGAGATCGTCGGCTACCAGCCGGACGCGATCGTGCTGTGGACCGGCAACAACGAGTTCTTCGAGGACCTGGCCTACGGCATGGTCGAGCCGCCCTGGCCGTGGCGGCACTCGGCGGTCGCGCGGATCCTGCACGAGACCACCGGCCTCGCCGACGCCGGCAAGGCGGTGGTCGAGGTCGAGAGCTACGCCGAGGCCGACCTCACGGCGAGCCGAATCGGCACCGCCTTCGGCCGCAAGTCGCGCCTGCGATCCGACCCGGAGCAGTACGACAAGGTCGTCGCCCACTACCGGGACAACCTGGTCACCATGGCGCGCGAGGCGCGGCGCCGCGGGATCCCGCTGGTGCTGGTCGACGTGCCGGTGAACCTGAAGGACTGGCGGCCCAACGCGTCGCTCCACCGGTCCGACCTGACCGACGCCGAGCGCGACGCCTTCACCGGCCACTACCGCGAGGGCGTGCTCGCCCTGGAGGCCGGCCGCCTGCCGGCGGCCGTGCGCGCCTTCGACCGGGCGCTCGCCGTCGACGACGGGCACGCCGAGACCCACTACCTGCGCGGGCGCGCGCTGCTCCGCGCCGGACGCCGCCAGGCGGCACGCGACGCCTTCCTGCGCTCCCTCGCCGCCGACGCCTGCCCGTTCCGCGACGTGCCGCGCTTCGCCGAGATCCGCCGCCGGGTGGCCCGCGACTTCGGCCTGCCTCTGGTGGACGCCCCCGGCGCCCTGGCCGAGCTGGCGAGCGACGGCATTCCGGGCCTGGACGTGCTGGTCGACTACGTGCACCCGACGCTCGAGAGCAACGAGCGGATCGCCCACGAGGTTCTCGCCGCCATGGCGCGCCGCGGGATCCTGCCGCCGGACCGGGCGCTGTCGCTGGTGGCGACGCGGCTGCGCGTGCCCCCGGGCGCCGGCAACCGGCTCCGGGTGCTGCTCAAGCTCTACCCCCAGTTCCTGATCATGCGCCAGTACGACCAGATCGGCGCCCTGGCCGCGCGCATCCAGAGCGGCCTGATTCCCCGGCCCGGCGACACGCCGGAGCGCATCGCGGCGCTGAACGCCCTGTCGCGGCGCATCCGCGAGGCGCAGCGCGTCCTGGTGCCCTACCAGAAGCTGCTGCGCGCCGAGAAGCTGGGCACCCTCGAGCAGGAGTTCACCCGCGCCCGGGCCGAGCGCGTCCACCGGCGCTACGCCGCGCTGATCCGCGACCTCGAGTCGCGCGGCGGCGAGAGCGAGGAGACCGAGGCAGTGCTCTCCGAGTTCGAGTACGCCTCCTTGCGCGACTAGGCCGGCTGCGCACTCCCCGTCTGGAGATCGACGAAGCGCCGGTACGCGCCCTCCGGCCGCTGCATCAGCGCCTCGTGGCTGCCCGACTCGCGGATGCGACCGGCCTCCACGAAGTGGATGCGGTCGGCCGCGCGGATCGTCGAGAGCCGGTGCGCGATCACCACCACCAGCCGGTCCCGCGAGGCCTCGCGGAGCGCGGCCACCAGGTCGCGCTCGGTCTGGGGATCCAGCGCCGAGGTGGGCTCGTCGAGCACCAGCACGTCGGCGTCGCGCACCAGCGCGCGGGCGATCGACAGACGCTGCTTCTGGCCCACCGACAGCTTGCCCCCGGCCCGGCCCAGACGCGTCTGGTAGCCGTCGGGAAGCTCGCGGATGAAGGCGTCGGCGCCGGCCCGCTCGGCGGCACGGCGCAGATCGGCGTCGCTGGCGTCCGGCCGGCCCAGGCGCAGGTTCGCCGCGACGGTGTCGTCGAAGAGCTGGGTCTCCTGGAAGACGAAGGCGATGCGGTCGCGCACCGACTCGCGCGTGTAGCCGGCCAGGTCGCGGCCGTCGGCGAGCACGCGGCCGCCGGTCGGCGCCAGGTAGCCGCACAAGAGCGACGCCAGCGTCGTCTTGCCGGCCCCCGCCGGCCCCACGAAGGCGCACACCTCGCCCACCTTCGCCGTGAGGCTCACGTCGCGGACCGCCTCGGTCCCGTCCGGGAAGCGGAACGACACGCCGTCGAGGGCCAGGCTCCGGCGCACCGGCGGCAGCGCACCGGCGTCCGGTGCGTCGACCTCCCGCGGCATGTCCATCAGGAAGAACACGCGGGCGAGCCCGGCGGCGGAGCCCTGCACGTTGATCCAGAGCGTCCCCAGCTCGATGCAGGCGGCGATCACGATGCCCGAGTAGGTCAGGAACAGCACGAAGTCACCGCGCGTCATCAGCCCGTCGATCACCAGGTCGACGGCGTAGAGGAAGACGTAGCCGTAGAGCAGCAGTCCGGGCAGGATGGCGAACAGCGCCGCCAGGAAGGCGATGCGCACGACCCCCCGGTACTCGCTGAACGAGTCCCAGCTGTCGCGGTGGAAGCGCTCCTGCTCGCGCCCCTCGCCGCCCAGGCTCTGCACCGCGAGCACGTTGGCCATGCCCTCCTCCACCGTGGTCGTGGTGTTCGAGCCGGTGAAGCGGCTGCTGGACGCCCGGCGCCGCAGCGCCGCGCTGAACGGCAGGGTCGCCAGCAGCACCAGCGGACCGAACGCGAAGGTCGCGAGCCAGATGGTCGGGTGCCCGCCGAAGGCGAGCCACAGCACCCAGACCGTCATCCCGATGGTGAACACCGAGAGGATCGGCGTCAGCAGGATGCGGTAGACGCCGGAGGTGATCGACGGCGTGTCGTACATCACCCGGTAGATCGCGTCGCCGATGCGCTCGTCGTCGAAGGCCGACATGGGCAGCGACTGGATGCGCTCGAACAGCTCGGAGCGGTAGTGGTGGTTCAGCGCCTGGGTGAGCCGCAGCGTGTAGCGGAAATCCAGGTAGCCGAGCAGGCCGCCGGCCAGGCTGAAGCCGGCGTTGGCCTCGTTCTCGGTGCGGGTCGCCGTGTCCTCGCCGCTGGCCAGGTAGCCCTGGGTCGCGTCGCGCTCCCGCGACGACGTGCCGATCGCGCCCACCGCCAGCAGCAGCAGCGCCTGGATGCCGATGCACCAGGCCACGATCTCCCCCGACGACGACCCCTCCAGCACGCGCGCCAGCGGCTCGATGAAGAACGGGTACGGCAGCAGGGTCTCGCCGACCGGGATGCCCTCGATCACCTGGTCCACCAGGATCTTCACCGGCCAGGGCAGCAGCACCAGCGGCACCAGCGACACGAAGCCGAGCCCGAGCTTCACGGCGAAGCGGCTGCGGAAGGGTCCGGCGTAGCGCAGCGCGCGGCGCAGCAGGCCCAGGGTCTGGCCGGTGTCGAGGACGGTCGACTCGCCCTGGAGGGGGCTCGCGGCAGCGCTCATGCGATGGCCCGCTCCGGCTCCGGATCGCTGCCCGACTCGGCCAGCACGAGCCGCCGGTAGGCGCCGCCTTCGCGGGCCATCAGCTCGTCGTGGGTGCCCTGCTCGACCACGCGGCCCGCCTCCACGAACACGATCTGGTCGGCCTGGCGCACCGTCGAGAGCCGGTGGGTGATCAGGAAGATCAGCCGGTCGCGTCCCCACTCCGCCAGGCGCTCGAGCACCGCCAGCTCGGTCTCGGCGTCGAGCGAGGCGGTGGGCTCGTCGAGCACCAGCAGGTCGGCGTCCTTCAGCACCGCGCGGGCGATCGAGAGCCGCTGGCGCTGGCCCGACGACAGCTTGGTGCCGCGCTCGCCCAGCTCCGCGTCGTAGCCGCCGGGCTGCGCCTCGATGAAGCCGTCGGCGCAGGCGACCCGCGCCGCCGCGCGCACGGCGGCGTCGTCGGCGTCCGGCACCGCGTAGCGGATGTTCTCGCGAATCGTCGAGCCGAACAGCAGGTTCTCCTGGAGCGCGATGGCGATGCGCCCGCGCAGGCTGGCCAGACGGAAGCGGCGCAGGTCGACGCCGTCGATCTCGATGGCGCCCGCGTCCGGGTCGAAGAGGCGCAGCAGCAGCGCCATCAGCGAGCTCTTGCCCGAGCCGGTCGGCCCCACGATCGCCGTGATCGTGCCGCGCTTCGCCTCGAAGCTGGCCCGCTCGATGGCCGGCCGGTCCGGCTGGTAGCGGAACGACACCTCGCGGAAGACGACGCCCCGCGAAAGCGGCGGCAGGTCGACCGCGTCCTCCGCGTCCTCCACCTCGGGCGTCAGGTCGAGCAGCTCGAAGACCCGGTCGAGGCCGATGGCCACGTCCTGGGTGCGCCCCCAGGTGTTGAAGAGCAGGCGGAGCTGGTCGGTGGCGTTGCCGGCCAGCCACTTGAAGGCGTTGTACAGGCCCAGGTTCCAGGCGGCGAGCCCCACCGACGCCAGGCTGGCCCCGGCGAACAGGGCGTCGCCTCCCTCGGTGGCGAAGGTGGCGACGGCGGTCGTGGCCAGCAGCGCCAGGCCCACCGCCCAGAAGATCGCCACGCCGAACACCGCCAGCAGGCTGCGTGCGGCGAGCGCCGTGTCGAAGGCCTCCCGCGACCGCTCCTCGAAGCGCGCCTGCTGCGCCTTCTCGGCCGAGTAGGCCTTGATTACCTTGATGCCGGCCAGGATCTCCTGCACGTCCGAGGTGAGACGGCTGTTCGCCTCGCGGGCGGCGCGGAAGCCGACGCGCAGGCGACGCGAGAACCAGCTTCCCAGCACCAGCGACGGCGCGATCACCGCCACCAGCCCCGCCGCCAGCCACGGGTCGAACACGCACACCACCGCCACCAGGAACGCGAAGCGGCTGACGGCGAAGACCGGCGTCAGGAACAACACGTCGATCAGCTGGGTGACCATCGCGCTGTCCTGGTAGATGCGGTAGATGGCGTCGCCCACCCGGCTCTCCGAGTGGAAGCGCAGCGACAGGCTCTGGAGCCGCCACTGGAGGGCGACGCGCAGCTGCTGGTTGATCCTCTGGAGGATCCACACCTGGTAGTAGGCCTGGAGCAGGAACAGCGGGACCAGCACGGCGATGCCCGCCAGCATCAGCCCCATGGCTCCGCGCGACACGTAGCGGCGGACCTCCACCGAGAGCACGTCGACGTGGACCGCCAGCGACGCGTCGAGGCCGAAGGCCGCCGCCGTCTCGGGCGTGAGCGGCTGGCCCTGGAGGGCGCGGGTCCAGAAGAGGTCGAAGAGCACCAGCGCGAAGGGCAGCGTCACGGCGCCGATCACCGCGTAGGTGAGCGCCAGCAGACCGACGTGCCAGCGCACCGGCCGCAGGATCGGCAGGCAGCGCCACAGGGTGGCGAGGACGAGACGGAAGCCCAGCCGATCGCGCGCTCCGCCGGATCCGAGGCGCGCCAGCTCCTCGTCCACGACCGGGGGCGGCATGCACGCATTCTACGACCTCGACCGACCGTTCGGTACCAACGGCCCCTCGGCGGGGTGCGATTGGCGTCGGACCCCGCGCTTCGGCGAGAATGGGCCGCCATGCCGTCGGAGGAGCCCCTCGACCTGGAAGCGATCGCGAGCGCCGCGCCCGAATGGCGGGCGGCCTTCGAGACGGTCGGAAGGCTGGTGGGCGGCCGCGTGGTGGAGGCCCGCCGCCAGGCCCGCTGGCGTCCGGCCTGGTTCCTGACCGTCGAGCGCGACGGCGAGCGGGTGCCGGTCTACTTCCGCGGCGACCGGGGCCAGGGACAGGGCGGCGGCGGCGCGCTGGAGCGCGAGATGGGCGTCCTCCAGGTGCTCGAGCGCCACGGCATTCCCGCGCCCCACGTCCATGGCTTCTGCGAGAAGCCGCGCGGCATCGTCATGCAGGCGGCGCCGGGTCGGGCCAACCTGGCCACCGCCCGCGACGACGCCGAGCGGGTCGCGGTGCTCGACCACTACATGGAGCTGCTGGCGCGCATGCACGCCATCGATCCGGCCGAGTTCGAGAAGTGCGGGCTCGACGCGCCGGCGTCGGGGGACGCCGCCGCCTGGGTCGACTTCGCGCGCTGGGAGTCGGGCTATCGGCAGGCGACCACGGCCCCGGAGCCGCTGATCGAGCTGTGCATCCTGTGGCTGCGCCGCAACGTGCCTGCCGATCGCGGGCGCCGGGGCTTCCTCACCGGCGACGCCGGTCAGTTCCTGTTCGAGGACGGCCGCGTCACCGCGGTGATCGACCTGGAGCTGGCGACCCTGGGCGACCCGCTGGCCGACCTGGGCGCGCTGCGCTCGCGCGACGTCTCCGAGCCGCTGGGCGACCTGTCCCGCGGCCTGCGTCGCTACGCCGAGGTGTCCGGCGAATCGATCGACCGCTCGCTGCTGAACTTCCACGCCGTCCGCTTCGCGCTGAACACGCCGCTGGCCGTCGCTCCCCTGTGCCAGCGGCCGCCGCCGGGGCTCGACTACGCCCAGTACCTGGGCTGGAAGCTCGTCTACGGAAGGCTGGCGCTGGAGATCATCGCCGAGGAGATGGGGGTCGGGTTGACGCCCCCCGCGCTTCCGCCGGAGGACGACGCCCCGGAGCCGGCCCACGACGCGCTGCTGGCGATGCTGGGCGCCCGGCGCGAGACGAGCTACGAGGCCGACGCCGCCTTCCGCGTCGGCCAGTACCTGCGCGAGCGCGCGCTGCGCGGCGACGCCGTCGCCGCCGCCGACCTGGACGAGGCGGCCGCGCTGCTGGGCGCGCGCCCCGGCGACCGGGCCGACGCCGACGCCCGGCTCGAGGCCCGCATCCGGGCCGACGGCTTCGAGATCACGCCGGACTGGATCCGCTTCCTGCACCGGCGCATGCTGCGCGAAGAGGCGCTGCTGCGTCCGGCCATGCGCGAGCTGGCCGACGCCCGCTTCCAGAAGCTCCGGCTCGACTGACGCCAACGCCGACGGACCCGCGAGGAGCCCATGCCGATCAGCCCGATGGACGAGTACCTGGCCCACCAGACGAGCGAGACGTTCGACCACGTCGCCACGTCGGACAGGAACTTCTACGACCGCTACTACTTCAACTGCCACCCGTCGAGCGACGAGCTCTTCCTGGTGACGGGCATGGGCCAGTACCCGAACCTGGGCGTCACCGACGCCTTCGTGTGCATCTCCCACGGCGACACCCAGTACGTGGTGCGCGCGTCGCGCGAGCTGGGCAGCGACCGCCACGACAGCTCGGTGGGGCCGTTCTCGGTCGAGGTCGTCGAGGGGCTCCAGACGCTGCGCGTCGCCTGCGCCGAGAACGAGTGGGGCGTCGAGTTCGATCTCCTCTGGCGCGGCTCGGTGCCGTGCCTGGAGGAGCCGAAGAGCTTCACCCGGCGCCACGGCCGCATCACCCAGGACGTCTCGCGCTACGCCCAGGTCGGAACCTGGGAGGGCACGCTGCGCGTCGGCGGCCAGACCTACGAGGTCACCCCCGACCGCTGGAAGGGCGCGCGCGACCACTCCTGGGGCGTGCGCCCGGTCGGCGATCCGGAGAGCCCGGGTATCCGGGTGAAGGACTACGCCGAGGGCTTCGGCTTCTTCCACAACTGGATGCCCATGCAGTTCGACGACTGCATGATCAAGGTGACGATCGACGAGGACCAGCACGGAGGCCGCCTGCTCGAGGAGTCGACGCGCATCTGGAACCACGGCATCGGCAAGGAGCCCGAGGACCTGGGCACGCCGAGCGTGGAGATCGACTACGTGTCGGGAACCCGCGAGATGCGCGAGGCCCGGGTCACCTTCACCCACCCGTCGGGGCGCACGCTGCGCTGCACCAACACGCCGCTGCGCACGGTCTACCTGTTCGGCGGGTCCGGCTACCGCTTCGAGGACGGCTGGGGCCACGGCGTCTACCAGGGTCCGCTGAAGACCGAGGGACTCACCTACGACATCGGCAGCGCCGCGGGCCGCGCCGCCATCGCCGGCCTGCACGAGACCCTGTGCCGCTTCGACCTGGAGACCGGCGAGACCGGCTGGGGCATGCACGAGAACCTGATCATCGGCGTCTACGAGCCCCACGGCTTCACCGATCCGCTCACGATGGCGCCGTGAGCATGCAGACCCGCAAGTCCTACTGCCGCGTCTGCCACAACTACTGCGCCCTCGAGGTCGACGTCGAGGACGGCCGCGTGACGTCCGTGCGCGGCGACGCGACCGATCCGGTCTACGGCGGCTACACCTGCATCAAGGGCCGCCAGCTCCCGGAGCTGCTGCGCCACCCGGCGCGCCTGCTGCGGCCGCTGCGGCGCCGCCCCGACGGGAGCTTCGAGGAGATCGGGCGGGAGCAGGCGCTCGACGAGATCGCCGAGCGGGTCGGCGCCGTCGTCCACGAGCACGGGCCGCGCGCGGTCGCCAGCTACTGCGGAACCCACGCCTTCCAGAACGCGGCGGCCCTGGCCGTGTCGAAGGCGTGGCACCAGGGCGTCGGCTCCGAGTCGTTCTACTCGAGCGTCACCATCGACCAGCCGGGCAAGTTCATCGCCATGTCGCGGGCCGGCATCTGGAGCGCCGGCAGCCACGGCTTCGAGGGCGCCGACGTGGTGATGGTGATCGGCTGCAACACGATCGTGTCGCAGTACGCGCCCTGGGGCGGCATTCCCCCCTGGAGCCCGGTGAAGGCGCTCCAGGACGCGAAGCGCCGGGGCATGCGGCTCATCGCCGTCGACCCGCGCCGCACCGACGTGGCGCGCCGCGCCGACCTGCACCTCCAGGTGCGCCCCGGCGAGGACCCGACGCTGCTGGCCGGCATGCTGCGCGTGATCCTGACCGAGGGCCTGCACGACGCGGCGTTCTGTGCGCGCTGGGTGGAGGGACTCGACGCGCTGCGCGAGGCGGTCGATCCCTTCACGCTCGACTACACCGCCCGGCGCAGCGGCGTGCCCGCGGAGCAGGTCGAGGCCGCCGCCCGGCTGTTCGCCGCAGGACCCCGCGGCATCGCCAGCACCGGCACCGGTCCGGACATGGCGCCGCGCGCCAACCTGACCGAGCACCTGGTGATCGCGCTGAACGTGGTGTGCGGGCGCATGCGGCGCGCGGGCGAGAAGGTCACCAACCCGGGCGTGCTCACGCCGGCGCCGCCGCGCAAGGCCCAGCCCATGGCGCCCTGGCGGGCCTTCGGCGCGGGTCCCCGGTCGCGGGTGCGCGGGCTGGGGCAGGTGATCGGCGAGATGCCCACCGCGGCGCTCTCCGACGAGATCCTCGAGCCGGGCGAGGGCCAGGTGAA
Source organism: Myxococcota bacterium (assembly GCA_050618055.1). Classification (GTDB taxonomy): domain Bacteria; phylum Myxococcota_A; class UBA9160; order UBA9160; family SMWR01; genus CALDCK01. The sequence continues at coordinate 13,188 of JBNLVK010000065.1, forward strand.
GGCGCTGCTGTGCATCGGCGGCAACCCGGTGGTCGCCTGGCCCGACCAGGCGAAGACGGTGCGCGCCATGCAGGCCCTCGACCTGCTGGTGTGCATCGACAGCCGCCTGTCTGCCACGTCGCGCATGGCCGACTACGTGCTGGCGCCGGCCCTGTGTCTCGAGCGCGCCGACGTTCCCGTGCTGACCGACACCTGGTACGAGAAGCCCTACAGCCACTACGCGACGCCGGTGGTGCCGCCGCCGGAGGGCGCCGAGGTCGTCGAGGAGTGGGAGCTCTACACGGAGATCGCGCGGCGGCTCGGCCACACGATCCGGCTGGGCCGCAGCGAGCTTCCGCTGGATCCGCCGCCGGACAAGGAGACGGTGCTCGAGCACGTGGTGGCGCGCAGCCGCGTCCCCCTGGCGAAGCTGCGCGAACACGAGGGGGGTCGGGTCTTCCCGGAGATCGAGGACGTGGTCGCCCCCGCCGACCCGGACTGCGAGGCGCGCTTCCAGCTGGCGCCCGACGGCGTTCCGGAGGAGCTGGCGGCGGTGCACGGCGAGCCGCTCGACTCCCGCTTCAGCCACCGGCTGATCAGCCGGCGGCTGCGCCACGTCTACAACTCGTCGGGCCGCGACGTCCCCGCCATCCGCAAGCGCGGAACGACCAACCCGGCGTTCATGAACCCGGGCGACATCGACGCGCTGGGCATCGCCAGCGGCGACCTGGTGGAGATCGCGTCCGACCATGCCTCGATCCTGGGCGTGGCCGAGGCGGCCTCCGACGTGCCGCCGGGCGTCGTCTCGATGGCCCACGCCTGGGGCGATCCTGCCGCCCACGACAAGGACGTGCGCGAGATCGGATCGAGCACCAACCGCCTGGTCTCGAACGAGCGCGACTTCGATCCGATCAGCGGGATGGCGCGCCAGAGCGCCATCCCGGTCAACGTGCGACCGGCCCCGGAGCTATAGTCGCCCCGTGTCGCGACGCATCGCCATCATCGGAGCCGGCTTCTCCGGGCTGTGTCTCGGCATCCAGCTCAAGCGCGCCGGCTTCGACGACTTCACGATCTTCGAGAAGTCGGACGGCGTGGGCGGCACCTGGCGCGACAACACCTATCCGGGCGCCGCCTGCGACTCGCCGAGCTTCGCCTACTGCTACTCGTTCGAGCAGAAGCTCGACTGGACGCGCAAGTGGTCGAGCCAGCCCGAGATCCTCGACTACATCGAGCACTGCGCCGACGCCTACGGCCTGCGTCCCCACCTGCGGCTCGGCTGCGAGATCGCGAGCGCCCGCTTCGACGCCGACGCGGCGCTCTGGCGGCTGCGCAGCGCGTCGGGCGAGGAGCACGAGGCGGAGGTGCTGGTGAGCGGCACGGGACAGCTCAACCGCCCGGCGATTCCCGACATCGAGGGCCTGGACGACTTCGCCGGGCCCGTCTTCCACAGCGCGCGCTGGGATCACGACGTCCCGCTGGCCGGCCGCGACGTGGCGGTGGTGGGCAACGCCGCCAGCGCCATCCAGTTCGTGCCCGAGATCGCGCGCGAGATCGCACGCGGTGAGGGCCGCCTCACCATCTTCCAGCGCAGCGCCAACTGGATGCTGCCCCAGAACAACCACGACTACAGCGAGGCCCAGCTGCGCCGCTTCCGGCGTCACCCGTGGCTGGCGCGCCTCTACCGATGGTTCATCTGGGCCTCCTTCGAGTCGCGCTGGCCCGTCTTCCGCGGCAACCGCTTCCTGGCCAGGCGCATCCAGGACGTCGCCGTCGCCGAGATCGAGGGCGCGATCCGCGACCCGAAGCTGCGCGAGGCCCTCGTCCCCGACTACCCGATGGGCGGACGGCGCATCCTCATCTCCGACGCCTACTACCAGACGCTCGACCAGGACCACGTCGAGGTGGTGACCGATCCGATCGCGCGGCTGGTCGCCGACGCCGTGGTCACCGAAGGCGGGCGCCGCGTGCCGGCCGACGTCGTGATCCTGGCCACCGGCTTCCGCACCACCGAGCTGCTGGCGCCCATCCAGATCGAGGGGCTCGGGGGTCGCCGGCTCCACGACGAATGGGCCGACGGACCGAAGTCCTACCTGGGCATCACCACCGCCGGCTTCCCCAACTTCTTCATGATGTACGGACCCAACACCAACCTGGGCCACAACTCGATCGTCTTCATGATCGAGTGCCAGGCGCGCTACATCGTCTCGTGCATCGAGCAGCTGGCCGCGCGTGGCCTGGCCTGGCTCGACCTGCGCCGCGACGTGATGGAGGCCTGGGACGACCGGCTCCAGCGCGAGCTGTCGCGCACCGCCTGGGCCGCGACGGACCGCAGCTGGTACAAGAACGCCGCCGGCCGCATCACCCAGAACTGGTCGGGCACGACCACGCGCTACTGGTGGCGCACGCGCAAGGTGGACATGTCGGTGTTCCACCAGCAGCCGCGCGCGGCGCGCCCGCGGCCCCGGCGTGTCGAAGTGTCGGAGGAGCGACGCCCGGCGGCGGCCGCCGGCTGACGCGTCAGTAGACGCCGTAGTGGTCGGCGGCGACCGCGCAGGCGAGACCGACGGCCCAGGACCCCAGCAGCAGCCAGCTCGTCGTGCCGAAGCGGCGGAGGCGCGCGTCGTGGATCCAGCAGGCGAGCGTGGCGGCGACGAACGCTCCCAGCGAGACCGCGCCCCAGCCCATGCCCGAGCGCCAGGTGTCGAGCGCCGCCACGCCCACGCCCAGCACCACATGGGCCAGCAGCACGATGGTCACCGGCCACAGCGCCGCGTCGCGGACGTAGGGGGCGAGGAAGCGGTCGACGAGCGGCGGCCGGTCGGCGTCCACCCTCACAGACCCAGCGCCGGCAACAGCCGGCGCGCCAGGAAGCCGCGCATCTGGTCGGGCGAGCGACCCGGCGAGGGTGCGGCGAGCAGCGAGACCGCCATGCGCAGGATCACCTCGCCGCACTCCTCGGCCTGCTCCGGCGTCCAGCCGGCGGCGTCGATCACCGGCTTGATGGTAGGCGCCAGCACCGAGTGGGCCGCCGGCAGCGAGTCCTCGGTGAGCAGGGCGCCGCTGGCGAGCACGCGCCCCAGCAGCGGATCGCGACCCAGCTCGACCAGCGCGAACAGCACGCCCTCCACGACCATCTCGCCCGGATCGTCGTAGGTCTCGAGCAGCGCCCGGGCGCGCGCGGTGAAGTCGGAGACGCCGCGCACCAGGGCCGCGCTCAGCAGCGCGTCGCGGTCGGCGAAGTAGCGGTAGACGGTGCGGCGCGTGACGCCCGCCTCGCCGGCCACGTCCGAGATGCCGGTCTTCTCGAACCCGTAGCGCTGGATGCACGCGACCGCGGCGTCGAGCAGCCGCTCGCGCGCGTCGTCCGGACTGGCCGGCCGGTCGCCGGCCCATGCGACCCCGTGGGGCATAGCGTGAAGTATACAAAGAAACATGTTGTGTATCACTTGAACCTTCGGTAAACGAAGGAGCCAGCGAACCACGGACTGGAGGGACCCCGTGCTGCTGCGCCCGCGCCCGGCCTGCCTGCTCGCCGCCTGCCTCGCCCTGCCGCTGCTGCTCTCCTGCGGCCAGCAGGCCAGCGTCACGATCCTCTCGCCGGTCCACGGCGCGTTCGTGACCGGCACCCACGTCACCGTCAGCGGCCAGATGACCGAGTGGGACAAGTTCTTCGGCGTCCAGGTCAACGGCATCGCCGTCCCGCTGGACGACACCTTCCAGGTCGACGTCCCCATCGATCCCGCCGCCATCTTCAACCGCATCACGGTGGAGGGCGCGACCCGGTCGGGCGCGGTGCGCCGACACACCATCGTGATCGTCGCGGTGGACGGAACCACCAGCGACTTCGTGGTCGACGGCGACTTCTCGTCCGAGGGCGTCGCGCTGCGCCTGGCCGACACCGGGCTCGGCCAGATCACGCCGATCGTCGAGAGCCTGTCGACCGACGCCCTCGACGTCTCCGACCTGATCACCAGCCAGAACCCCATCGCCCAGGGCAGCTTCAGCGGCATCTCCTACACGGCCAATGTGGTGGAGGTGGGCTTCGGCGGCTTCGGGCTCAGCGCCGACGCCATGGCGACCGGCCTCGACACCGACATCCAGATCGACGACTTCTTCCTCGAGGTCGACCTCGACCTGGGCTGGCTCGGGTCGTGCACCCTCGAGATCGAGACGGCCGCCGCCAACCTGACCGGCTCCTACGACCTCTCGCCGCTGGCGGCCGATCCCTCCTACGTCGACGTGAGCCTGGTCTCCGCCGTCGGCGTCCAGCTCTCCGGCTTCACGTCGCAGTTCGTGTCGGGCATCTGCGACGACCCGCTGATCGGCGACATCGTGAACCTGATCATCGGCCAGGGGCAGATCCAGCAGCTCATGCAGGACGGTTTCGAGCAGAACCTGGCGGACCCGGACGGGTCCGGACCGCTGGACTCGCCCCTGGCCGCTGCCATCGAGACGGCGCTGGCCGGCGTCTCCATCGCCGGTCCGGTGGGCGAGGCGGTGGGCGGCATGCTGGACGCACCGATCGTGAGCATCGCCGAGGAGCTCGACGGCACGACCATCCTGGCCGACGCCGCAATCTTCGCGACCCAGCCCCACCCGGACGCCCCGGACCTGCCCGCCTCCTACGGCACGCCCGGCGTGCTGCCGCCCTTCGGCGCGACGACACCCGTGGGCGGGGTGCCCTACGGCATGGCCTTCGCCATCTCGAACTCGGCCATGAACCAGCTGCTCAAGACCCAGATCGAGAACGGGCTGCTGCGCCAGGAGCTGACCGAGTTCCTGGGCCTGCCGCTCACCGCCGGGGTGCTGGCGCTGGCGATCCCGTCGTTCGGCGTGCTGCCGCCCAGCACGCCGCTGGTGATCGGCATCGAGCCGACGCTGGCGCCGGTCTTCACCGGCAACCCGGGACCGTCGGGCGAGTTCGCCGAGCTGCGCATCGGCGCCCTCGAGGTGAACGTGCGCGCCGCCGGCAGCCCCCAGCCGATCCTGGGCCTCCAGGTGGGACTCAACGCGGGCCTCGACCTCGCCTTCACCACGGCCGGCCTCGAGTTCAGCCTGGCGACGCCGCCGGGCAACGAGCTCGACATCGTCGTCACCCGGAACACGCTCGAGGCGAACGAGGCCCAGCTCGTCTTCACGTTCCAGAACCTGTTCCCGCTGTTCGCGCCCGAGCTGGAGAACGCCATCGACGCCTTCCCGGTGCCGTCGCTGCTGGGTCTGGAGCTCGAGCCGCTGGAGGTCGCCCAGCTCGGCGGGGGCTACATCGGCCTGTTCGCGAACCTGGTCCAGACGCCCACCACGACCCTGCAGAACGTGGTCTTCACGGACCTCTCGAGCGGCGACTTCCGCCAGCAGGGCGGCTGCTGGCTGCGCGAGTGGCGCCACCGGCTCTCCGGCGCGGTGTTCGGCAACCTGCTGACCGCCAACCTGCGCGGCATGCTGGGCGCCGACGCCGGCTGCACCACCAACGACGCCACCTCGAGCGCCACCCTGGCCTATCGCATCGAGTTCGACGTCGTGTCGGTGCCCGGCGAGGTGTGGAGCATCGACGTGGACCACGCGCTGCTGGGGACGCTCGACCGCATCAGCGACGGCTACAACGACGGCATCGGCTTCCAGGACGGCGGCGGCTCGGCGATCCTGCACACCGACATGCAGGCCGACTACACCATGACCGGCGGCTTCCTCGGTAGCTTCGGCTTCACGCCCTCGGTCACCACCATCAACGACGGCATCGGCGGCTGCTCCTGCGACCAGAACGTGGAGTTCAGCGGCAATGGCGGCGTCACGCTGAACGGCAGCGGCGACGCCAGCATCACCCTCGACTTCGCCATCGACCTGGAGACGTTCTCCAACTCGAAGACCGCCTTCCCCACCGCCAACGGCGACGAGATGGCGATCCGCCTGGGCAAGAACGACACCATCGACAACAACTTCACCGCCGGCGGCTACCCGGGCATGGGCTCGCGCAACATCGCCGACGACGGCCACTTCGTGACCGTCGAGCTGACGACCTCCCCGGCCCCCTAGGACTGGAACAGGACCGGGTTCTTCGGGCCGGCGGCGGGCTCGCCGGGCTCGCAGCCGGCGAGCCAGGCGTCGCGGTCGAAGCGGCGCGCCGGGTGGTCGAGGGCGCCGACGCGCGCGTCGGCGGCGTAGTAGATGACGGTCATCACCTGGCGCTCCCGGTCGGTGCGGTTGCCGTCGGCCCGGTGCAGGGTCCAGCCGGCGTGGAAGGTGGCGTCGCCCGGCGCGAAGGGCGCATGCCCGCGCACCGGCAGGCCGCGCTCGGCGACCACCTTCGCGAAGGCCGCCTGGGAGGCGTCGCCGATGGCGTACTCGCCCAGGTCGCCCAGGCGCTGTGAGCCCGAAGCGAACACCATGGGCCCCATGGCGTCGTCGATCGGCACCAGCGGCATCCACATCGTGATGGTGTGGGGCGTGTCGAGCGGCCAGTAGAACTGGTCCTGGTGCCACGGCGTCATGCCGCCGCCCGGCTCCTTGAACAGCGCCTGGTCGTGGTACAGGCGGACGGCGGGAACGCCCAGCAGGCGCGCGGCCGCCGAGGCGAAGCGGCGGGCGAAGACGAAGGCGCGCACGCGCTCGTCGCGCGGCCACACGTTCAGCATCTGCACGAAGGCCTTGCCGTAGGTGTCGCGCTCCTCGAGCGGCCGGTGGTCGTAGCGCGTGGCGGGCGCCGCCTCGAGGATGGCGGGCCGGTAGGCCGCCACCTCGTCGGGGGTCGCCAGGCCGCGCAGCACCGTGTGGCCGTCGGCCAGGAACTCCCGCCGGCACGCGTCGGGAACGCGGGCCTCGTCGGCGAGGTCGGGGAGCGCGCCCGTCGGCGTGGTCGGCATGGCAGGGCGCAGTCTAGCCCCCCGCGCGCTGCTAGAGTCGGCCCATGGGCTCGCGCCGCGCCATCGGCCTCCGGGGTCTCGTCGCGGCGCTGTTCGCCGCCGCGACCGGCTGCACCGATGCCTCGCCGCCGAACGTCCTGCTGGTGACCCTGGACACGACCCGGGCCGACCACCTGGGCGCCTACGGACACCGGCGCGACACCAGCCCGAACTTCGACGCCTTCGCCGCCGACGGCACGCTCTACACCCGGGCCCGCTCCACGTCGAGCTGGACCCTGCCCTCCCACGCGTCGCTGTTCACCGGCAAGCTGCCGTCCAGCCACGGCGCCCGCTACGACCCGGAGGGTCCGCTGCTGCTGGGCAGTGCCATCGAGGAGGCCGGCGGAATCCGCGCCAGCGGCCTGTCGGACGAGGAGCACACCCTGGCCGACCGGCTGCGCGAGGTGGGCTACACGACGGCCGGCTTCGTGGCGGGTCCGTGGCTGCTCGAGACCTTCGGCCTCTCCCGGGGCTTCGATCACTGGGACGACGCGGGCATCCTCGACGTGAACGGAAGGCCCGGCGAGGACCTGGCCGACGCGGTGCTCGCCTGGCTCGACGGCTGGCGCAGCGCGGAGCCGCGGCGCCCCTTCTTCGTGTTCGTGAACTTCTTCGACGCCCACTGGCCCTACGAGCCGCCGACCGAATACGCAAAGGCGTTCCTGCCGCCGGGCGCGACCATCCGTCCGAACGTGCGCTCCCAGTTCGACGCGCTCTACGACGCCGAGATCCGCTACGCCGACCATCACCTGGGGCGGCTGCTCGACTTCCTGCGCGAGCACGACCTGTACGACGACGCGCTCATCGTGATCACCGCGGACCACGGCGAGATGCTGGGCGAGCACGACGAGTGGGGGCACAACACGCTGCTCTACGAGCCGCTGGTGCGCGTGCCGCTGGCGGTGAAGCCGCCGGGCCGGCCCGAGCCGCGCGTCGACGACACGCCGACCCAGCACACCGACGTCTACGACTGGATCCTCGCCGCGGCGGGCGCCGGCGAGCCCGAGCCCCCGCGCCCCCGCATCGCCGAGGTGTGGCAGCGCCGCAAGCCGGGCATCGGCGAGTGGAAGGTGCTGTGGGAGGACGATCTCAAGTACATGGAGCACGGCGAGGGCGAGCACCGCCTCTACGACCTGGCGAACGACCGGCGCGAGCGGGTCAACCGCGCCGCCGACCGGCCCGAGGACCTGCGGCGCCTCCAGGAGCAGCTGGCCGCCGCCCTGGAGACCCTGCCCGCCCCCCTGCCCTCCGCCGGGCCCGCCACCATCGACGACGCCACCCGCGAGGCCCTGGAGCGCCTGGGGTACCTGGACGGGGCCACGAAGGACTGAGAGAGCCCGAGAGCCCAACGATCTTATTTTTGTCTAAATAAAATCTTGACATACGGCCGAGTCGTCCCGATACTCGACCCGTCTGTCGAGATCGGACGCGCGGATGGCCGCCGTCGCCCTCGCCGGACCCCACGAGGACCCGTGGAGGAGCGCCATGACCGCCAGCCACGATCGAGCCGGATCCCCCGACCTGGACCGCGAGCCCGACGGCTCGGCGAACGCCGGGGCCCTGGCGACCGCCGGGGAGGTCGCTGCCCGGGACGCCCTGGACCAGTACATGCGCGGGGTGCGCGACATCCCGCTGCTCGACCACGACGAGCTGGCCGAGCTGTCGCGGACGATCCGCCGCTCGGAGGAGACCTTTCGCGAGGCGCTCTACGGCATTCCGGCCGCCGCCCGCCGGGTGGTGGACGAGTGGCGCCGCCGGCTCGACGAAGGCCGGGTGACCGGCGTGATGGCCGCCTCCTTCCGCGACGTCGGCTCGAAGGGGGACTCGAAGCGCATCGACCGCGCACTGGCCCGCGTCGAGACCGCGCTGGCCGAGGGCGGCCGCGGCCTGCGACGCGCGCTGCGCGAGCGCCTGGGCGAGGCCGGGCTCTCCATGGAGGTCGACCTCGAGACCTGGCGCTGGCTGGCGGACCAGGAGCTGTCGGCCGCCTGCGACCGGGACGCGCTCGAGCGCGCCGGACGTGCGCTCGACGAGCGCGACGCGGCGCGCAAGCGCTTCGTGGAGCACAACCTGAAGCTGGTGCTCCACGTGGCGAAGAACTACCGGACCTTCGGCATCCCGCTGCTCGACCTGATCCAGGAGGGCAACCTGGGGCTGATCCGCGCCGTCGAGAAGTTCGAGCCCGACCGCGGCTTCCGCTTTTCGACCTACGCCGTCTGGTGGATCGAGCAGGCCATGATCCGCACCATCCAGCGCTCGTCGCGGACGGTGCGCCTGCCCGCCCACGTCTACGACCAGCAGCGCGCCGTGCGCCGCGCCGAGGAGGCGCTCGGCGGACGCAGCTCGCTGGAACCGGATGCGTCCGACGTGGCGGCCGCGGCCGGCCTGCCCGAGGAGGTCGTCACCCAGCTCTCCGCCCACACCGCGCCGGTGCGCTCGCTCCACTCGGAGATCCCGGGCACCGAGGGAGCGACCCTCGAGGACACGCTGGTGGACGACGACGCGGTGGATCCGGACGAGCTGCGCACGCGCACCGAGGTGCGGCGCGTGATCGACCTGGAGATGCCGGGTCTCTCGGAGCGCGAGCAGTCGATCCTGGCCTGGCGCTACGGCCTGGAGGACCAGGTGCCCCAGACCCTCGACGCCATCGGCGAGCGGCTCGGCCTGTCGCGCGAGCGCGTGCGCCAGATCGAGGCGGGCGCCATCGCGAAGCTGCGCGGCAGCGAGCGGGTGAACGCCCTGGCCGGCGCCTTCGACGTCGGGCTGGCGGAGGCGACCGCCTAGGCCGGAGCCGCCGGGAGCGCCGACACGTTCACGGGCACGGCGCTCTGCTGGGCCAGGCCCGTCACCGGATCGAAGCGCACGTCGTCCGGGATCAGGTGCTGCACGTGGCTGCCCTGCTCCCCGGACGACCCCCAGCCGAACGCCAGCGCCACCACGCCCGGCGACAGGTCCGCGTCGCGCTGCACGACGCCCTCCACCCGGCCGAAGCCGCTGTCCACGGTGACGCGGGCGCCATCGGCGAGCCCCTCGCGCTCGGCGTCCTCCGGGTTCATCAGCACCGGGTTGAAGGGGTGGCGCTTCGCCAGCGACGGCAGGTCGTGGCCCTGGGTGCAGTACACGTGGCGCATCCGGTACGTGATCATGCGGTAGGCGAAGCGCTCGCCCGGCGCGTAGCCGCCGTCGCCGGTGAGCGGCTCGGCGCGCACCTCGCGCAGCTCGGCGACGACCTCCGGGTGTCCGGCCGCCATGCGGCGGTCGTCGTGGCCGATCATGTTGGGGATGACGCCGCCCGCCGCCAGCCCCGGCTCGCCGTGCACCAGGCCGCCCGGGTGCTCGCGGATCTCGCGCAGCGGCACCTGGGAGCCGGCGTTCAGCGCTTCCAGCAGCTCGAAGGTCGTGGGCGTGCGCTGCATGTCGAGGCCGCGGATGGGCAGCGTGAGCCCGAGCCGGGTGGCCAGGCCCCAGAACACCTCCCACTCGTCGACCACGCCGGGCGGCGCGTCGACCAGCGCCTCGGCGTACTGGCTGAAGGGCATGGGATAGGAGCCGTCCATCAGCTTCGGCACGTCCTCGCGCTCGAAGGGGTGCTTCACGGCCATCACGTAGTCGGCGTGGCGCGCCGTGTCGCTCATGAAGAGATCGTTCACGACCAGCAGGTCCAGGCTCTCGAGCGCGCGGCGGGTCTTCTCGGCGTCGGGCAGCACCAGCGCCGGGTTGCCGCCGTGCACGATCAGGGCGCGCACGCCCGGGCCCGGCTCCAGGATCTCGTCGGAGAGCGTGTTGGTGGGCATCTCCCGGTAGCCGTACACGCCGTTGATGCCCCGGATGCCGCGGATGCGCGAGGTCGGTCCGGCGAACAGGCCCTTCGGAATGGGTCCGCAGTCCTTCGGCAGCGGACGCTGGAGCACGCCCGGGTTGCGCACGATGCCGCCCTTGCGGTCGTAGCGGCCGCACAGGCCGTTGAGCGTCATCACCAGCTGGGTCGTCAGGTTCTGATGACGCGCCATGTGCAGGCCGGTTCCGCTCTGGGCGCCGCCGCTGCCGGCGGCGGCGAAGATCCCGGCCGCCTCCTCGATCTTCGCGGCCGGCACGCCGCAGCGCCGGGACGCGTAGTCCAGGGTGAAGTCCTCGACCGCTTCCCGCAGCGCCTCGACGCCGCTCACGTAGGCGCCCACGTAGTCGGCGTCGAACAGCCCGCGCTCGAGGATCACCCGGATCATCGCCGCCAGCAGCGTCGCGTCCTCGCCCGGCTTCACCGCCAGGTGCACGTCGGCGCGCTTCGCCACCTCGGAGCGGCGCGGGTCGACCACCAGCAGCTTCATCCCCCGCCGCTGGGCGTCCTGGAGGCGCTTCCACGGGTTGCTCTGGGGCATGGTCATCAGGTGGGAGACGACCGGGTTGGTGGCGACGAAGAGCGCCACGTCGGCGTTCTCGATGTCGAACAGCGCCACCGGCACCGGCCCGCCGAAGAAGCGGTGGGCGGCCACCGCCAGGCTCGGCGAGTCGATGGTGAACGACGTGTAGAGCCGAGGCGATCCCAGCGCGTCCAGCCACTTGCGCACGAACCAGGGCCCGGCGGCCGAGGTGCGGTGCCCGCCGTCGCCCACGTAGACCGCCACCGACTCGGGTCCGTGGGCGTCGATGACGGCGCGCAGCCGCAGGGCGATCTCGTCGAGGGCCTGCTCCGGAGCGACGTCCCGGTGGCCGTCGCCCACGCGCTTCCGGGCCGTGGTGAGCCGCTTCGGGTGGTAGAGGCGCTCGATCTCGGCGCGGCCCTTCGCGCAGGTGTAGCCCTGGGAGACCGGGTTCTCGCGATCGCCGCGCACGGCGACCACCCGGTTGGCGGCCCGGTCGACGTCGACCTCGACGCCACAGAAGACGTGGCAGAAGCGGCAGAAGGACTTGTGGGTCTCGGGCATCGGCGCCTCCGGCTCGTGCAGTCTACGCTGCGCCGGCGCCGCGGTCACTCGGAGCGGTCAGTTGGAACGAACCGGCGCTTCGTCCAAGGCGGCGTGGATCTCGCGACCGGCCCAGGCGTTGCCGCGCGGCGAGTAGTGGCCCGCCGCGGCGGCACCCTCCGGAATGAAGTAGCCGTGGGCCGTCTCGGCGGGCTCGGCGCGCAGCGCCGCCGTGAGATCCAGGAAGGGAAGCCCCGAGCCCTCGAAGCTCTCGCGCACCCAGGCCCGCCAGCGCCCGTCGGCCTCGACTTCGGAGCGCAGCGGCAGGTAGACGAACAGCGTGCGCGCGCCGCGCCGCTGGCCCTCGCGCGCCACCTCCTGGAACAGCCGATCGAGCATGGGGCCCAGACGCTCGAAGATGGCGTCGCCCTCCCGCGGCGGCCGGCCGAACAGCTTCTTGCGGGCGCGGTGCACGAACTCGGTGACGCGCAGGTCGCCCAGGAAGGCGCCCGCGGCGCGCCGCAGCGCCGGTCCGCGCTCGGGGACCGGCACGCCGCGCAGCGCCAGCGCGTCGCCGTCCAGGGTGAAGACCGGCTTGGCGAAGCCGTGGAAGTCGTCGCTGCCGGCGCGCGAGAGGTCCGGACCGATGAAGGTGAACAGGTGGACCTGGTGTTCGAAGCCGTCGGGCAGCCCGCGGTAGCGCAGGTAGGCCTGGTCCACGCCGTAGCCGGGCTGGCCCAGGTTCACGGCCTCGACGCGCGGGTCGAGGCGGGTGAGCGCGTGGCAGAAGGTCTGCTCGTCGCCCACGCCCTCGCCGAAGGCGAACGAGTCGCCGGAGCAGACGACGCGCACCCGGCCTCCCGGGACCGTGTCGCTCACCGGAAGGCGACCCCGGAAGCCCCGCTCGTTGGTGTGCAGGTGGCGCCCCGGACCCCACAGGTCCTGCTGGGCCAGCGACGGCAGGCTCACCCAGCCGAGCCGATCGTCGTGGCGGCGCAGCGCCGGCCCCTCGTTGCGGTCGAGGGCGGCGCGCACCGCGATCCACGTGCTCGAGCATCCCTCGACCCAGCCGAACAAGAGCAGCGGCAGGGCGACGGCGAGCGCGAGGCTGGCGGCGCCCGATGCGACCCGGCTCATGCGCGGGAAACGACCTCGACCGGGTCGCCGACGCGCACGTCGCCCTCCTCGATCACGGTCAGGTAGATGCCGCGGAAGTGCTGGTCGCGCGTCTCCTTCCGAGCCGTGAAGCGCAGCGCGTCGCCGCCGAAGCGCTGCTCGAACTTGGCGCAGCCGTTGTGGGGCTCGGGCGTCACCTCGAGCAGGCACTCGCCGATGCGCACGCGGCTGCCGGTGGGCAGGTTCTCGCTGGACAGGTCGAGGTCGACGAAGAGGTTGTCGCCGAACAGGGTGAGCGGCCGGCCGTTGGCCATGAGCGTGGCGACGTCGGTGCGCATCACCGCGAGCTGGCTCTCCGGACGGCCGTCCTTCTCCTGCCAGCGATCGCCGGGGACGCCCCCCTCGCGCGACAGGCGCGCGCGTTCCAGGGTCTGGCGCTGGTCCGAGTCGGGTCGCGCCACCAGCAGCGACAGCGTGCCGCGATCGCGCGGGGCGGGAGGCAGGGCGGCGTAACGCGCCGTCAGGGTCGCCAGGTCCAGGTGCGGGTCCATGCGCCGGAGCCTAGCGTCCCCGGAATTCGGGCTTGCGCTTCTCGACGAAGGCGCGCACCGCGTTGCGGTGGTCCTCGGTGAGGCTCGTGTGCACGTGGTGGGTGGCCTCCAGGTCCATGCACTCGATCGGGTCGCCGCCGACGGCCCGGTTCAGGTTCTCCTTCATGTACTGGTAGGCGATGGTGGGTCCGTGGGCGATGCGCGCCGCCAGCTCGAGGGTGCGCGCTTCCAGCTCCGCGTCCGGAACCACCCGGTTCACCAGACCCAGGCGCAGCGCCTCGTCGGCCTCGACCCGGTCCGACAGGTAGTAGAGCTCGCGCGCCTTGGCGGATCCGACGAGCTGGGTCAGGAAGAAGGTGCCGCCGTAGTCGCCGCTGAAGCCCACCCGGGCGAAGGCGGTGAGCAGCACGGCCGACTCGGCGGCGATGCGCAGGTCGCAGGCCAGGGCCAGCGACAGCCCGGCGCCGGCGGCCGCGCCGGGCAGCGAGGCGATGACCGGCTTGGCCATCGTGTAGAGACGTCCCGCCGTGGCGCGCTGCTCGAGCCGCTGGCGGTGGATGGCGGCGTCGAGCGTGCGCGGACCCTCGCCCTGCTTCGCCTTCGTGTTGCGCGCGTCCATGCCCTTCACGTCGCCGCCGGCACAGAACGCGCCGCTGGCGCCGGTCAGCACCACGCAGCCCACGTCCGCCGCGCGCTCCGCGTCGTCGAGCGCCAGCGCCAGGCCGCGCAGCATCTCGGCCGACAGGGCGTTGCGCGCCTCGGGCCGGTCCAGGGTGAGCGTCGCGACGCGGTCCTCGACCCGCGCCGTGATGTGGTCGGTCCCGGTGTCGATGCTGCGCGCCGCCATGGGAGAAGCCTATCAGAGCCGCGGGCCGCTGGTATGCTGGCTCGATGCGCGCGGTCGTCCTGCACGAACAGGGGAGCATCGACGCCCTGCGGGTGGAGGAGTTCCCGGAGCCGGAGCTCACGCCGGGCGACGCCCTCGTCGAGGTGGGCGCCACCAGCATCAACGGCTTCGACCCGATGATCGTGCGCGGCACCACCGGCCTGAAGACGCCGCTGCCCATGATCCCCTGCGGCGACTACGCCGGGCGCATCGTCGGCTTCGGGCCCGACACGGATCCGGGCGCGTGGCAGGTGGGCGATCGCGTCTGCCCCCACCCGTTCGTGCTCGGCGAGGGCATGACCGGCGAGACGCGCCTGGGCGCCGCCTGCGAGCGGGTGCGAATCCCGGTCGCCAACCTGATCCGCACGCCCGACGCGGTGAGCGACGTGCAGGCGGCCTGTCTGCCCATCGCCTACGGCACCGCCCACCGCATGCTGCACGAGCGCGGGCGCGTGCAGGCCGGCGAGAAGGTGCTGATCCTGGGCGCCACCGGCGGCGTGGGGGTCGCCTGCATCCAGCTCGCGAAGCGGCTGGGCGCCGAGGTGATCGCGGCGGGCAGCGCCGCCGACAAGCTGGGGAAGCTGCGCGAACTGGGCGCCGACCACACCATCGACACCAGCCAGCAGTCGTTCGTGAAGGCGGTGCATGCCATCTGCGGCAAGCCCCACATGCTGCGCGGCGGCGGCGTCGACGTGGTCGTCAACTACGTGGGCGGCGACACCTGGGCCCAGGCCCTGCGCTGCCTCGGCCCCCACGGCCGCATGCTCACCTGCGGCGCCAGCGCCGGCCACGCCCCGCCCACCGACCTGCGCTTCATCTGGACCTACGAGCAGCAGATCCTGGGCAGCAACGGCTGGACGAACGCCGACCAGAAGGCAGTGCTCCAGCTCGTGGCCGACGGCGAGCTGGAAGCGGTGGTACACGACGTGCGCCCCCTCGCCGGCACCGCCTCCGCCATCCAGGACCTGGCGGACCGCAAGGTCGTGGGCAAGCTGGTGATCGAGCCGGGGCGCTAGCGCGCGCCGGGGCGGTCGACCAGCATCCGCACGAACAACACCGCGGAGAAGAAGAGCAGCCAGACCAGCGAGGCCATGAGCGGACCCGGTCCCGGCTCGCCGAGCAGCCCGGTCAGGTTGGCGAGCAGCGCGGCCGCGACCAGCGGGTTTCCAGCATTCGAGAGCGCCCACAGGACGGAAGACAGCTGGCTGCGATCGTCCGGCGGCATGCGGCGTGCTAGCAGGATCGGCACCGCGGTGCAGAAGGCATAGATCAGCAGAACGCCGCCGCCCGCGAAACGCCACAGGGCGGGCTCGCCCATTCCGAAGGCGTCGCCGACCAGCACGAAGCTGGCGCCGAACGCGGCGCCGAGCGCGCAGTTCAGCAGCGTGAGCGCGCGGAAGCGGTCGAGCGGGGCCAGCGCACCCGGCTCGTGCGAGAGCGCGATCGCCACGGCGGAGAAGCCCGCCAGCGCAACCCCGAACTCGATGATCGTGCCGAACGACTCGCCCACGGTCCTAGTCCGCCAGCAATCCCTTCCCCGTCACCAGCGGGAGGTCCATCGGCGTCAGCGGGCGCGGGGGGGCGGCTACGATCGCGGGGATGGCGTTCACCAGGCGCGTCGCGGTCAGCACCACGCCGCCCACGGCGTGGTCGCCGTGCTCGTCTTCCATGTCGAGCTTGCAGACCATGCGCGGCACGCCTTCGATGATCACCTCGTAGCCGCCGTCGCTGCGGGGCCAGTCGGGGGCCAGGTCGTCGTGCATGCGGGTCACGTGCTCGACCACCAGGCGTTTCTCGCCGCCCACGACGCCGTAGACCTCGAAACGGAGCGCTGCGCGGGTGCCCTCGGCGATGGTGCCCATGGGCGTGTCGAGATCGCGCGGAGCGGGCAGGCACTCGTACCACTGGCCGATCTCGTCGAGCTCGAGGCCCAGACCCTCTGCCAGCACGCGGATCGTGCCGCCCCAGCCGAGCGTCAGGCTGCCGGGCAGCAGCAGCAGCGGCAGGTCGTCCATGGCCTTGCCGAAGCCCATGGTGCCGAGCACCACCTCGGGCTGGTCGTAGGTGGCGTAGTTCACGATCTCGCGCACGCGGATCTGGGTCCAGCGCTCGCACATGCCGGACAGCGTGAGCGGCAGCACGTCGTTGGCGAAGCCCGGGTCGATGCCGTTGGTCCAGAAGCTGGCGTTCCCTTCGCGGCACGCGTCGGTGAGCTTCTTCTCCACGTCCTCGCCGAAATGGCTCGGGTGCACCAGCGGCACGATCGAGCTCGACACCACGTTCTTGCCCGAGGCCAGGATGCGGCACACGTCGTCGACCGCCTCCAGCGGGCGCAGGTCGGCGGTGGCGGTGTAGACGACGCAGTCGGCGTCGGTCTCGAGCAGGGCGTCGGCGTCGTTGGTGGCGGCCACGCCCACCGGACCCACGCCGCACAGCTCGCCGGCGTCCCGCCCCGACTTCTTCTCGCTGTGGACCCACAGGCCGGCGAGCTCGAGCTCCGGGTGGCTCAGGATGGCGCGCAGCGAATAGCGGCCGACGTTTCCGGTACTCCACTGGATGACGCGATGGCTCATGGGGGTTCCTCCGATCCCCAGGCTAGCCCGCTATGATGGTCCGTCACGCGGAGGGACGGAATGCAGGAGCTAGAGGGTCGGGTCGCGGTGGTGACCGGCGGCGCCAGCGGCATCGGGCTGGGGATGGCGCGCGCCTTCGCCGAGCAGGGCATGAAGGTGGTGCTGGCCGACGTCGAGCAGGAGGCGCTGGACCAGGCGACGCGCACGCTGCGCGACGAGGGCGCCCAGGCGGCCGGCTTCTTCTGTGACGTGTCGAAGCTCGAGTCGCTGGAGGCGCTGCGCGACCAGGCGCTCGCCGAGTTCGGCGCGGTCCACGTGCTGTGCAACAACGCCGGGGTCGGCGGCAGCATGGGCGGTCCGCTCTGGGAGGCCAGCCAGGACGAGTGGGACTGGGTGATGGGCGTGAACGTGAACGGCGTCGTCTTCGGCACCCGCGTGTTCGTCCCGGTGATGATCGAGCAGGGCGCGCCGGGCCACGTCGTGAACACTGCGTCGATGGCGGGGCTCATCCACGGCGGCGGCATCTACGGCGTCACCAAGCACGCGGTGGTGGCCTTCTCCGAGAGCCTGTGGTCCCAGCTTCGCGGCAGCGGGCACCCGATCGGCGCGTCGGTGCTGTGCCCCGGCTGGGTGCGCACGCGCATCATGGAGTCGGAGCGCAACCGCCCCGAGGCACCGCGGCCCGACGCCGGCGCCCACGCCGCCCAGTTCGAGATGATCCACAAGGCGATGTCCAGCCTGGTCGAGAGCGGCATGGATCCGCTGGAGGTGGGTCGCCTCGTCGCGCGCTCGGTGCAGGAAGGCCGCTTCTACATCCTCTCCCACCCGGGCTGGGTGAACATGATCCAGAACCGCGCGGACACCATCATCCAGGGACGCGACCCGGTGCCCGTGCCGCCGGACGGGGACGAGGGGCTCGCCAAGGTGATGGAGCTCGTGTCGGGCGACTGATGCCGCCTGCGCTCGCCCCGGAGATGCCGCCCGGCTGCCCCTGGAGCGGCTGGACCCCGCCCAACGTCGACTGGTGCGAGCAGGAGCTGTGCGCCTGGGTGACCAACCCGGCCAATACCTGGTCGAACGCCGCCTACATCGTCCTCGGGCTGTGGATGTGGCACCTGGGCCGCCGCAGCGGGCGCCCGGAGCTGGTGCTGTTCGGACCGGCCAGCATCGCCGTGGGACTCTTCTCCGGCGTCTACCACGCCTCCTATACGTACTTCCTCCAGTTCTTCGATTTCGTCGGCATGTTCCTGTTCTGCTTCCTGATCGTGACGGTCAACGCGCTGCGCTTCGGCTGGATCGAGACTCGACACAAGGTGGTGTTCCACCTGGGCGGCACGGCGCTGCTGAGCGCCCTGGTGCCGGTCGTGTTCCAGACCGGCTTCCCCATCCAGGCGCTGGTCTTCGTGCTGATCCTGGTGATCCTGGGCCAGGAGTGGGCGCTGCGCAGCCGGACCCGGGGCGCCGACTACCGGCTCTTCTTCGCGGCGCTGGGACTCATCACCGCGGCCGGCGTGTGCTCCGCCCTCGACGTCTCGCGCGTCTGGTGCGATCCCACGAACCACTGGGTCCAGGGCCACGCCGCCTGGCACCTGCTGTCGGCGGCGTCCCTGCTGGCGCTCTACCACTTCTACGCCAGCCTTCCCGAGAGCCCGGTCGCGGGGGATCAGGGCAGGATGGTGTAGACCACCTCGCCGCGCGCGCCGAGCCGGTCGATGCGCACCAGCCGCCCGCGCACCCGTTCGGCCACCCGCGTGCGACCGCTGCCGTCGGCGGCGACCCGCGCCAGCGCCGGCAGCATCTGCCGGGTGATGGATTCGGCGTGGGCGCCGAAGGTGGCGCTGTTGAGCCGTAGGACCTCGAGCCGCGCTTCGCCCGGAGCCCGGCCGCCCCGCAGGCGCAGGGCCAGCACCAGCCGGTCGCGCCGGATCTCGTAGCGGGTGCCGCCGGCGCTGGCGATCTGGCCGGACACGCCGTCCGAGAACTTCACGCTGCGCCAGCCGCCGATGCCGGCGTCGGCCGCCGTGCGCGGCGGGCTGAGCCGCGCCACCACCTTGCGCACGTTGAAGGTGCTGAGCGACAGGCCGGTCGGCGCCTGGGCCGCCGGCGCGGCCTTGCGCACCGCCGGTCGCGGCGTCGTGCGCCGCACGGTGCGACGGGCGGCCTTGCGCCGCGCCACCAGTGCCTCGGCGTCGCGCCGCGGCAGCATGCCCATCAGGCTGCCCGGAATGCGCCCCAGCCGGCGCGCCGTGCTCGGCGGGATCAGGTCCCGCTCGAACTTCACGGCCATGTCCTCCTTCACGTAGAAGAAGTAGAGGCTCATGTGGTCGACCACGTGCAGGTAGTCGGGCTTGCCGTGGCGGGCCACGTAGTCGCGGATGGTCTCGTCCACCTCGATCTCGCTGCGCAGGCGCTCGGCCCCCTCGGCGCCGCGCACCGGCAGCGTCCGCCCCGCCACGTCCGAGACGGACATGCTGTGCTCGATCGTCGCGCAGCCCAGCAGGCCCACGGCGATCCCCAGGGCGAGCGCCCCGATCGTGGATCGCGTGGTCGATCGCATGGGCGGGCCTCCGCAGGGATGGGTTCCGATCCCTGCATCGACCCGCCGCCGGGAGGGCTTTACCCGACCCGCGCTCGACGGTTCGAGGCACGAAGCTGTACGAGCAGCCCCAGGATCAGCAGCACGAGCGCCAGCAGCAGCCGCGGATCGCCCGCGTAGAAGAACGGGTCCAGCGGGTAGGCGATGGTCTTCTCCAGCGCCGCGATCTTGAAGTCGTGGATGTCCAGGCCCGACGCGAAGACGGCCTGCTCCATCACGTCGCGGCGGCTGCGGTAGCGGACGAGCCCGCCCTGGGTCCAGCGGTCGGCGCCCTCGATGCCCCACACGTCCAGGGCGGGGGCCGCCGCGCGGCCCAGCAGGATCGGGTGGGCCGCCGACCGCAGCGCCTTGCCCAGGAACGGCTCGGTGTACTTCGCCATCACCTGCTCCGACGTCTCGCCGGGCTCGACGCCCTCGATCGGCCGGGGCGTGTCGCGCAGGTCGAGCGCATTCAACATGGCGAAGTCGTCGCCGGTGTCGCTGCGCATGAACTCGAGCCAGACCTCCAGCCGCTCCGGCGGGATCCCCTGGGAGTTCAACACCTCGGTGTAGCGGGCGATCTCCTCGTCGGACAGCGGCCCGCCGAACGAGGTGTACCAGGCAAAGAACAGGGCGTAGACGGCGAACAGCACCGTCCAGACGATTCGGGGCGTCATCGGATCCTCCGACCGGACGCGTGCGCGACGTCCGGTGCGTCTGTGCCATTGTATGCGGAGGGAGGTCCGGGGAGCGGATGAACATCGACGAGGCCGTGGACCAGGCCTTCGCCCCGCTCGCTGCCGCCCTCTCCCGCGTCATCTTCTCCACCATCCCGGTGGGCGACGCGGAGCTTCCCTGGATCGTGCTGTGGCTGGTGGGCGGCGCCAGCTTCTTCACCGTCTACCTGCGCGGCATCAACGTCACCGGCTTCGCCGAGTCGCTGCGCGTGCTCACGGGCCGGCGCGACCAGCCGGACAGCGCCGGCGAGGTCTCCCACTTCCAGGCGCTGGCGACGGCGCTCTCGGGCACGGTCGGCGTCGGCAACATCGCCCACGTGGCCATCGCCATCTCGGTGGGCGGTCCGGGGGCGATCTTCTGGCTCGTCGTGGCGGGCCTGCTCGGCATGGCCTCGAAGTTCACCGAGTGCACGCTCGGCGTGAAATACCGGCGCGAGAACCCGGACGGCAGCCTGTCCGGCGGGCCGATGTTCTACCTGCACGCGGGCCTGGCCGAGCGCGGCTGGCCCCGGCTGGGTCGGGTGCTCGCCGTCTACTACGCCGTCTGCATCCTGGTGGGCAGCCTGGGCATCGGCTGCATGTTCCAGTCGAACCAGGCCTACGTGCAGTTCGTGAACGTCAGCGGCGGCGACGCCAGCTTCTTCGCCGAGCGCGGCTGGCTGTTCGGCCTGGGGCTCGCCTTCCTGGTGGGACTGGTGATCCTGGGCGGCATCCGCGTGATCGCGCGGGTGGCGTCGGCCATCGTGCCCTTCATGGCCGTCGTCTACGCGCTGGGCGCCCTGGCGGTGATCGCGGCCAACCTGGAGCGCGTTCCCCAGGCCCTCGTCTGGATCGTGCAGGGCGCCTTCGCGCCCGAGGGCGTGGCCGGCGGCGCGCTCGGCGTGATGGTGCTGGGCTTCCGGCGCGCCGCCTTCTCGAACGAGGCGGGCATCGGGTCGGCGGCGGTCGCCCACGCCGCGGCGCGCGCCCGGTCGCCGGTCGAGCAGGGCTTCGTCGCCCTGCTCGAGCCGTTCATCGACACGGTGGTGATCTGCACCCTCACCGGGCTCGTGATCACGCTGACGATCTACGAGCCGGGCGTCGGCGCCGGGGGGCTCACCGGAGTCGAGCTCACCTCCGCCGCCTTCGGCACCGTGCTGCCCGGCGCGCCGGAGATGCTGGCGGTGGTGGTCATGCTCTTCGCCTACTCGACCATGATCGCCTGGTCCTACTACGGCCTGGCCGGAGCGATCTACGTGTTCGGCGCGCGCCGCGCGACCCGCGTGTCCTTCAACCTGCTCTTCTGCGCCTCGGTGGTGCTCGGCTGCGCCACCCGCCTCGACGCGGTGCTCGACTTCTCCGACTCGCTGGTCTTCGCCATGGCGCTGGCCAACGTGGTGGGCCTCTACTGGCTGGCGCCGGTCGTACGCAGCGAGCTTCTCGACTACCGGCGCAGCCTTTCCGAGGGCTGACTCAGACACACTCGGCCGAGCCGCCGTCGATGCGCAGGTCGGCGCCGTTCACGTAGCCGGCCAGGTCGCTGGCCAGGAACGCCACCAGCGCGCCCACCTCCTCCACGGTGCCGATGCGTCCCGACGGGTTCGGCATGAAGTCGCTGGCGGCGCGCCGCTGGATCTCGTCCCAGTCGCTGCCCCAGCCCTCGCGCTCGGCGCGGCGCAGGAGTCCGGCCCGCACCTCGGCGGTGGCGATCAGGCCCGGGCTCACCGTGTTCACCGTGACCCCGCTGTGCGCCAGCTCCTTGGCCAGGCTGACGGTCATGTTGGGCAGGCTCGCCTTCGCCGCGTAGTAGCCGGGCATGCGGGCGCGCGGTCGCACGCTGCCCACGGTGCCGACGAACACGACGCGTCCCCAGCCGCGCTCGACCATGCCGGGCACCAAGTGGTGCACCATGCGCGCCCCGGACAATACGTTGGTCTCGAACATCTCCCGCCAGTCGGCGTCCGGGTCGTCGAGCCAGCCCCCACCGGCGGCGGCGCCGTAGTTGTTCACCAGCACGTCGACCCGGCCGGCGGCGTCCAGCGCCGACCCGGCCGCGGCGCGCGCGCCCTCGGCGGTCCGCACGTCGCCGGTGACGGTGAACGCCTCGCCGCCCCCGCCGCGGATCTCCTCGGCGACCTCGTCGGCCTGGCCCGGCTCGAGTCCGTGCACCACCACCCGTGCGCCCTCGCGGGCCAGCACCCGGGCGATGCCGGCGCCGGTGCCCCGGTAGCTGCCGGTGACCAGCGCCGTCCTGCCGCCGAGCCCCAGGTCCAACGCGGGCCCCTAGAACGGGACGTCGTCGTCGGTGTGGGGCGGGGTCTGGTCGAAGACGTCGTCCGGCGGCGCCGGCTGGGCGCCCTCGCCCAGACGGTCGAGCGTCCAGACGTCCAGGCTGTTGAAGTACTTGATCTCGCCCTTCGGGCTCTTCCACTCGCGGCCGCGCAGGCTGAACTCGACGCGCACCTCGTCGCCCACCTCGAAGCCGTCGAGCTTCTCGCAGCGGTCGCCGGTGAGCTGGAACTGCACGTACTGCGGATAGCGGGGGTTGTCGGAGAGCTCGAGCACGAACTCGCGCTTGCGGAAGCGCTCGGTCACCTGCTGTGCGTCGGAGAGGGCGTGGATGCGCCCGGTCGTTTCCATTCCCATGGCCGGAGCATAGGTCAGCTGCGCCGCCGGACGCAGCCGGCGGGCGCGCCTGCTAGAGCGAGACGGTGACGGCGCTGCGCAGCCGCGACGCCAGGATCTCGGCCGCCTCGCCCACCATCTCCGCCAGGATCTCCGCCGCCGGCCGCTTCTTCGTGAGCATGCCCGCGGTCTGACCGGCCGCGTTCATCAGCAGGTCCTCGCGGCCCGACTTGCGCAGCGTGTAGAGCAGGTCGCGAGTGAGCAGGCCCTGGGCGCCCATGGGCAGCGCCTTCATGCCCCGCATCTCCCAGGCCTCGATCAGCGGGTTCGAGATGTTGCGCATGGTCTTGCCGCTGTAGAGGCGCGTCACCACCGTGTCCTCGGCGGCGGCGTCCAGGATGCGCTGCTTCTGGAGATCGGGCTGGTTGGCCTCTTCGGACACCAGGAAGGCGGTGCCACACCAGGCGCCGACCGCGCCGAGCGCCAGCACGCCGGCCAGCGCGCGCCCGTCGGCCACGCCGCCCGCCGCCAGCACCGGCAGCGGCGCCACCGCGTCCATCACCTGGGGCAGCAGCGCCAGCGTCCCGATCTTCCCGGTGTGGCCGCCGGCCTCGGTGCCCTGGGCCACCACGTAGTCGGCACCGCTCTCGGCCACCTGCTTCGCGGCGCGCACGTTGCCCACCAGCGACAGGATGACCGTACCGTTGGCCTTCAGCGCGTCGGCGAAGGGCGCCGGCGACCCCAGGCCCGACGCGAACACCGGCACCTCCTCCTCGAGCACCACCTCCATCTGCGCGCCGGCCCAGCTCTTGCCCTCGGGCACCCAGGAGCCCTCCATGGCGCCCTCGGACGGCGGCGCCGGCTCGACCTCGACCCCCAGCTCGCCGGCCAGCGCGTTCACCGCGTCGACGCTCTCCTGGGGGAGCTTCGGCGGCTCGCGGCGCTGCTTCTTCGCCGCGCCGCGCGGGACCAGGAAGTTCGGCGACAGCAGCAGGTCGACGCCGAAGGGCTTGTCGGTCAGCGAACGCACCTTGCGGATCTCGTCGCGCAGGACGTCGGGCGGGTAGGCGACGCCGCCGATCACGCCCAGGCCGCCGGCGTTCGACACGGCGGCGGCCAGCTCGGCGGTGGCGACCGGGGCGCCGGTGCCGGCCACCGGACCCATGCCGGCGGAGACCACCGGGTACTCGATGCCGATGCGATCACAGAGCTCGGTGCGGAGCGTGGGGCGGCCCATGGCGGATCCTCTCTCATGTGGCGCGTGCGGGCGTGGGGGGAGGATCATGGCACAGCCCGTCGGTGTACGCGTCCGCGGCCAGGGAGTGTCTGCACGAAGCGGTTTCTCTCAGGCCATCCCAGACGGATGGCCTGAGCAGTCGGCTTGTGCAGACATTCCCTAGGCTTCGTCGCCCGGGGCGAAGCCCGACGGATGGCGCTCGAGGAAGGCGCGCTCCGCCTCGGTCGACGCGCGGCCCAGCGCCGCGTTGCGCGCCGGGAAGCGGCCGAAGCGGGCGATCGCGTCGCGGTGGGTCCGGGCGAAGGAGAGCGAGGCGGCGATCTGGCGCGCCACGACGTCCGGCGCCGGCTCGCGCGCCAGGTGGGTGAAGACCTCGACGCAACGCTCCTGCACCGACGCGTCCTCGGCGTGCATGAGCGGCAGGTACAGGAAGCAGCGCTCGATCGGCAGGAGCGCCCGGTCGTCGCCGCGCTCGATCGCCTCGAAGGCCAGGGCGAGCGCGCGGGCGTCGCCGGCGAAGGCGCGCGCCCTCCCGCGGTGCACGTTGCGCGGAAGCTGGTCGAGCAGCAGCACCAGCGCCAGCCGCCCGCGCGGCGTCGCGGCCCACTCCGCCAACCCGCCGTCCAGCGCCTCCTCCACCCGCGACCCGAAACGGCGCGCCAGCTCCGCGTCGAAGCCGTCGGGCGGATCGAACCAGCGGGCACGCGCCGCGTCGCCCGGGGCGCCGTCGGCGTCGAGGGGACCGAACCAGAACGCCAGCAGCTCCTCGGCGTCGTCGGACACGCGGCTCAGCCCAAATGCCGGCGCAGCGCGCCGAGGACCACGTCCGGGTCGGAGCGGCGCTGGTAGTTCTCCGACTGCTCGATCCACACGACGCGGCCTTCCGCGTCGGCCAGGATCGAGGTGGGCACCGGCAGCGCCTCGGCGCCCAGCGGCTTCGGCGGACCCGAGTGGAAGCCCTGGTTGCGCAGGCCGAAGCGGTCGGTCACCGCCAGGTCTCGGTCGGCGAGCATGGTGGCCTCCAGGCCGTGCTTGCCGCGGCCCTTCGCGATCTGCTCGGGGGTGTCGCCCGACACGGTCACGATGGCGACGCCCCGGGCGTCGAGCTCGGGCCGCAGCTCCTCCCATCGCCGCAACTCGGCGACGCAGTACGGTCACCAGTGGCCGCGGAAGAACTTGATCAGGACGGGGCGCCCGGCCAGTACCGCGCTGTCGAAGACGGCGCCGGTGTCGTCGGGCGCGCGGAAGGCGGGCAGCGTGGCGCCGACGGCGATGGCGTCGTCGGCGGCCCGCTGGCGGCTGATGGCGACGGTGAAGCAGAAGAAGACCCCGCCCAGCACGGCCAGCGCGGCGGGGACACCGGCGAGCCAGCCGGCGCCCTGGCCCAGCGCCGCCACACCGAGGGCAATGCCGACGAGCCAGACCGCCACGAAGCCGCGGCGATCCGCCGGAAGGCGCACCGCCAGGGCCCGGCGGAACCACAGCGCACCAGAAGCAAGAACGACCGCGAGGGAGAGCCAACCGAGAAGCACGGGATCCATCCGGGGTTCCTTCGCTGCGGGCGATGCCCCATCATGCACCAGCGAACGGGGCGGGGCATCGGGCATGAAGAAGATCGTGCGCTGGGGAGTGATCGTGCTGGCGGCGCTGGTGGGCGCGTTGCTGGGCACCGCCTTCGCGGCGCGCTTTGCCGACGGACCCATCGCCGCCTTCCCGGGCGGCGCCCTTGCCAGCGGCGAGTGGGTGGAGACGCAGGGCCTGGACTGGTCCTTCGCCGCCGACCGGGACACGCTGGAGCTCCAGCTTCTGGAGCCGGAGAGCTCGCGCACGGTCTGGGGGGTCGTCCACGAGGGAGCGCTCTACGTCCCCTGCGGCGTGCCCCACTTCACGCTGTGGAAGCAGTGGCCGCACCACGCGGTGAAGGACGGGCGCGCCGTGCTGCGCATCGACGGCAAGCGCTACGCGGTGTCGCTGGTACGCGCCCCCGAGGACGAGCGCCTCGCCGCGGGGCGCGCCACCGTCGAGAAGTACGGCGTCGGCACGGCCGAGGGCCTGGAGGATCCGGATGCCTTCTGGGCCTTCCGCGTCGAGCCGCGGGAGCGCGCGGAAGACGGCTAGCCCCGGGACGCCGGATCAGCAGCGTTGTCGAAGTGGACCTTGCGTCCGCGGAAGGGCACGCGGCCCTCCGGGTCGTAGCCCGACTCGACGGTCTCGGCGAACAGCGGCTCCCAGCAGCCGTGGGCCTCGAGCAGCTTGCGCGCCTCCTCCCCCGCGTCGTCCGGCAGCCCGGCGTGGTGGCGACGCAGCTCCTCCAGGCACCAGACCCGGTACTGGGACATCGGCACCGAGCGGTACGGCACGCCCTGGATCTCCACGTCGAAGCGCGGCGTGCGCGCCGCCCAGGCCCGCGCGTTCGCGTTCAGGAACGGCAGGTAGGCGTCGCCGATCTCCCGAAGGATGGGCGACCAGTCGTCGGGAATGCCGGAGAGCAGGCTTCCCTGCGTGCGGCTTCCCCGCGCGTTCCACAGCCGGGCCTGCCACTCGAAGACGCCGGGTGCGCGCTGGCGCATCAGGTCGCTCGGCGTCGGATCCTGGGCGAAGTGGCGGAACATCGAGGCGAAGAAGCCGAAGTCGGCCAGGCTGGGGACGTCGCCCAGCAGGTAGGGGCGCGTGGCGAAGATCGCCTCCAGCTGCTCGAGCGCCCCGAAGTAGATGCCCTCGACGTGGTCCCAGGTCTCCCGCGTCACGGCGTCGGCCTTCACGTAGCTGCCCCACTGGCGCCGGCGGACCATCGCCCGCTTGACGAACGCCGGCAGCGGGATCTCGGACATCAGCTCGTCGGCGAGCCGGCGCGAGAGGTGCATGCGGTCGGTGCGGTAGCTCCAGCGGTAGTGCATGGCGGGACGCCACAGCCACTCTTCGGCGTAGTCCTCGACGAGGCGGCTCACGAAGGACTGGAGCGGGTCGCGCGGGATCACCGGCGGGTCCGGGTGCTGCTCCTCGAACCAGGCGATCATGGGCGTGGTGTCGGTCATGAAGCGGCCGTCGGGCAGCTCGACCGCGGGCACCTGGTCGTTGCCCACCTCCCGGCGCAGTTTCCGCCGCAGCGAGGCCTTCAGGGGCACGTAGGTGTACGGGATCTCCTTGTAGCGGAGGTAGCCCTCGAGCTTTCCCGTATAGTACGACGGCACGGCGCCGTAGACGCGCAGCGGAGCGTCGGACCCCACGTCGCCCTCCTCCCGGTGGTGGAAGGCGAATCTACGCCCGGAGGAGAGAGATGGCGAGCCCCGAGTTCGAGAAGTTCAAGCAGTTCTTCAAGCCGGGCCAGGCGAACCCGGACGACCCGACGTTGCTGGTGCGCGACAAGATGCACGCCATCCACCCGAAGGCGTGCTCCGACACCACCCACGTCGACCGCACGACGCTGGCCGGCCTGCCGGCGGCCTGGATCCGGGTGCCGGAGGCCAGCACCGATCGCACCCTCTTCTTCGTGCACGGCGGCGCCTTCGTCTCGACCGGAATCACCCACTACCTGCTCTACTCGGAGAACGTGTCGCGTCACTTCGACGCGCGGGTGCTGGTGTTCGAGTACCGGCTGGCGCCGGAGGCGCCCTACCCGGCCGCCCTCGACGACACGCTGGCGGCCTACCGGGCGGCGCTGGCCGACGGACTCGACCCGGCGCGCACCGCCTTCGTGGGCGACTCCTGCGGCGGCGGCATCGCCGTGGCGGCGATGTGC
Source organism: Myxococcota bacterium (assembly GCA_050618055.1). Taxonomy (GTDB): domain Bacteria; phylum Myxococcota_A; class UBA9160; order UBA9160; family SMWR01; genus CALDCK01. The sequence continues at coordinate 40,982 of JBNLVK010000065.1, forward strand.
GCGCTGCGCGACGCGGGCGATCCGCTGCCCGCGTGCTACGCCGGGCTCACCCCCTGGTTCGACGCCGAGCAGCAGGGCGACTCGGCGGTGAACCCGCGCGGCTTCGATCCCTACGTGAACGGTCCCTGGATCCGCAAGCGCTTCGCCGACTACCTGGGCGAGGACGGCTCCGCCCAGGACCCGGCCGCGTCGCCCATCCATGCCGACCTGGCCGGGCTGCCGCCCCTCTACCTGGGCTGCGGCGAGATCGACACCACCCGCGACGACTCGCCCCGCCTGGCCGCCCGCGCCGGGGCCGCCGGCGTGTCGGTGACGCTCGAGATCGAGGCCGAGATGGTCCACGGCTTCCACGGGCTGTGCGGCCTGTTCCCCGAGGCCACTGCCGCCGTGCAGCGGGCGGGGGCCTTCGTGGGGCGGCACATCCCCTAGAGCCCTCCGTCCAGGTCGAAGCCCGCCCAGCCCTCGGCGGCGTCGTCCCAGTTCAGGAAGGCGTGGGCGTGGCCGGCGTTCACGTCGCGCCAGATGCGCTGGATCGGCTCGCTCTCCTGGAGCGCGCCGCCGCCGGACGCCTCGAAGATGCGCTGGGTCGCGCGCGTGCCGAGCTCGGCGCAGAAGGCGGTGTCGCGGATCCAGCGCACGGTCTCGGCCGGTGTCGCAAGGCGGCCCGCCGCCAGGCATGCGTCGATCTCGCCGCAGGCCCGCTCGAGCAGCAGCCGCGCCGCCTCGACCTCGGCCGCCGACTCCGCCAGCCGCTTCTTCGCCGAGCCCATGTCCTGCTGCTTCTTCATGGTCACCAGCACGCGGCCCGCCAGGCGCTGGCGGAAGCGGCCGACCGCGGCCTCGGCGCCGCCCAGCACCGGTCCGGCGATGACGGCCACGGCGAAGCCCTGGTGTTCGGCGACGGTGGAGATCCAGGAGGCGGCGCGATGCTCGGGCACGAACACGTCGGCGGCGGACACGTCCTTGCTGCCGGTGCCGCGCAGGCCCGACACGTGCCAGGTGTCGACGATCTCCACCTCGCACTTCGGCACGCAGGCGAGGATCGGCGCCGGCGCGCCGTCGACCTCGGTGCTGGCGCCGAGCATCAACCAGCCGGCGGCGTCGCAGCCCGAGGCGAAGGTCCAGCGGCCGGACAGGCGGTAGCCGCCGTCGACGCGACGCGCCTGGCCCACCGGCCCCAGCGACGCGGCGATCAGCGCCTTCGGATCGTCCCACACCTCTTCCTGCGCGCGCTCCGGGTAGAGGGCCAGCAGCCGGTTGTGGGCGCTCCACACGAACTGGCACCAGGCCGTCGAGACGCAGCCGTGGGCCAGCGTGCGCGTCAGCGTCACGTGCGCCAGAGCGCCCAGCCCCGATCCGCCGAAGGCCTGCGGCTGGAGCGCGCGCGTGAGCCCGCTCTCGACCAGGGCGTCGACGTTCGCCCGGGGAAGCTCGCGCAGGCGCTCGGTCTCGAGCGCCCGCTCGGCGATCTCCGGGACCAGCTTCTCCGCGCGCTCGACCAGCGCCTCGAGCTCCATGGTCCGCTCCTAGCCGGCCGCCTGCATCTTCTCGAGCATCGCCTTCATCTTCGCATGCAGCAGGTTCACGGCCTGGAGCGGGCGCACCATCACCTTGAACTCGACGATGCGGCCCTCCGGGTTGCAGGTGATGATGTCGACGCCGTTGATGTACTTGCCGTCCACCTCGCTCTCGAACTCGAGCACGGCCACGTTGCCGCTCATCACCTGGTTCACGTAGCGGAACTTCTGCTCGGAGAGGTCGGACACGCCCTTGGTGGGCTCGCTGCTCCCGCTGAAGGTGGATCCCGCGGCCTCCAGGTACATCTTCGAGACGGCCTTGCCCTTCTGGGGGGTGAAGACGATCGGGGAGTAGAACACGCAGTCGTCGTCCAGCAGCTCGTCGAGCCCGCCGGGGAACTCTCCCCTGATGTTGCGATGCCAGTTCTCGATGGTCTTCTCGATCATGTCTCCTCCGTGGTGGTATCGTGCCGTCGATCGGGCCCGCTGGCGACCCCGACGGCCGGCGCCCCCGAAGGAGGAACCATGCGCACGACCCGTCTCCTCTGGATCCTGGCTTCGACGCTGCTGCTCGGCTGCGCCACCGGCGAAGGCACCCACGCCGGCCACGCCCACGGCGACGAGGATCACGCCCACACCCACCTCCCGCGCCGCGTCGTGCCCGACGGAGCCGGCGCGCCGCTGTTCAACGACCTGGGGAGCTTCCACCGCGAGATCTCCAGCGACTCGGAGCTGGCGCAGCGCTACTTCACCCAGGGACTGGTGCTCGCCTACGGCTTCAACCACGCCGAGGCGCACCGCGCCTTCAAGGAGGGGTCGGCCCAGGACCCGGACTGCGCCATCTGCGCCTGGGGCGAGGCCTACGTGCTGGGTCCCAACATCAACAAGCCGATGGACGACGCCGACGTGCCCGCGGCCTGGGAGGCGACGCAGCGCGCGCTGGCGAAGGCCGACGCTGCGAGTCCGGTGGAGCGGGCGCTGGTCGAGGCGCTGGCCGCGCGCTACGCGCCCGAGCCGGTGGCGGATCGCAGCGGCCTCGACCTGGCCTACGCCGAGGCCATGGCCGGGGTGGCGGCCGCGTACCCGGACGACCTGGACGTGCTCACCCTGTACGCCGAGGCGCTGATGGACACCATGCCCTGGGACTACTGGATCGACCCGGAGACGCCGAAGCCGGCCACCGAGCGCGTGCTGGCTTCGCTGGAGACCGTGATCGCGCGCGACCCGGAGCACATCGGCGCGCTCCACCTCTACATCCACGCCGTCGAGCCGTCGAGCCAGCCCGGCAAGGCGGAGAGTGCCGCCGACCGGCTGGGGCCGCTCTCGCCGGGCGCCGGACACCTGGTGCACATGCCCTCCCACATCTACCTGCGGGTGGGGCGCTACCACGACGCCTCGGTCGCGAACGAGAAGGCGGCGGCGGCCGACGAGTCCTACATCACCCAGTGTCGCGCCCAGGGCTTCTACCCGGCCGCCTACTACCCGCACAACGTCCACTTCCTGTACGCGTCGGCGGCCTTCGAGGGCCGCAGCGAGGTCTCGATCGGGGCGGCGCGCAAGCTGTCGGCCAACATGACGCCGGAGATCGTGGCCGCCGTGCCGATCAGCGAGGAGTTCGTGCCGATGGAGTGGTTCGCGCTGGCCCGCTTCGGCCGCTGGCAGGAGCTGCTGGCGGCGCCCGCCCCGCGCGACGACTGGCGCTACGCCACCGGCGTCTGGCACTTCACCCGCGGCATGGCCTCTGCGGCCACCGGCGACCTGGCCGGCGCGCGCGGCGACCTGGCGGCGGTCGACCGCATCGCCGCCGAGCCGGCGCTCGAGCGGGTGTTCGCGTCCGGCTCGTCGGGCCGCCAGCTGCTGACCATCGCCTCGCGCGTGCTCGAGGCGCGCATCGCCGGCGAAGAGGGCCGCTTCGCCGACGCCATCGCGCCGCTGGAGGAAGCCGTCGCGCTCCAGGACGCCCTTCCCTACACCGAGCCGCCGCCCTGGTACTTCCCCACCCGCGAGGCCCTGGGCCAGGCGCTGCTGCGGGCGGGAAGACCGAAGCAGGCCCAGGCCGTGTTCGCGAAGCAGCTGGCGTACACGCCGCGCAACGGCTGGTCGCTCTACGGCCTGATGGCCGCCCAGCAGGCCCAGGGCGACACGGCCGGCGCCGCGGCGACGCAGCAGCAGATCGCCGAGGTCTGGGAGCGCGCCGACATCGAGCTGTCCGCGGCGGCGTTCTGACCGGCTAGCCCAGGAACTCGGCGCTGCCCAGGTCGATGGCGTGGCGGCTGTGGCGGCGGGCCATGGCGACGAACATCTCGTCGCCGCGCTCGGTCTGCTCGACCATCATCGAGGCGATCACCGTCACGCCGAAGCCGGAGAAGACGCCGCGCCGGTAGTCGCGCCAGCAGTCCTCCCAGCCGAAGCCCTCGACCCCCGCCTCGACCAGCGCGGCGTGGTAGGCCCGCACGATGTCCTCCTCGACCTCGCGCCGCACCTCGGGCAGGAGCCCCGCGCCCAGGAAGTAGGCCACGTCCGAGAGCGGGCGCCCGATGGTGATGCTCTGCCAGTCGACGGCGGTGATGCGCGGCGGCGTCGTGCTCGTGTCGATCAGCAGGTTGTCCAGCCGGTCGTCGATGTGGACCAGGCCGAAGACGTCGTCCAGCAGCTCGAAGGGCGCGCCCTTCGAGGAGCCCACCGCCTCGATGATGGCGGCCTCGTCCGCTTCCAGGCGCGGGCCGTAGCGCTCGAGGAAGCCGGGCAGCTGCGCCGCGTAGAGGGCCTTGCCCAGGGCGACGGTGTCGGCGGAGGGCTCCCCCAGCCAGTCGATGCCGCGCAGCGAGGCGTCGCACCACGACGGCGCGTGCAGCCCCACCAGCTCGAGCACCGCCGCGCGCGCCACCTCGGGCGAGCAGCCGGCCAGCTGGTCGCCCTGGACCGCGGGGGCCAGGTCCTCGAGCAGCAGCACGAAGTCGGGTCCGGTGCCGTCGATCTCGGCGGCGTAGCAGCGCGGCGTCGCGATGCGCAGGCGCTGCTGGAGCTCGCGGTAGAACGAAACCTCCTTCACGAAGTTCCCGAGCTGCATGCCGGTCTGGCGGCTGCTCGGGTCGTCCGAGGCGAACTTGGCGACCAGGCTGCGCGGCGCCGTGGCGTCGTCGCCCGCGAGGTCCAGCTCGTAGCGGATGCACTTGCCGATCTGCCCGGTGCCGATGCGACGACCGCGGAAGCCGGTGACGCGCACGTCGTGGCCGGCGGCGCGCAGGCGATCGGTCAGCCACTCCGCACTGATGGTGTCCTCCTGGACGATGTCACTCACGCAGCTCTCCTTCGCGGTCGTAGTCGACGTAGATGGGGGAAGACCAGGCCCGCTGCGCGTAGGGCGCCAGGCAGTCCTGACCGTCCAGGCAGGGGTGGCTCTCGAGGCAGGCTCCCGCGGCGTCGCGGGCGCACTGGAGCGGGTCGCCGTTCACGGTCGGGGCCGGCTCCTCGAAGACGCGCGCGTAGTAGACCGTGTCGCGGCGGGCCTCGGGAAACTCGGGATCGAGGAAGGTGGCGACGCAGCCGTCCGCCTGCCCGGCGCAGGCGACGCTCCGCCACGGATCGTCGATCAGGGAGGCCGGATCCTCGCCGGGCGCCTGCTGCGGGCGGATGCGCACCACCTCGATGCGCTCGATGCGCCGGCGCGTGTCGCCGGGGTTGTGGCACTCGCCGGCGCACAGGCGGGCCGTGCGCTCGGCCCCCAGGGCCCGCGTCACCCGGTCGGGGCAGCCGGGCGCCTGCACGCGCGATCCGACGGCGCGCACGCGGAAGACCGGCGCTTCGCGCGTCGCTCCCTCCGAGCCCATCGGGCGCGTCCCGCCTTCCTTCAGCCAGTCGAACCACAGCAGGATGCGCGGGCCGCTGGTCCCGTAGACCTCGCGGCGCTGGAGCGCGTCCCAGACGGCGGCGCGGTCGCGCCCCTGCGCATGCACCGCCACGAGCCCGCCGGTGTAGAGGAAGGAGCGCGAGCGCTCCGTCTCGTAGAGCTGGAGTCCGGTGAGCCCGCGGGACGCCTCGGCGTAGGGCCGGGAGCGGCTCTCCGCCGGCCGCGGCTCGGCGGTGAAGAAGGCGCCGGCGATGCCGCCCTCGGGCCGCACCCGGTCGGGCGACTCGGAGAGCGCGCGCAGCTCCTTGTAGCCGGTGCCGGGCCGCGCCGAGTGGATGTCGCTCGAGGCGATGAAGCCCAGGCGGAAGCGGCGCGGCGGCTCGCCCGCCCGGAAGTGGCCGAGCGCGGCGATGTACTGCGCCGACCCGGCGGGCCGGTACTTGAAGGCGGGCTGGCCGCAGTCGCGACACTGACCGGCGTCGCGCCAGTCGGCGCCGCTGGTGCCGGCCACGGTGACGTGGGGCGACAGCCCGGCGTTGGCGGCGTGGTGTCGCGCCCGGGCCTCCCGCTCCGCGCACTCCCGGGCGGGCGACCCCTCGGCCAGGCAGCGCTCGCGCACGATGCGGCCGGCGCGCTCGCACATGGGCTCGAAGTCGGGACGCGGCGGGGGACAGGCGAGGCTTCCGTCCGCCGCTGGCAGGGCGGCGCGCCAGTCGCGGTAGACCTCGGCGCTGCCGTGGCCCGAGTAGACCTCGACGAGCGTCTGGCGCTCCGGGTCGTGCATCGCCCCCGCGAGCTGCTTGTCCCAGCTGGCGAGCGGCGGGCTGTAGATGCCCCAGGTGGTGCCGTGGGGGATCACGATCGCGTCGTGGCCCCAGTCGTCGAGCTTGCGGAAGAGCTCCACCGGCGTCTCGGCGATCTCGCGGCAGTCGGCGGGCAGGTCGCGCACCGGGGCCTCGGGACAGACGGGCGTGCCGGAGAGCGCGGTCCAGCGCGCCGCCAGGTCGCGGAAGCGCGGGCCGTCCAGCGCCAGCAGGCCGCGGGCCAGGGTCGGCGGGGGGTTCGACGCGGTGCCCCCGGCGCTCGCCGCGATCGGGCGGGCGGGGATGCGCGCGTCGTCGGTGTGGGCGAGCACCACGTTCTTGTGACCGTAGTGGGTGTCCGGCGTGGCGCCCGCCTGGGTCCACTCCCAGCCGAGGAACGCCACCGTGTCCGGGTTCGCGGGATCCCCGGCCAGATCGTTGCACGCCCGGATGCCGTCGATCGTGTTCTGCCAGTCGCGCGCCTGGATGTTGGCGGCGTGGTCGTTGATGGACCAGAAGTCGAGGGCCGCGCAGTGCCGGGCGAAGTCGCAGGCGTCGGCCGGCGGGGCCGCCCCCTCGCCGCCCAGCAGCGGCAGGTTCAGCATGAACGCGTCGAAGGAGATGGTCGTGTGCACGTGGAGGTCGCCGAACAGGATCTGCCGGCCGCCCGCGCGGGCCGCCGCGGACAGCGGACGCGTCGCGGCCACCGGCTCCCAGGTGTCGCTGTCGAAGCGGCCGAAGGCGCCTCGCCCCAACGCGTGCAGGACGACGAGGGCCAGGCCCAACGCGATCAGGAGTCCGACGACGACGATCCGCAGCGCACGCAAGGCGCCAAGGGTAGCCGCATCGCCGTCCGTTCCTCTACGCTCGGGTCCTCCCGAGGGGTGGGAACGGGGTGGGGACGAAGCAGTTCGACCGAAAGTTCGGCGCCGACCTCCTGCGCGAGCTCCCGGCGCAGCCGGCCGTCTACCTGTTCAAGGCCGAGGACGGGACCGTCCTCTACGCCGGCAAGGCGAAGAACATCCGCCGCCGGCTCCAGAGCTACCGCAACGCGACCCGGCGCAAGGCCCACCGCAAGATGCGCACGCTGGTGCGCCAGTCGAGCGCACTGGAGGTGCGCCTCCAGCCCTCGGAGCGCCAGGCCCTGCTGGTCGAGAACCAGCTGATCCGCGAGCTGGCGCCGCGCTACAACGTGGACGGCGCTTTCCACTTCCTGTACCCGGCCATCGGCACTCGCGTGCGCGAGCACGACACCCTGTTCTGCTTCACCACGAAGACGGACGTCTTCGCGGACCAGGGCCTGCGCTGGCACGGCACCTTCCGATCGCGCCAGCGCGCACGCGCCGCCTTCGACGCGCTGGCGGCGCTGCTCGACCACGTGGGCCACACCGAGCCGCGCGCCCGCCTGCGGGGCCTGCCGCGGCCGCGCGGATCCTGCTGCGTGGCCGTGCGGCGCGTCGAGTCGCTGGTTCCCGGCCTCGACCGCTTCTTCGCCGGCGAGTCGGACGCGGTGCTGGGCGTGCTGGCGGGCCGGCTGCTGGAGAAGCCGGACGCGCGGGTCGACGCCGCCTCGGTCGAGACGCACCTGCGCGAGCTGGACGCCTTCTTCCGGAGCGACGCCCGCCCGCTGCGCGACGCCCTGAGAAGCGCGGGACGCCCGGCCGGCTTCGTCTCCCAGCAGGAACGCGACGCCCTGTTCATCGCCCACCGGCACCCGGGCACGGCACCGGACGGCGAGGCCGGCTGAGGGTCAGTCGCGGGACATCTTGCGGCGCGCCGGCGGCAGGTCGGCGAAGTCGCCGCTGCGCTTCTCGGCGTTCGCCCGCATCGCCTCGGCCATCTCGTCGGGCTGGAGCATGCTGGCGTTCCAGATGCCGATGTAGTCCAGGCCGTCGGCGGTGGAGTGGTCGCGGGCGTAGTTGATCATGCGCTTCGACCCGTAGACGGCGAGCGGCGCCTTCGTGGCGATCTCCCGGGCGATCTCCATCACGCCGTCGAGCAGCTGGTCCTGGTCCTCGTAGACCCGGTTCACGAAGCCCAGCGACTGGGCCTCGCGCGCCGGCATGCGCCGGCCGGTGTAGGCCAGCTCGCGGACCACGCCCTCGGGCAGCAGCTTGACCGCGCGCGGGAAGGTGCCGACGTCGGCGGTCATGCCGATGTTCACCTCGAAGATGGTGAAGAAGGCGTCCTCGGTGGCGTAGCGCATGTCGCAGGCGGTCACGAGGTCGACGCCGCCGCCGATGACGCCGCCCTGGACGGCGGCCAGCACCGGGACGCGGCACTCCTCCAGGCAGCTGAAGGTGCGCTGCATGTGCCGGACCATCTGGTAGAAGCGGGCGCCGGCCTGGCGCTTCGCCTTCGCCGCCTCGGCCCCGGTGAGCCCGCCCATGCCGGCCGCCGGATCGAAGGCGGTCACGTCGAGGCCGGAGCTGAAGTGGGGTCCGGTGGACGAGATGACGATGGCGCGCGCCAGCGCCTCGTCGTCGATCTGCTCGACGATGGCCGGCAGCTCGTCCCAGAACTCGGGGATCATGCTGTTCCGCTTCTCGGGGCGGTTCAGCACGATGTGGGCGACCCGGTCGTCCACGGTCACGTCGAAGCATCGATGGCTCACGGGGTTCTCCGTCGGTGGCGCCCCAGCGTAGCGGAGCCCAGAAGCCCCGAGCGAACGGGCACTTCCGGGCCGGTTGCGGCCTGGATTGGTCATCTGTACAATCCGGTTGGTCATTTGATCAACCGGAGTCCCTGCATGGCCGGAGCCGCCGCCGTCCCCAGCGCCGCCGACACCCGCGAGCGCATCCTCGCCGCCGCGCTGGAGGCCTTCTCCCAGCACGGCTTCGACGGCGCGACCACCCGCGACATCGCCGGCCGCGCCGGCGTGAACCTGTCGCTGCTCCAGTACCACTTCGGCGCCAAGCCGAAGCTCTGGCGGGCCGCGGTGGACCGGGCCTTCGAGGAGATGCGCGGCGGCTTCGACGACCTGCTCGAGGACACCGAAGGCGCGGGCGGCCGCGAGCTGATGCGCCGCCTGATCCGCGCCTACGTGGGCTTCGTGGCGCGCAAGCCCGAGTTCGTGCGGCTCATGCACGAGGAGGGCAAGCGCCGCGGACCGCGCATGCGCTGGCTGGTCGACCGCCACGTGAAGCCCCTGTTCGCGCGCGCGCTGCCGCAGATCGAGCAGGCCCAGCGCGAGGGGCTGCTCCCGTCGGGCATCCACCCGGCCCACTTCCTGTATGCGATCATCGGCTCGGTCGACGTGATCTTCCACCAGGCCGAGGAGTGCCGGCGCGTGACCGGTATCGACCCCACCGAGCCGGCAGCCGTCGAGGCCCACATCCGGGCG
>JBNLVK010000066.1:0-6042 GCA_050618055.1 Myxococcota bacterium
TGTGAAGCGCGACGAGCCGGACGTCTGCGACCTGCCCGGCGCCCCGGATGCCACGACGCCGCGCGCGCCGCTCGAGCCGGACCTGGAGATCGCCGACGCGTCGCCTGAGACGCTGCTCGAGTTCTTCGCGAAGCAGGGCTGGGGCGACGGCCTGCCGCTGGTGGCGCCCACCATCGAGCGGGTCGAGGCGATGCTCGCGGCGGGGTCGGGCGACGTCGACCCGGACGAGGTCGTGGCCACGCTGCCGCCGCGCGGCGGCCTGGCCACGCGGCGCCTGCTGGCCGTGAACGCGGTGCTGGCCGGCTGCCCGCCGGGCCTGCTGCCGGTGCTGGTGACCGCCGTGCGCGCGCTGGCGCGCCCCGAGGTGAACCTGCGCGGCGTGAACGCCACCACCCACCCGGTCGCCCCGCTGGTGATCGTCCACGGGGAGGCGGCGGTCGCGCTCGGCTTCAACGCGGGCCTGGGCGCCTTCGGTCCCGGCAACCGCGCGAACGCGACGCTGGGCCGGGCCGTGCGGCTGACGCTGTGCCACGTGGCGGGCGCCCGACCGGGCGACGGCGACGCCTCCACCCAGGGACAGCCCTCGAAGTACTCCTACTGCATCGCCGAGAACGCGGCCGCCAGCCCCTGGGAGAGCTATCCGCGCAGCCGCGGGGTCGACGCGGGCAGCGCCGTGACCGTCCACTGCGGCGAGAACCCGCACAACTTCCACGACATGGAGAACGAGCAGCCCGGCCCGATCCTCGACAAGGCGGCCTCGGTGATGGCGACCCTGGGCTCGAACAACGGCCCGGTCTCGTCGGCCGAGTTCTTCGTCGTGCTGGGGCCGGAGCACGCGGCTTTCGCGGCGGCCGCCGGCTGGTCGCGGCGCGACGTGCAGTCGTACCTGCACGAGAAGGCGCGCCTGCCGGCGCGCGTGCTGCGCGAGGCATTCGGCGTCACCCAGTTCCGGCCCTGGATCGACGCGCTCCGCGACGACGACCCGATGCCCATCACCGACCACCCGGACAACATCCGCGTCCTCGTCGCCGGGGGCGCGGGCCGGCACTCGTGCGTCATCCCGAGCTGGGGCATGACGAAGAGCGTGACGCTCCCGCTGGCGCCCTAGCCGCGGGACGAAAGGAGGAAGACGTGACCATCCGCATCCACTCGCCCGACGGCGCCGCCGGCGACCTGCCGGCGCGGCTCGCGCCGCTTCCGGACGTGCTCGCCGGTCGCCGCATCGGCGTGCTCGACAACGGCAAGCCGGGCGCCGACGTGTTGATCGGCCACCTGGCCCGGCGCCTGGCCGAGCGGACCGGCGCCGTCTACGCGGGAACGCGGCGCAAGGGCAGCGCGGCCACGCCGTGCGAGGACGACCTCTTCGAGGCGTTCGTCGCGGACGTCGACCTGCTGCTGACCGGCAGCGCGGATTGAGGCTCGTGCACGTCGTGGAGTGTCCACGACACGAGCCGGTTCGAGGCGGCGGGCAGGCCCGCCGTGGTGATCGCGACCGATGCGTTCGCGACGCTGGCGCGCGAGGCGGCACGGAGCCAGGGGCTCCCCGACGCGCGCATCGTCCGCGTGGCGCACCCGATCGGCGGTGTGGGTGACGCGGAGCTGCGCGCCCGGGCCGAGACGGCGGTGGACGCCGCGCTCGGCGTGCTGAGCCGCGGCGCGACCCAGGGAGGATGAGCATGGGAAGGTTCGGACACTACGTGATCGATGCGGACGGCCACGGCGGCGAGCCGCTGGGCTGGCGGCGGCGCATTCCCGACCCCTTCGTGTCCCGCATGCGCGCCTACGTCGCGTCCATGAAGGAGCGCTACAAGGACCTGCCCGGCGGCGGCATGCAGATCAACGAGGAGAATCCGCGGGAGGCTCCCCGTCCCGACGACGACCTCGACTTCGACGTGCCCATGCGCCCCGGCATGTACGACCCGGAGCAGCGCATGCCCGACATGGACCTGGAGGGCATCGACGTGGCGGTGCTCTTCCCGCCGGGCTCGGGCGAGGAGTGGGCGCTGGACGACGTCGAGTTCGCGGCGGCGCTGTGTCGGACGCTGAACGACGCCCGCGCCGAGTACGCCAGCTACGCGCCGGATCGGCTGAAGCTGGTGGCGAAGCTGCCCATGATCGAGCCGAAGCTGGCGGCCGAGGAGCTCGAGCGCTGCGTCGGCGAGCACGGCTTCGTCGGCATGGTGACCGCGACCCACATCCGCGAGAAGAACCTGGACGATCCGAGCTTCGACGTGGTCTGGCAGACGGCCGAGCGGCTGGGCGTCGCGGTCTGCACCCACGGCGGCGGCCAGGCGCCGGGCCAGACGCCGCTGCTGATCGACCGCTTCGACTCCCGGCTCGGCATCCATGCCATCACCCACCCGTTCGGCGCCATGCAGGCCGTCTACAACTTCACCGTCGGCGGCATCTGGGCGCGCTTCCCGGGCCTGCGGGTGGGCTTCATGGAGGCGGCGGTCGGCTGGCTGCCGTTCTGGCTGGAGCGGCTGGACGAGCACTGGGAGCTGATGCCCGAGCAGGCGCCCCAGATCGACCGGCCGCCGTCCGAGTACTTCGCCGGACGCGGCTACGTCACCACCGAGCCGGACGAGAAGATGGTCCCCTACGTGTTCGAGAACGTGGGCGACGTGGTCTGCTACTCGTCCGACTACTGCCACTGGGACTGCGCCTTCCCCGACTCGGTGAGCCAGCTCGAGGCGCGCGAGGACCTGCCCGAGCCGATCCGCGGAAAGCTGTTCGCGGGCAACGCCGCCCGCCTCTACGGACTGGAGCTGCCGGCATGAGCACGAAGGAAGACACGGGACCCGAGTTCCGCCACGCCGACGAGGAGAAGTGGCACGAGGTGCGGGCGATCGAGCTGCCGGGAGGGAAGAAGGCCTCCGTCTGGGAGAAGTGGCTGGCCTTCACGCCGAAGTTCCTGAGCCTCTACGCGAAGTGGGACCCCGGGGCCATGATCCACAAGCACGGTCACAACAGCGATCACGTGGTCTTCGTGCTCGAGGGCTCCATGACCTGCGGCGACGTCGAGTGCACGCCCGGCATGCACATCACCCTGGAGCAGGGCAACTCGTTCGGACCCTTCGTGGCCGGACCCGAGGGCGTCGTGCTCTTCGAGGTGATGATGGGCGACCCGCGCTCCTGGCCGGCCGACACGCCGGGCTTCGAGCGGCTGCTGGCGGAGAAGGGCGCGAAGCGTCTGCCCAACCCGCCGATCGAGCTGCCCGACTGGCTCGAGGACACGCGGAACTGATCGTCGACACCCACACCCACGTGGTGGCGTCCGACCGCGAGCGCTACCCGCTGTCGCCGCGTCCGCTGTCGGGTGCCTGGTACGACGAGGCTCCGTGCTCGGCGCCGGAGCTGGCCGACCGGATGGACGCGGCCGGCGTGGATCGTGCCGTGCTGGTGCAGGGAGTGGGGGCCTACTCCTTCGACAACCGCTACGCGGTCGACAGTGCGGCGCGGGCGCCGGAGCGCTTCACCGCCGCCTGCTGCGTCGACCCGGCGGGGCCCGACCCGGTGGCCGAGCTGTCGGGCTGGCTGGCGCGCGAGGCGGTGGGCGGCGTGCGCCTGTTCGCCCTGGCGGCGCGCGGTGCCTCCTGGCTCGTCGACCCGGTGGCGGACTCCCTGTTCGCGTGTGCCGACCGGCACGGAGCCCACGTCATCGTCACGATCCTGGCGCGCCAGCTGCCCGAGCTGCGCGCGGCCCTCGAGCGCCATCCCCGGGTGCCGGTGTCGCTCGACCACTGCGCCTTCCCCGACGTGGCGGCGCCCGAGCCGCTGTTCGCGCTGGCCGATCTGCCGAACCTCCACCTGAAGGTGTCGACCCACGTGCTGGACGCGGCGGTGCGCGCCGAGGGCTCCGCCGCTCCCTTCGTCGAGAAGCTGGTCGCGCGCTTCGGCGCCGGGCGGGTCATGTGGGGCTCCGACTTCTGCCAGACCCACGATCGCAGCTACGCCGAGCTGGCGGCGCTGGGGAGGCAGGCGTTCGCGGATCTTCCGGACGACGCGCGCGACGCCTGCCTGGGCCGCACCGCGCTGCGCCTCTGGCCCGGTCTGGCGGGAGCGGGCTGAGCCCTCGCGGACCTGCGTGGCGGCACCCCCGCCCTTCGCCGATGCTCCCGGCGTGTCGAGCCACGTAGCGCTGCGCGACTTCCCGCGGATCCCGCTGGTGCACCGGCCCACGCCGCTCGAGCCGCTGCCCGCCCTGGGAGCGGCCACCGGCGGTGAGATCTGGGTCAAGCGCGACGACTGCACCGGTCTGGGCTTCGGCGGCAACAAGACCCGCAAGCTCGAGTTCCTGCTGGGCGAGGCGCGGGCGGCCGGCGCCGCCCCGGTGACCCCCGTGGGCGGCGTGCAGTCGAACCACGCCCGGCAGACCGCGGCCGCCGCCGCGCGCGTGGGGCTGCGCTGCGAGCTGGTGCTGCCGCGCGTGGTTCCGCGCGAAGGCGTCGACTACGACGAGGGCGGCAACGTGCTGCTCGATCGCCTCTTCGGCGCCCGCGTCTTCGTGGTGTCGGACGCGGCGGCCGCCGCACGCGAGATCCAGGCGCGCCTGGCCGACGCCGAGGCCCGCGGGGCGAAGGCCGTCGTGCATCCGCCCGGCGGCTCGACCGCCACCGGCGCCCTGGGCTACGTGGACGCCGCCCTCGAGCTGGCCGCGCAGATCACCGCCGGCGCGCCGCGCTTCCGGCGCGTCTACGTGGCGTCGTCCACCGGTGGAACCCTGGCCGGACTGCTGTGCGGCTTCGCGCTGGCGGACCTCCCGATCCCCGTGAGCGGCGTCTGCGTGGCCGGCACGGCCGACGAGCTGCGCGGCGAGGTCGCGCGCCTGGCCGGCGAGGTGCAGGCCCGGCTCGGACGCCCGCCGCTTCCGGCGGACGCGATCGAGCTGCTCGACGGCTGGCTGGGCGAGGGCTACGGGGTCCCCAGCGCCGCCGGCATGGACGCGGTGCGGCGCTGCGCCCAGCTCGAAGGGCTGCTGCTCGACCCGGTCTACACCGGCAAGGCGATGGCCGCCGCGCTCGACGCCGCCGCCTCCGCAGGGACCGACGACGCTCCGATCCTCTTCTGGCACACCGGCGGCGCACCGGCGCTGTTCGCCTACCGCACCGAGCTGGCGGACTGAGCGGCGACGATGGCGCTAGCGCCGCCGGAGTCGGCCCACGACGGTGGCGCCGACCGCGAACAGCAGTGCGCTGCCGGGCTCCGGGATCGCCGCGGTGATCGAGCCGCCCCGCAGCGAGCCCACCGCGATCGGGTCGCCGAAGGCGCCGGAGAGCAGCACCTGGGAGATGGAGATGTCGCTCGCGCCCTCCGCGGTGGCCACCAGCTGGAAGCTCGCCAGGACGCCGTTTCCGGTACCCGGTCCTCCGAGACCGAGCTCGGCAATCAGGATCTGGTCTGCCTGGACGTCCAGGTCGAGCAGGAACACCGGCGGTGGCAGGACGTCGCCCCCGCTGGCGCTCACGCCCAGGACCGACAGCGGGTCGAAGGCGACGGCGGCCTGATAGCTCTGGATCTGGCCCGGGGTGAAGCCTGAGAGCACCAGGTCGAGCTGGAAGGCCTTGCCGACGGTCACGTCCAGCGTGTCCTGCACGCCGGCGATCGTGGGGTCGAGGTCCAGGGCCGCGATGCCGACTCCCGCTGCGGGCGTTGCCAGCGCGAGGCAGGAGCAGAGGGCCAGCAGAGCGATCTGGGGCTTCATGGCCCCGGATTATCGAGCCCGGGCGGCTGGCACTGCAAGCTTGAACCGGGACCGGCGCAAGGGCACCCTGTGCCGGGCCCATACGGGCCCGGACACACCCGGTCGCCCTCGCCGGATCGCCCAGGAAAGGCCGACCCCACCGGCAGACCATGCGACGCTCGACCGGCTGGATCCTCTTGTTCGTGGTGGCCTGTGGCATCTCCGCCCGGGACGCCGACGTCGATTTCGACGGCTACGTAGACGTCTTCGACGTGACCCGGGTGGCTTCCTGCGCCGGTGTTCCCCCGGGGACAGACCTGCGCTGCGCCCGCGACGACGCCGTCCCGGTTCACGTCGGC
>JBNLVK010000067.1:0-15252 GCA_050618055.1 Myxococcota bacterium
CGCTCGAGGAGCTGCGCGGAACCCAGAGCCAGCTCGTGCAGCAGGAGAAGATGGCCTCGCTGGGTCAGCTGGTGGCGGGGGTGGCCCACGAGATCAACAACCCGGTGAACTTCATCCAGGGAAACGTCTGCTTCCTGGAGGAGCACACCGAGGCGCTGGTCGAGGCCTTCCAGCGGCTCGAGCGGGCCGCCGTCGCCGACGGATCCGGCCTGGCGGCCGAGGTCTCCCGCATCCGCGAGGAGTGCGACCTCGACCACGTCATCGGCGACCTGCCGCGCGCCTTCGACTCCTGCCGGGACGGACTCGACCGCACCACCACGATCATCCGCGACCTGCGATCCTTCTCGCGCCACGACAGCGGCGAGCGCCAGGAGATCGACCTGTGCGAGGCGCTCGACTCGGCCCTCGGTCTGCTCAAGAGCCGCATGAACGGCATCGACGTGGTGCGCGACTACGAGGACCTGCCGACCGTGGAGTGCCTGGGGGGCCAGATGGGCCAGGTCTTCCTGAACCTGCTGACGAACGCCGCCGACGCCACGGGAGAGGGCGGACGCATCGTGATCCGGACCCGCTGCGAGGGCGACTTCGTCGCCGTCGAGGTCGAGGACGACGGCTGCGGCATTCCGGCCGACGAGCTCGAGCGCATCTTCGACCCGTTCTTCACCACGAAGGAGGTCGGCGAGGGCACCGGCCTGGGGCTCTCGATCGCCTACGGCGTGGTGCGTCGCCACGGCGGGCGCATCGCGGTGCGCAGCGAGCCCGGCGGCGGCGCCTGCTTCCGCGTGGAGCTCCCGCTGAAGTTCGCCGACCGGCAGGACGACGAGGCGGTCTCGGAATCGGAGGTAGCGACATGAGCGGCGACGACCCGGCTGCGGTGCGGATTCTCGCGGTCGACGACGAGGTGCGCGGCATGGAGCTGCTGCAACGCGCCCTGCGCCGCATCGGGACCGTGGACGGCGCGACCTCGGGTCAGCAGGCCTGGGAGATGTTCCAGGAGACGGACTACCAGCTCGTGCTCTCGGACCAGCGCATGCCGGGCATGAAGGGCGTGGAGCTGCTGACCCGCATCGCGGAGGCCAGCCCCTACTGCGGACGCATGCTGGTGACGGGCTACGCCGATCTCGACTCCACCATCGACGCGATCAACTCGGGCCGCGTCCACGCCTACGTGGCCAAGCCCTGCGACCCCAGGGACCTGCGGGCGCGCGTCCAGGGGGTGCTCGACCGCGTGCTGCTGGCCGGCGAGAACGCGCGGCTGCTCTCGCTGCTCCAGGACCGGAACGCGGAGCTCGAGCGCGCGCTCCAGGAGCTGCGCGAGGCGCAGGCCCGGGTGGTCTGCGCCGAGCAGCTCGCCGCGGTGGGCCGCACGGTGTCGATGATCGTGCACGACCTGCGCGGGCCGGTCGCCGTGCTGCGGTCGAGCGGTGGGGTCCTGGCGGGACAGGCGGCGGAGCTTCCGCCCGAGGAGATCCAGGATCTCGCCCGGGAGATCCTGGAGGAGGCGGAGGAGCTCGAGCGCATGTGCGCGCACCTGCGCGAGACCGGTCCGAGCGGGGACCGGGGCGACCGCCAGCCGGGGAACGCGGGCGACGTGGCCAGCGCGGCGGCCAGCGTCGTGGCCGAGGCGGCGGCGCACCAGGCGGTGCGCGTCGAGCTCGACCTGCGCGACGACGACGCCGAGCTCGACCTGGATCGGGCCGCCCTGCGCCGGGCGCTGGTGAACCTCTTGTACAACTCGATCGAGGCCATGCCCGACGGCGGCGAGCTGCGCGTCGAGACCCGCGTCGAGGACGGCTGCGTGCGCGTCTCCGTGCTCGACTCCGGACCCGGCGTGCCCGAGGCGATCCGGCAGCGGCTGTTCGAGCCCTTCTTCACCCAGGGAAAGCCCAAGGGCACCGGGCTCGGCCTGGCGGTCGTCGCCCAGGTGGCCGAGCAGCACGGGGGCCGCGTCGAGGTGGGGAAGGCCGAGGGGGGCGGCGCCGCCTTCCACCTGCTGCTGCCGCTGGGCCGCTGAGCGCACCCCTCACGGAAGGATCTCGAACGGCGTGCCCGTCCCGGTGCGCGCGAGCAGGAAGTCGAGATCGTCGTCGGGGACGGCGATGCAGCCGAGCGTCCAGTCGAGGTCCCGGGAGTCGCCGGCCCAGCGCTCGCCCTCGCCGTGCAGTCCGATTCCGCCGCCCAGCGGCGTGTCGTCCGGCGGCTCGACGCCGCGCCGGTGCGCGTCGACGATGCGCGCGTGGTCGCCGGGCGAGATGCGCCCGTCGGCGAGCGCCCGGTCGGCGTCGGCCACCGACGGGTAGTCGATGGGCAGGAAGGCGTGGAAGCGGCTCGGCAGCGGCGGTCCGCTCACCCGGTAGAGGCCCTCGGGCGTGCGCAGGTCGCCGACCGCCCGCTTGTGTCCGTCCGGATCGCGTCCCATGGCGGCCACCATCTCGACCACGGCGCCGCCCTCGCAGCGGGCCACCAGCCGCCGCTCCGCCTTGTAGACCTCGATGCGCACGACGCGCTGGCAGCTCTCGCGGCCCGGCGGCGGGGCGGGCGGGGCGGGCTGCGGCGGGGGCTCGGCCGGCGGCGGCGCGGGGGCCGGCGGCGGCGGGAGAGCCGGGGCGCAGGCGGCCAGCGCTAGCATCCAGACCGCCGTCCCGAGCGCCGCCCTGCCCATCGCGAGAGGCTAGCGGTGCCGGGCGGGGCTCGGAGGGGTACGGCGCTTGCAGCAGACGCGGGCCATGAGGCTTCCGGCCGCAGCCTTCGCACTCGCACTCGCCCTCGGCCTCGGCACGGCTGCCGGGGCGAAGGACGCCGCGCCGCCCGGCGAGCCCCGGCTGATGCCGGTGGTCGGCTCGATCGAGACCACGCTGGCGCGCACTGAGGACACGCTGCTCGACGTGGCCTTCGAGAACCGGCTGGGCTTCGAGGCGGTGGCGCGGCTCAACGCGGAGGTCGATCCCTGGATCCCGACACCGGGTACGGTGCTGCTGCTGCCGACCCGCTTCGTTCTGCCCGACGTCGAGGCGAAGGGCCTGGTGATCAACGTGCCGGAGATGCGGCTCTACGACTTCACCGTCGAGCCCCTCGAGGTCTTCGCGGCGGCCATCGGCGACATGGCGGACCGCTCGCTGATCGGCGAGTTCCGCATCGGCGCCAAGCGCAAGGATCCGGCCTGGTACGTGCCGAAGTCGATCCAGGCCGAGAAGCCGGACCTGCCCGCCGTCGTCCCGGCCGGACCCGACAACCCGCTGGGCAGCCGCTGGATGACGATCGGCAAGACGTCCTACGGCATCCACGGCACCAACGTGCGCTGGTCGATCGGGCGCATGGCCACCCACGGCTGCATCCGCCTCTACGAGGACGAGGTCCAGCGCCTCTACGACCGGACGCCCACCGGCACGCCCATCCGGCTGGTCTACCAGCCCTTCAAGTGGGGCGTCCTGGGACGCGACCTGTACCTGGAAGCCCACCCCGATTTGTACGAATTGCACCCGGACCGGGTGTACGAGGCACTGCGCACGCCGCGCGCGCTGGGCCTGCTGCCGGCGCTCGACGTGGAGCGCGTGCTCGACGCCATCGACCGGGTGCGCGGCGTGCCGGAGCGGGTGGGGCGCCTGCCAGAGGACACCCCACCCCCGACGAGCCGGACTACTTCGAGACCGACTTCCTGAAGATGGCGTCGGCCTTGCGGGCCGCGTCGTCGGCGCGGCTCTCGGCGGCGCGTGCGCGGGCCTCGGCCTCCGAAGCGCGCTCCACGCTGCGGTCGGCAGCTGCCTGGACGTCGGCGAAGCGCCCCTCCAGGTCGCCGATCCGGGTGCCGTCGGCCTGGGCCCGCTGCTCCAGCTCGGCGACGCGGGCCGTCAGGGCCTCCATGTCGCCGGACGTGGCGCAGCCGGTCAGCCCGACCAGCAGCAGGGTCGCGGCTGCGACCCCGATCGAGACGGAACGGTGCATGGAACATCCTCCTTGGGCCTGGATGATGCAGGAAGCGGGCCAGTCCGCAGCCCCCCGGGCGGGCGGTGTGCCAGTATTCCCGGGACGGCGCCGGTCGCCGTCGGGAGGACCCATGTCGTTCGTCGTCATCGCCCTGTGCCTGATCGGCTCGGCCTTCTTCTCCTCGAGCGAGACCGCGCTCATGCGGCTGCGCGAGGCCGAGGTGGAGGCCGAGGCCGAGAGGCGCCGCGGCCCGGCGCTGCACGCCATCCGCGAGTTGATCCGCTCCACGTCGCGGCTGCTCGTCACCATCCTGATCGGCAACAACGTGGTGAACATCCTGGGCGCCTCGGTGGCGTCGGCCATCGCCGTCGCCACGCTGGGACCCGAGCAGGGTGTGGTCGTGGCGACCGTCGTCATGACCCTGCTGGTGCTGGTGTTCTGCGAGATCCTGCCCAAGGCGGTGGCGGCGGCCCATCCCCAGGGCGTGTCCCACGTGGTGGCCCTGCCGCTCTACCTGCTCCACCAGCTGCTGTCGCCGGTGCACGCGGCGTTCGACCACACCATCGAGCCGCTGGTGCGGCGCATCGTCGGCGGTCAGGGCGACGACGGCGCCATGTCGTCGGAGGAGCTGTTGCGGCTGGTGCGCAAGGCGGACGTGGACAGCGAGGCGGGCACCCCGCTCGCGATCGTGGGCGCGGCCGCCGAGGCGGCCGAGCGCACCGTCGAGGAGATCATGGTCCCGCGCACCGAGATCGTGGCGTTCTCGGTCGACACGCCGCTCGAGGAGCTGCTCGAGCGCATGCTCGAGGAGCGCTACACGCGGGCGCCCGTGTACGAGGGCAGCATCGACCGCGTGCTGGGCGCCGCCCACTTCAAGGAGATCGTGAAGGGCGTGCGCAGCGGTCAGGACCTGCGCTCGACGCTGCGACCGGTGCTGCGCGTTCCCGAGCGCAAGCACATCTATCCGCTGCTGAAGGAGATGCAGGCCTCGTTCGTGCACCTGGCCATCGTCAAGAACGACGAGGGGCTCACCCAGGGCATCGTCACCCAGGAGGACATCCTGGAGGAGATCGTCGGCGAGATCCGCGACGAGTTCGACCAGGAGGAGCTGAGCGCGATCCAGCAGCTGGCCGACGACGTCTACGAGTCGCTGGGCCGCGTGAAGGTGCTCGACTTCAACCGCCACACCGGCTGGCAGATCCCGGCGGAGCCGGGCGACTCGCTCTCGGGCGTCGTGTTCAACGCCCTGGGACGCGCGCCGGTGCGCGGCGATCGGGTGGCCCTGCCCGGCTACCAGGTCGAGGTCGAGGACGTGTCGGGAACGCGCATCGGCCGCGTGCGCGTCCGCAAGCTGCCCGAGGAGACGCCGCCCGCCGAGGCCTGACGACCGGGCGCGGCACGGCGTTTGCACCGAGGACCGCCATGGCTCATCCGCTCGAGACGATCCGGCTGCGCAGCCTGAGCGAGCTGACCGACTCGCTGTCGCGGCTGATCCAGGGGCGTTTGTGGGTCAAGGTGCTGGTGGCCATGGCGGCCGGCGTCGCGCTGGGGCTGGTGCTGGGTCCCAGCGTCGGGCTCGTGCCGCAGCAGGTGAGCGCGCCGCTGGTGGCCTGGCTGGCGCTTCCCGGAACGCTCTTCCTGGCGCTGATCCAGATGATCGTGGTGCCGCTGGTGTTCGCGTCGGTGGTACGGGGGCTCACGGCCAGCGAGAACGTCGGCCAGCTGCGCAGCGTCGGGCTCGGCGCCGCCGTCTTCTTCCTGCTCACCACCGCCGCGTCCACCGCCCTGGGGCTGGCGCTGGCTTTGCTGGTCAAGCCCGGCCGCTTCATCGACCCGGCCTCGCTCGAGGCGGCGCTGGCGACCCCGGCCGCCGCGAACGTCACGCCGGCCGAGCCGCCGGGTCTCACCGATCTGCCGGAGGCGCTGGTGGGGCTGCTGCCGAGCAACCCGCTCGCCTCCATGGTGGGCGGCGACATGCTCCAGGTGATCCTGTTCGCGGTGGTGTTCGGGGTGGCGCTCGTGAACCTGTCGACCGAGAAGTCGGCGCCGCTGTTCGACCTGCTGGGCTCGGTCCAGGAGGTGTGCATGAAGGTGGTGGCCGGGGCCATGCGCCTGGCGCCGCTGGCCGTGTTCGGCCTGATGAGCCGGCTCACCGCCAGCGTGGGTCTCGACGTGCTGCGGGGCATGGCGGTCTACGTGGCCACGGTGCTGCTGGGGCTCACGATCCTGCTGGCCTTCCTGGTGCTGCTGGCGTCGATCGGGTCGCGACGCGGCGCCGGCGCCTTCCTGGCGGCGGTGCGCGAGGTCGGGCTGCTGGCCTTCTCGACGTCGAGCTCGGCGGCGGTCATGCCGCTCACCATCCAGACGGCGGAGGAGAAGCTCGGCGTGCGGCCCGCCGTCGCGCGACTGCTGGTTCCGCTGGGCGCCACCGTCAACATGAACGGCACGGCGCTCTACCAGGGCGTGGCCACCGTGTTCCTGGCCCAGGTCTTCGACGTGCCGCTCGGCGTGCCGGGGCTCTTGTTCGTGGTGGTGACGGCGGTCGCCGCCTCGGTCGGATCGCCGGCCACGCCGGGCATGGGCATCGTGATCCTGGCCATGGTGCTGGAGGGTGCCGGCATCCCGGTGGCGGGCGTGGCCCTGTTGATGGGCGTCGACCGCCTGCTCGACATGTGCCGGACCGCCGTCAACGTCACCGGCGACCTGACCGCCTGCGTGGTGCTCGACCGCTGGAGCGGCGACGATCCGATCGACCCGGTGCCGGTGGCGGACCTGACTACGGCCGCATGAACTCGAAGTCCTGATCCGGGTCGAGGCTCTCGGCGGTGAACGAGAGCTCGTGGGCGACGTCCTCGGGCGTGCGGGTCTGGAGCCAGAGGGCCGTCAGCTCCGACAGCAGGTGGCGCCCCAGCACGTCGCGGGGGATCCCCCCGGCGTCGGCGGCCTCCACCAGCCTGCGGACGTGATCGCGCACGAGATCGCGGTCGCTCATGACCGCGTGCACTGCATGCGCGATGCCGGTGCTGCGGCGCGGCCTGCGGCGCGCGGGGCGCACGGGGCGGCGACGCCCGGGGCATCGCGCCACGGGGCGCTGCGTCCCGATGCCCCGTCCGATCGGTCGGGTGGGGTCTGCGCCTTCCGCGGCCCGGGAACGCGATTTGCAGCCGAAGGGGACAGATCCTCTTTTCCACCTACCGGAGCGACCCATGAGCAACTTCCTCGACGCGTATTCCATCCAGACCTGGCTCGAGTCCTGTCCCCAGGGCTACCTGGAGAACACCGAGTACGGACACCCGTCCGGCGAGAAGGAGCCCGAGTCGCTGCTCGACAACGACCTGCTCCTCGAGCAGGCGATCCAGAGCACGGTCGCCCTGGTGGTCGGCGAGCGCTGCGCGCTGGCGGCGTCGTCGGGCCTGATCAACCTGGCGCCGGACCACGCCAGCAAGCGCTTCCTGGCCACCCAGACCCTCGACGAGGCGCGCCACGTCGAGATCTTCACCCAGCGGCTCTACGACCTGGGCGTGAAGAAGGCCGACCTGGAGAGCACGATCGAGCGCCACGCGAACCCGCACCTGGTGAAGTTCGCCGAGGTGCTGCTGGAGAAGATCGACAAGGGCGACTTCATCGCCGGCGTGGTCGGCCAGAACATCGTGCTCGAGGGCATGGCCTTCAGCGTGTTCGAGATGCTGAAGGCGAGCAACGACGCCATGAACCCGAAGTTCGCCCACACCCTGGCCGGCACCATCGCCGACGAGCGCCGCCACGTGGGCTTCGGCGAGAACCGCATCGGCAGCCTGATCAAGCAGCATCCGGAGCGCAAGGCCGACGTCGAGCGGATGCAGAAGGAGATGAGCTACCACATGCTCGCTACCTTCTCGCGGGCCTTCAGCGAGGGAGCGTCCGCCATGGAGGAGGGCCGCCGCCTGGCCGCCGAGTCGGGCGGAGAGGAGCACGCCGAGTGGCACGGCACCGACCTGTCGACCGCCAGCCCCGAGCAGATGGAGGCCGTGCTGGCGGACACGGTGCTCGCCGAGTTCAAGACCCGCCTGGGAAGGATCGGTCTGGAGTACCAGACCCCCGCGCAACCCTGAGGACCTGCCCGTGAGCGCACCGGTCGAGCCGCACGCGATCGCACCCGAGTCGTTCCTCGACGAGGTGCACTCCTTCGAGTTCTGGTTCGGGGCCGTCCAGGGCTACCTGGCTGGACGGCCCTACGGGGCGCTTGCCGACCTGGAGGTGCCGGACCTGGACGAGGGCGAGCGCGACGCGCTGATCACCACGCTGTGCAACTACTGCATCGGCGAGACGACGGCGCTGGAGGGTGCGAGCGGCATGATCGCGTTCGCACCCAACTCGCGCGCCAAGATCTTCCTGGCCACCCAGGTGGCCGACGAGGCCCGCCACCTGGAGGTGCTGCTGCACCGGCTCTCCCAGCTCGGCGTCGAGGATCCGGAGGCCGAGGTGAAGGAGCGCGGCATCCACAAGATGTTCGACTTCCGCAACAGGCTGCTGAAGTTCGTCTACAGCCGCGACTGGGAGGCGGCGCTGTTCGCCCAGAACGTGATCCTCGAGTGCATGGAGTTCAGCGTCTTCCATGCCCACGCCGGGCGCGCCGACCCGGTGACCCGCGACATGCTCGAGGGGATCATCAAGGACGAGCGCCGCCACGTGGGCTTCGGCGAGAACGAGCTGGGACGCCAGCTGAAGGCCACGCCGCACATGCGCGACCGCCTGTCCCACATCCGGCGCGAGCTCGATCCGCTGGTGATCGGCACCTTCGACGAGGTGATGACCGAGATCCAGGCGCCGCGCGACGAGCGTCCCGACCTGGCGCGCGCCTACCTGGCGGCCGTCTCGCGCCTGGGCTTCGACGGATGAACGATCCGCTCCAGAAGGCCGCCGCCGGCGACGCCGCTCCGCGCCAGCGCTACACGCTCACCGAGACCGGCTTCGACGAGGTCCCGCAGAAGTACCGGCGCTTCTACCGGCGCTGGCAGGGCGCCGGCGACAGCCTGGCCCCCAACGAGGTGCTGTGCCCCGTCTGCAAGGTGGTCATCCGCTCGACGCGCGAGCTGCGGGTGGGCGACCGGGTCTACTGCATGCCCTGCATGTCGCGCCTGGTCGTCGTCCAGGGCGAGGACGGCCGGCTCGAGGCCACCGTCGCCTACTAGCCACCCGACCCGTTCTTCCGCTCGCGCGCGCGGGCCAGCAGCGCCTCCTCGATGTGTTCGTGACGACCGAGGGCGCGGCGGAAGTCGGTGAGCGCGTGCTGGACCACGCCGGCTTCGGCGGTCGCCACCGACATCGACATCTCCTCCAGACGGCGCCGGAGCTCGTGGTGGTCGCTCACCAGCTTCTCGATCTCGGGAGTGAGCTCCGGGTCCTCGCCGGTCACCGAGGGGAAGATGACCTGCTCCTCCACGTCGAAGTGTGCGCGCATGGCGCCCTCCAGCCGGAACGCCATGGTCTCGCAGGCGTGCCGGTCCTGCTCTTCCAGCGCCGTGGCAAAGCCGTCCAGGAACCCCTCCAGCTTGCGGTGCTGGAGCGTGATTCCGTCCCGGTCGGTTCCCACGATGACGTGCCTCACGACCCCAGCGCTTTGCAAGGCGTGTACCGGGCGTACTTCGCGTTGGTGCGCGCTCGTTCGGAGCCCGGAGGCGGGCTGCCCCAGCGCGGGGGCATCGCGCCCGTTCGCCGCGCGTGCGGTAGAATGCGCGGCCCGCGGGGAGGCGGTGTGAGCGAATCACAGAACGGTTTCGTCGAGTCGATCTTTCATCCTTCGGACTTCTCCGAGGCGAGCGAGCGGGCGTTCGCGCACGCGCTGGCGATCGCGCTGCTCCGCAAGACGGAGCTCGCCATCCTGCACGCCGGGCCCGCGACCGAGAGCGACTGGTCGCGCTTTCCTGCCGTGCGCCGGACGCTCGAGCGCTGGAAGGTGCTCGAGCCGGGCAGCCCGCGCAGCGCGGTCTTCCGCGAGCTGTCGGTGGGCGTCACCAAGATCACCTCGAAGGGCGACCCGGTGCGCGCCTGCCTGCGCTACGTGGCCGAGTCGGAGCCGGACCTGATCGTGCTGGCGACCGAGGGGCGCGACGGCGTGACGGCCTGGCTGCGCCCGTCGGTGGCCGAGCGCGTGGCGCGCCGCACGCGCACGATGACGCTGTTCGTGCCGTCCGCGGGGCGCGGCTTCATCTCCGTGGAGGACGGTCGCATCGAGCTGCGGCGCATCCTGGTGCCGATCGACCACGCGGTCGACGCCGCGCCGGCGGTCCTGCGCGCCACCCGCGCAGCGGCGGCGCTGGGGGAGGAGCCGGTCGCGATCCGGCTGCTGCACGTGGGCGGTGCGCTGCCGGCGGTCGAGCGGCCGGAGGGCGAGGGGTGGCGCTACGAGGAGGCCCTGGCGGAGGGAGAGGTCGTCGACGGCATCCTCGAGCAGGCCGAATCGGCGGACCTGGTCGTGATGGCCACCGAGGGGCGCCACGGCTTCCTGGACGTTTTCCGCGGCAGCGTCACGGAGGGGGTGGTGCGGGTGGCGCGCTGCCCGGTGCTGGCGGTTCCGGCCTAGAGCGACTCCGCGTCCTCGGTCTCGTAGAGCGCCACCAGGCGGCCGACCAGCACGGGCGGGTAGAACACGCCCACCAGCGCCGCCAGGTTCGCCACCCGCTCGACCGCGTCCGCCGCCGGCACGTACTCGCCGAAGCCGGTGGTCGTGAGCGTCATGAAGCTGTAGTAGAGCATGTGCGAGGGGGGGACCGGTCCCTCCATCGGGCCGCGCACCGAGCCGGGGGACAGCAGCTCCATCAGCGAGAAGGCGCTGGAGAAGGCGAAGCCCAGGATCAGGTAGAGGCTGATCGACGCCAGCAGCATGTCGCGGGTCACCCGGTCGCTGCGCGCCAGCCAGACGGCCAGCGCTCCGCTCACCAGCGTCAGGAAGGCCAGCTGGAGCGCCATGGCCGGGATCTCCATGCCCGGCCAGAAGCGCAGCACCGTGGTCAGCACGCCGAGCACGACGCTCACCAGCCGACCGATGGCCCCCTGCACGCCGGCGTAGATCGCCGCCACCAGCAGGGCCGTGCTGGTCGCGTGGAGCAGGATGCCCAGCCGCGCCTCGCCCGTCGTGAAGGGCGTGATCGCGATGGCGGCCACCGCGAACAGGATGATCAGCTCGAAGCGGCCCGGACGCCGCACCAGCCCGATCCCCTCGCTCGCGAAGGGCCGCCCGCCGCCGCTCGTCACCAGCGAGATGATGCGCGCCACCACGAACGACAGGAAGAGCACGCCGACCACCGGCTCGAGCGTCACCAGGGCGATCGCGATCGGCGACACCGGGGTCACGTCGCCGTAGCCGAGCGTGGTGATCGTGACCAGGCTGAAGTAGGAGAGCGTGCCGAACAGGCCGGTCTCGTCCGGGCTGGCGACGAAGGCGAACGAGCCCGGTCGCGCGAGCTCGAGGCCCGTGAACACGCTGGCGAACGCCACCGAGATGGTGACGAAGGCGCACACCGATCCGGCCACGGTGTCGGCGTCCACCCGCCGCGACATCAGCACCCGGCCGGTGAGCGCCAGGGCGGCGAAGCAGAAGAGCGGCGCGTGGAAGCCCGAGCTCTCCATGCGGGTTGCGGTCTCGCCGACCAGGGCGGCGCCCAGGATCGGCAGCGCGAGCAACGCCGCCACCCAGAGCACCAGGCGGTGGTCCGAGAGGGCGAACAGCACGCCGGCCACGGTGAGGCCGCTCAGCGGGACCAGCACGGGCGTGGCGAGCCAGGTGTCGTCCAGCAGCGCGCGCGCGACCAGCATGCCGACCAGCGCGCACAGCAGCATGCGGAAGCGGTAGGGCCGGAGCCGGCTCACGAAGTCCACGGCCCGGCTACCATGGCACTCCACACCGGAGGAAGCCATGCCCCGCCTGCGACAGGTCCCGCGCGCCGACGTTCCCGACGACATCCGCACCGTCTACGACATGCTCTTCGAGGGGCGCGATCCGGTGGCCGAGCCCGGCACCGCCACCGGCACGCCGGGCAACTGGTGGACCGTCTTCGCGCTGGTGCCCGACTGCTTCCGCCACGCCGTGGCCGGCTTCGCCTTCTACCGCAGCAAGGACCGGCGGATCGACCCGAAGCTGCGCGAGCTGGGCCAGGCCCGCGCCGGCTTCCTGCGCGAGAGCCAGTTCGTGTTCTCCCAGCACTGCAAGGCCGCCCGTGACGTGGGGCTGTCCGAGGCGCAGATCGAGGCGCTGCCCAGCTGGAGCGGATCCGACGCGTTCTCGCCCGAGGAGCGGGCGGTGCTGGCCTATGTGGACGAGCTGGTGCTCCAGAACGGTCGCGTGCAGGACGTCACCTTCGAGCGCCTGCGCCAGCACCTCTCCGAGGAGGCCATCCTCGAGCTCACCTACATCACCGCCCTCTACGAGATGCACGCCATCATGACCCGCGCGCTGCGGCTCGAGTACGACGACGTGGACGAGCGCGTGGTCGAGATCGCGGCGCCGGGCGACGGCGGCGACTTCATGGGCGGGGTGGGAACGCGCTAGGCGTCAGCCGCCGGGCAGCAGCCAGATCGGACTCGACCAGGCGCGCTCGCGCACCGGCGACAGGCAGTCGTCGTCCGGGTCGAAGTCGGGTCCGCTGGCCGGGCAGGAGCGGGCCGCCAGGCAGCGCCCGGCCGCGTCGCGCTCGCAGCGCATGGGGTCGCCGTTCACCGCCGGCGTCGGCTCCTGGAGCGCGCGGACGTAGTAGAGGTG
Organism: Myxococcota bacterium; assembly: GCA_050618055.1. Lineage (GTDB taxonomy): Bacteria > Myxococcota_A > UBA9160 > UBA9160 > SMWR01 > CALDCK01. The sequence goes on from JBNLVK010000067.1 coordinate 12,662, forward strand.
CTCGTGGCGGCCGTCGTAGTCGGGGTCCTCGAAGCTCGCGGTACAGCCCGCGCCGTCGTCGTCGCACGGGAAGACCCGCCAGGGATCGTCGATGCGCTCACCGACGGGCTCGCGGGCGGCGGTCTGCGGGCGGATGCGCACGACCTCGATGCGCTCGATGCGATGGCGCGCGTCGCCCGGGTGGTGGCACTCGCCCAGGCACAGCGTCGCCAGCCGCTCGGGGGAGAGGCGCTCCCGGGTATGCTCGGGGCAGCCGGGCTGCTGCACCTGCGCGCCCTGCGCGCGCACCGCAAAGTGCGGCGAGCGCCGCGTCGTGATCTCGCTCCCCATCGGCCGCGGCGCGCCGTCGCCGGTCTCCGCGTCGAACCACAGCAGGATGCGCGGACCGCTGGTGCCGTAGGCCCGGCGCGCGCGCAGCGCGTCGAAGATCGAACGCCGGTCGCGTCCGGCGGCGTGCACGGCCACCAGCCCCGCCGTGTAGTAGTAGGAGGCGTTGCGCTCGGCGCCCGGATCGATGCGCGCGAGGGTTTCGCCCAGGCGCTCGCGCACGTCCTGGCGCAGGCCGTAGGCGTCGCCGTAGGCCTTGCGCGCCCGCTCCTTGTAGCCGGCTCCGGCCCGCGCCTTGTGGTTGTCGCTCGATCCCACCAGTCCGAAGCGGAACGCCCCGGCCCCGCCTGCGGCGGGATCGCGGGCGGCCAGCGCGTACTGGGCGCTCATGCCCGGCCGGTAGTCGAGGGCGGGCAGGAAGCCGCCGGCCAGCTGACCGCACTCGATCCAGTCGTCGGGCCCGGTGTCCGGCACCACCGACTGCTGCGGCGGACCCGCCGCCAGGTACGCCCGGCGCGTCTCGCGCACGCGCGCCTCGCAGGCCGCGCCTTCCGGATCCTCGCAGCGCTCGCGCACGATCTCGCCGGCGCGCCAGCAGCAGGGCAGGTAGCCGTTGGCCGGCGGCGCGCAGGCGGGCGCGCCGTCGGCGCCGGTGACCGTGTCGCGCAGATTCGCGAAGCGCTCGCTGCTGCCGTGTCCCGAGTACACCTCGAACAGGCGCTGGCGGCTCGGGTCGTGCTGGCCCGGCGCGAGCTGGGGGTCGAGGGTGGCGCCGGGCGGCGCGTGGATGCCCCAGCTGGTGCCGTGGGGAACGACCAGGCTCTCGAAGCCCCAGTCGTCGAGCTTGGCGAACAGCGCCTCGGGGGTGGGCGCGCCCTCCAGGCAGTCGGGCGGCAGGTCGCGCACCGGCACGCCCTCCTCGCAGGCCTCGAGTCCGCGCACGTCGCGGCTGTAGCGGTTGAAGTCGAGGTAGGCGCGCAGGTGCGTCGGGTCGGAGAGGCCCAGGCTTGCGCGCACCGCCATCCAGGCGGCGGGCGGCACCTGCGCCGCCGAGAAGAGACCGCCGGCGCCCGCGCCGATCGGCCGGGTCGGCACGCGACCCTCCTCGGTGTCGAGCAGGATCACGTTCTTGTGGCCGTAGTGCGGGCGCTCCGGCAGGTCGAACCCCCGGGGCGGCGCCGACTGGGTCCACTCCCAGCCCAGGAACGAGACCAGGTCGGGACGCGCCGGATCGCCGGCCACCGCGTTGCACTCGCGGATCGACGCGCGCGTCTCCTCCCACTGCCAGGGAGTCAGGTGCTCGGCGTGGTCGTTGATGCTCCAGAAGTCGAGCTCGGCGCAGAAGCGGGCGAAGTCGCAGGCGTCGGCCGGCGGGTGCGCCCCCTCGCCCTGCATCAGCGGCAAACTGAAGACGAAGGCGTCGGCCGAGTAGGTGGTGTGGACGTGCAGGTCGCCGAACAGGATGCGGCGCGTGGCCTGACCGCGCGCGGCCACCGCCGCCGCGGGAACCGGCTCCGACGCCACCGGGCCGCGCGGGTGCCGCCGTCCGCCCACCCCTTGGGAGACGAGCAGCGCCGCCAGCAGGGCGAGGACGGCGAGGCCGGCCAGCGCAAGGGCCAGCGCAAGGGCCAGCGCGAGCAGCATCCGGAGCGGTCGCACGGGGGCAGCCTAGCACCGCGCTGCGTCGGACCTGCGCGTGCAGCGGGCGTCGGAAGTGCCCGGGTCGCCACGGGAAAGCGCCGGCGCACCGGCCGCTGCGCAACCCCTCGGGCGGCGCCGTGTTCGATGGGGAGACGATCCCGTGGATCGCATCGAAGAAGGAGACCGACATGCAGCGCAAGTGGATTCTCGCGGCCCTCACCGTGACCGGCATGTTCTTCGCGGCGGCGGCCGCCCAGGCCGACGTCGAGGACCGCCTCGACCGCAAGGGTGACCGCATCGACCGCCACCTCGACCGCAAGGGCGACCGCATCGACGCGCGGCTCGACCGCCGCTCGGATCGCGCGGCCGAGGCGGGCAGGCCCGGCCTTTCCCGTCACCTCGACCGCAAGGGCGACCGCATCGACCGCCGCCTCGACCGCAAGGGCGACCGCATCGACCGCCGCCTCGACCGCAGGGGCGACCGCGTCGACCGCCGCCTCGACCGCAGGGGCGACCGCATCGACCGCCGCCTCGACCGCGCGGGACGGCGCCACGCGCGGCGTCACTAGGGGCGTGCGCGGACCCGGGCTCCGGGTCCGCGTCGCGGCCTCGGCATCTCCGCG